>JAQCEJ010000074.1 GCA_027618475.1 Planctomycetota bacterium | reverse complement strand
ACCACACACAACACCACAGCGCAAGTCGCCTCAGACTACCAAGTTAACCCAGAGTGCGCGCTGGCCCTGTGAAAAAAGCCGACCGACGAGATGATAACTCGCCGACCGGCCGTCGATTGCTATCGGATGAATTGTGATTACTTATAACGACGAATAACGCCTTGAACGATACCCATGATCTGAACGTTGCTTGAATAGATCGGCTGCATTTTTTTATTCGCTGGTTCGAGGCGAATGCGGCCCGATTCTTTGTAGAATCGTTTCAGCGTGGCGTCTTCTCCGTCGACGACGGCGACGACGATATCGCCGTTTCGTGCTGTCGACTGACGGTGGACGATGACGAAATCTCCATCGGCGATCTGGTCTTCGATCATCGATTCCCCTTTGACACGAAGGCAGAAGTGATCTTCTTCGCCGAAGAGGTCGCCGAAGTCGATACGTTCGTCCTGCTGAACAGCCAGCACGGGGGTACCGGCGGCGATGGTACCGGCGAGAACGAGACTGGTCCGCTTATTTGGCGGGTCCGAGAGTTGAATCGCACGAGACATATGCGACTCGCGGGTGATCAACCCTTTCTTTTCGAGAGCCTTGAGATGGCACATGACACCGTTTGGGGAACGGATGCCGAATTTCAAACCGATCTCACGAACGGTGGGGCCATATCCTCGATTGAGGATCTTGTCCTTCAAGAAATCGAAGATCTCTTGTTGGCGTGTCGTCAATTGCGTTTTGCTGACAGTCGGATTCACGAGTTTTCCTCCCAAAAACGGTTACCTTTGTTCGACCTATTAGTGCTCACACCCATTCCCTGCGGCCCATTATTTTTTCCCGATTAGTATCATAAAACTCAACGAACCGGGGGATGACATACGAGGCAAAACCTGAAGTTTAGATGAAGTTGTGTTGCCCATATTTTAGGCATTTGATCACATGGACACAAATCAACATCAGTGAAAAATGTCAAAAATATGAAAAAAAATCACTTCATATCATCTAATTTCGGAGATTTAAAACAGGAATATGCCGTTCTAATCGAGCTGATTTCAATCATAGATTATCGTGCCGATGTATTAAAATTGTATCGTGTGACGGCTGGTGTATGGATTGTAAAGCATCTAATTACAATATGTTGCGTTATGGTGTACTTGGTGGAGGATACCCAGGGAGTGATATGGCAATGTTCCTTTATGATTGCGGACGCAAATTTGTTCGCTTGCGATGTGTTTTTATTCGGAAAATAACACAATTTTTCACAAGCAGGTGCGAAAAATCCGTTCATTGATACCACCGTTGGAAGGGATTTTCGTCCGTCCGCAGACCGTTCACGTCCCTATTAGTGTTGTATGTGAACGCATGTCAAGTTGCAAGCGTTTACGATTTGTGAGGGGTGGAGCCGTTCACGTCGAGGGGATCATCCGTGTCGTATTGAGATGAATGATCCGAGTGAAGGGGCCATGTTCCGGCCTGTCAGAAGTCGGCTATATAGACACCGTCTGTCGCCATGTTCCGTTCTCGAAAACGGTTGTGATACTGGCAACAACGAATTGACATCGCATGACGAGGCACGCGACCCGTTGCGTATCGATCGGCGATGTAGCGGCCGATTTTATTTATTGATCGCTGGAGACTCGGTTCGCTCCGCCTCGTTCACGCTGACAGACTGCGAAACGAGATCGGTTAGTTGTTCGAGCGGCACATTCGTCTCGCGGACGATTCCCTGTTCGTCCACCAGCCAGTACATCGGAACCTGGCGAATTCCGTAATAATTTGCGACCGGATGATCCCACCCGCGCTGGTCTTCCTCTACGAAGAAAATCTGTGGCCATTCGATCTGCCGGGATTTCAGGAATTCCTTCACATCGTCTTCGTCCAGGTCCAGATTGACTCCCACGATTTCCAGACCACTTCCGCTGTATTGCCGGTGAAGGGAATTCAGAGTCTCGGTGGCATTTGCGAAGCGAGTCGCATTGCTCGACCAGAACACAATCAAGACGGTCTTACCGCGCACGTCATCGAGTGACCAGTAGTCGCCTGCGAGTGTCGGTCCCCCTAACGCCATCGGTTGTCCGATGATAGCGATACGGCGGAGAATTCCCGTCGCTTGCGTCGCCAACAGATGATCGGGAAACTGTTGCTGCAACAACGCGTAACAGACCTTCGCTTCGTCGATACGGCCGTACAATTCGCACGATTCCGCTGAGGCGAATAACGCATTGGGACCGCGCAGTCGATCTTGCGGAAAATTACTGACGTACATTCGGGCCTGACGAGCGAACTCTTCCAGCCATCGCGGTTCCTGTTTCGCAAAACGGGTCGCATTCGTCTGAGCAAACTTCACGAGCACGTAAGCGGCTTCTTCCGCCGCCTTGGAACTGGGACTTCGCTGATAAAGCGAGGCCGCGTCGCCGTACAACTGGTCGATATGTTCTTTGTCGCCACTGAGTGCCAACTCCATACGGGCTTCCATCAAATGATGAACGCCGAGGCGAAACAATCGTTCTTGTTCGACGTCTTCATGCGTTTGCGAGATGACTTCGGTCGCCAGTTCGATCAGCTTGAGGTTTCTCTCGCGGCGGACTTCCTTAAGCCGGTCGGCGTCTTTGTCATCGGGATAAGGTTGTACTCTCAGACGCGTGATTTCGCGGAGCAGCCATTCGGCGCTGCCGACTTCGAGGTCGGCGATGGTGATCGTTTCGTTGGTGTCCGCGTCGACCGAACCGGCAGGATTGACCTTTGCGTTCGAAATCGACACGGTCGGCAACGCACCTTTCGTCGACGACGGGGAGGATGCCGTATCGGAACCGGTCGATGGACCGGCGTTAATCGTCACATCCGCCGCAGACTCTTCGGAGGAGGGCTGCGAAGATTGTCCGCAGCCCGCAAGAAGGACGCCGATTCCGATGCCGGTTATTCCGGAAAACATCAACCGAGTCAAAAACGTTGCACTCATGTTCGCTCCCTCGTTCGAGTGCCCTGGTTTCTAACAGATTTTACTGACACGCGATTTCATGACCGATGTACGACAATTTTCGTTAGACCAACCGGTTGCCAGACGGGGCATGAAATCTGTTCTGAAGTTTCAAGATGAAAGTCTCAGGTAGTCGGGGAGTTTACGTGAAAACCGTGATTGAGAGCAAGACGAAGCTGAGCGGGCGTTTCCCAGAGCCGATTTACGACGATTGGTGTGGATCGGCTCGGACCGATCGTCCGTCGTCAAGCAGCCTGTTGAAATGGTGGATGATCATATTTTGTGTGCCATGGGTGGCTTGTCCCCCCAGGTTTTTCCGATGCCTCACAACCTCACTGCCAGACAAGCACACTGCCGGACAAGCCGACAGTGCCACCCATTTTTCAACGGGCTGCTAACGGAACAAGAAATTTGGTCTGGAATGGGACGCCGAGACCTGTCAATGGCCCCGTTCTCTTGTGCGTGTTAATTCGGTTTGTCGCCGAGAATGTTTCCCGGAAAATGCTGACGGGGAGAGCAGGGGGGTGTATACTAACACTCGTGGTAAGTTGAGGTTTTCGTGCTCCGAAGACCGGTCAGTCGATCCGCCACACCATGATTAAAAGTTCACGAGAGGAATCGCAGATGATGGACCCATTCTCGATGCATCGCCATACGGACGGATCCCTGAAGAATACGTCATCAGGCCCCCGTCGATGTTCGGCCCGTCTGATCATGATCCTGTTGATAACGGGGGGCGTTACGATTTTCTCGTGGTCAGCAGTCCGGGGGGACGACGACACTCCTGCGAAGGTGCAGGTCGAGCAAGACGCGAAGCAGAAACAAGCCGAGGCCGAGAAGCAGGCGGAAGCAAAGAAAAACGAAGCCGATCAAGCGAAAGAAAAGAAGGGAGCGACTCCCAAGAAAGCGATTCAGGTTCCTTTTCAGAATCTCATTAAAAAAATATTTCAGGTGCCAATGCAACCCGCCGCTCCGCAGGGTAACGGTCCCGACCAGGAGGGGAACGTCGATGCGAATGCGCCGATTCGCGATCAGATCGATTCGCTAGCTCCGCACGACCTCAAGCAGGCGTCGACGATGAGGCGAATTCGGAAATGGGTCGACCTGAAGCAATGGAAGCAGGCTCTCGATGGCCTGCAGCAAATTCTCGAAAAGCCCGACGATTCGCTCTACCGCACACCCGACGGGCACTGGATCTCAATCCGATCCGAAGCGCAGCGGCTGATCGGCACGTTGCCGATTGAGGCACAGGAACTCTATCGCGATCAGTACGACGGCCTGGCCGAACGGCTGTTTAACGATTCGCTTCGCAGCGGAAACAGTTCGGGAATTCTCGAAGTTGCGTCCAAGTTCTTTCATACGTCGAGCGGCATCGTCGCGGCCAACTGGCTGGGGTCGTATCATTTTCAACGCGGTGAATATGTTCTCGCGGGGCGCTGGTTTGAACGCCTGATGACCGTCGAGGCACCGCTCACCAGAGATCCGAAATGGCTCATCAAGGCGGCATTGGCCTGGAAACTGGCGGGACAGGAAGAACTGTTTACGGTGGCACGAGATCATCTTGAATCGCTCGAGCCTCAGCCGATTTCGATTGGGGGGAAGTCTGATCCTTCGTATCGCTTTCGCGTAGAAGATTTTCTGCTGAGTCCCGTCAACTCGGGACCGGTTAGCGAATGGAAGCAGTTTCTAGGGGCTCCAGACCGGGCTGCGACGATGGTCGGACGAGACCCGCTGCTGTTGCGCCGGTGGATTCAGCCGTCGACGAACGACAGCAAAATTGTCGATCAGATCAACCTGATGTATGACGACTTGATCGACGAGGGATTGTCGATCATTCCCGCCTGGTTTCCCCTGGCGTTTAACGGAAAGGTCGTCTTTCGCACCCTAGGCGGCATTCGCGTAGTCGAGGCCGAGACGGGGCACATGCTCTGGGAGACCGATGCCCGGTTTTCTCCCGAAGAGTTGATCGATGGAGCGATCGATCAGAATATCATGCAAAAGCAGGGTATCAACCTCATGAAGGTGCGCGGCCGCGGACGGATCAACGTCAATATGCGAGTCGGCGGCCAGTTTAACTTCATGGTCGCCCAGAATCAGTATTATGGAAACGGCGCCTCGCATCCGCTGCTCAATCTGTTGCTGCAGGATGCCTCGTTTGGCGCCATGAGCAGCGACGGCGAACGTCTGTTCGTGATCGAAGATCAGGCCGTCTTTTCGCATCGTCAGCCCGGCACACCGCCGTGGGGAGGCGATCCCAATGACGAAGACCCGCTGCATCGCGACTGGACGAGCAATAAACTGACGGCTTACAACCTGCACTCGGGACGTCCGCTCTGGGAAGTCGGCGGGGTCAAGCGCGACGAACCGTTCGATCTTTCGCTCGCCGGCGAAAACTTTCTCGGGCCGCCGCTGGTCGATGGCGGTGAATTGATCGTTATCGGCGAACGGGACAACGAACTCCGCGTGTTTGGTCTCGATCCGTATAACGGACAGGAACTCTGGTCGCAGCTGATTTCGTACATCAACGCCAAGATCGAACAGGATCTCGTCCGCCGCTGGTGGCCCCTGCATGTTTCATCGTCACAGGGAGTCCTCGTTTGTCCGACCGGCGTCGGCTGGTTGCTCGGCGTCGATCGCCGGCAGCACAGTCTGTTGTGGGCCTATCGCTATTCGCTCCCTCAGGCCAATCCGAATGAAAACCGTCAGCAACTGGCCGTAGCCGATTATCGTCCGCTCAATGCCCGCTGGACACCGTCGGCTCCGATGATCGTCGGCCATCGCGTGTTGTTTACTCCCTCGGAAGAACCGACGCTCGTCTGTCTGAATTTGCAGGATGGCACGCTGCTCTGGCAGCAACCGAAAGGAAATTTTCTATACCTCGCCGGTGTCGTCGACGATCGGGCGATCCTGGTCGGAACCGACCACGTGACGGCATTGTCACTTGCAACAGGTAATGAAGTCTGGAAAACAACGATTGACGAAGCCGACGGACATCCCTGCGGCCACGGGGCTCTCGCCGGAAATCATTTTTATCTCCCCCTCCAGTCGGGACAGCTCCTGACCATCGATACGACGGCCGGCACGAAGCTGTCGGCGACATTTTTGCCCGATGGTTATCCCCTGGGAAATCTGTTGTTGTATGGCAATCAGTTGTTGTCGCAAAGTCCGTTCGGTGTCGACAGCTTCGAACTCCGGGAGCCGATTCTGGCCGAACTTCAGCAACGTCGGGATCAAAATCCTGATGATCCCTGGACCTATCTCCGCGAAGCTGAAATCACGGCATTGTCTCATGAATCGGAGACGACACTGGAACATCTCCACAAAATCGATGCCGAAAAACTTTCCGCCGACGACCGGGTTCGCTATGACGAATTGATCCGTCAGACATTGCACGATCTCGTTCAAAGCGATTTGAAAAGTCACGATGCCGAATTTGACGAATTCCAGAAACTGGCGGTAACGCCGTCCGAGCGGCAGTCGGCCACCGACCTGGCGCTGGAACGCTGGATCGCTCGGGGCGAACTGACGGCGGCGCTCGACACCCTGTGGGAGCTGATGCTATCGAAACCGATTGTCGACGAGCTGACGATCGAAGGCGTTTCGACGTCCGATAATCGTCGGGCGCGCGTCGAAAACCTCAGTTTCGACAACTGGCTCGCGGGGCAATTCCTCGATTTGTATCAGAGGCGAAATATCGAATTCAATAAAGTCTTCAGCGCCCGTCTGAATGAATATGCCGCGACGATCATAGCGAAAATCAACGCGGACAATTCCGAAAACCTGTCGTCAGGGGTCATCTCGGAGGACGATACTGCCCTCTGTTACCGTTACGTCAAGCTGTTCGGGTTTCATCCAGCCGGACATCAACTACTCGAAGGACTCGCACGACGGGCCATTGCCAACGAAGAATGGCTCGAAGCCGAACAATGCTTGATGCAACTTACGCGGCATGGCAATCGCGAACAACAAGCCTCGGCGTGGCTCCAACTCGCAGAGATGTATCAATCGGCCGGATTTATGCCCGATGCGCTCGCGTGTTACCAACGCTTGCAAGGTGAATACGCCGCCGTGAAGCTCTCGATGGGAAAGACCGGACACGAGTTCTTTACTCAGTTGGCTGACGAAGGGAAGATCCCGCTCTCCCGGCCGCTCAGCGATCTTACGTGGGAGAAAAACGAATTTCAGCTCGTCCGTAGCGGGGCAGGGTACTGGGCACAACAATCGCAATCGCTGATGTTCGAAGGAGGAACGTGGCCGTTCTTCAATCAGCATCGATTCCAGATCTTTCCGTCGGAAGAACGCCTGACGATTCTTGGTGGCGATAACGGTGTGTTCTGGACGTTGCCGCTACGATCGAAGAGTTCGCAGAATTACGGATCGCCGATCACGGGGATCGCCGACGGGCATCAGCTTGTGGTGAATCATCACGATGTGATCCACCGTCTGTCGTTGCTCGACCGCAAAATTCTTTGGAGCTGGCCGATGGAAGAGCGATCGGGCGCTCCCGGGTATTACCAGCAGCCGGTCGGCGTGCAACCGATGTTACCCGCCACGCAGTGGATTTCCCGCAGCAGTCTGACCCGCCGTCCCGGTTTCAAGAACCCGTTGACGATTGCCAACGAACAGTACATCGGCGTCTCGCATCGCCGCGGATTGACGATGCTCGATGCCCGTAGCGGAGCGGTTCTCTGGAAACGATCGGATCTGTCGACGAAATCGAGTCTGTTCGGCAATTCCGACATGCTCGTCGCGACCACGCCACAGGGAACACAGATGAAAATCTTCCGCGCCCTCGACGGCCAGATGATCGACGATGATACGCTCTCGAAACAACTGCTGCATACCATTAAAGTGACCGAACGAGGATTTCTGATCGGCCATCACACGGGACAGCGCGGAAAACAGGGAGACGTAACGTTCGAATTGTACGACCCGATTCGTCAGCGCGCCATCTGGACCCGATCGATCCCCGCCGCAAGTCATGTCGCACAAGATACCGCCACGACGATGAACATTCTGCACGCCGATGGCGAGATCAACTCGTTAAATCTGGAGACCGGGGAACTCACCGTTGTCGGAAAGATCGCCGGTCGTGAAGAAAATAAGCCGAACCCCGAAGTGTATGTCTTTTCGGATGCATATCTGACGTATGCCATATCCAACAACCGGCAGGGGAACATCTTTCACGCCGACAGCATGCCTGCGATGCGGGCTAATGGCATCTTTCATGCGTTCCGTCCCGGTTCGACCGAACCGATCTGGACGAAGGAAATCAACAATCAGAACCTCTGCCTCGAAAGCCTGGGTGAATCGCCGATCCTCGTTTTTCTCGGCCGCGAATATAAACGGGAAGGAAATATCGGCGGTTACTGGGAGACACGTCTGACGGCGGTCGACAAGTCTGGCGGAGCCACGCTCATCGATTCGTCTCTGCCCACCACAACCGGATTTCATCAGCTCAAAATCGACTCACAGACGCAAACGGCCGAATTGCGTTCGTACAACGAACTGTTACGCATACAACCTGTCGAAGCACAAGCCGCGAAGTAAGAAAAATGGGTCAGCCGCGACGTGCAGCGGAGCTAACACGAAATTAATTGACGCGCGACAAACGTGATCACGACAAGAGGACCAAATCATGCCTATCGATTGGCGAGAGCACATCGTGAGTACGCCAGACGTGTTGCACGGAAAACCTCGCATTAAAGGGACAAGGATTCCTGCGAGTTTAATTCTGGGATACCTTGCTGCAGGAAAAACGACGGAAGAAATCGTCTCAGAATTTCCTGACCTGCTCACGGAGCAAATCGGAGCATGTCTTGACTATGCCCGCGCACTCGCCGAATTTGAAGTGTCTGTATGATGGGACTTCAATTCCTTGCGGACCACTGTGTGTCCAATGCGATTGTCGAGTCCCTTTGTGAAAATGGACACGCTGTTGTGCGTCTTCGCGAACATCTGCCGGTTGACTCTTCGGATAGCGAAGTCATCGCGTTGGCGCAAAAACTCGATGTTATTCTTTTGTCGTTAAACGGCGACTTTGCAGATATCGTAACCTATCCTCCGTCAAACTTTGGAGGAATCATAGCCATCCAGCTTAGAAATCATCCCGAATCGAATCCACAGCTTATGAAAAGGTTATGCACCTTTTTTACGAACCAATCTGACAGAGACTTTTACCGTGGCAGATTATTGTTAGTGGAAGTTCATCGAATTCGGTTGCGTCAATAATAGGGTCGGACCAGCAAGTTATCATTCGGTCAATCCCTTGCTTCAAGAAAGTACAGGTCGATCAATAACGAACGGATTTTAATTCAAATCTATGGTCACTACGTTATCCAGGTTCCATCAGTGGTCGCTAATGTGTTATGATGGTACACGGTCGTCATCGTTGCCGATTTGATGACAGCGCACGGAGCCGAAGATGCCGTCACTCAATCCATATTTGCACTGCCCCGGGCCGCTTGATCGCCGGTCGTGGCTCAAGATCGGCGGGCTTAGCATGGGAGCTCTCGCCGGGGGAGTTGAACCCTCACTCAGTCGCCTCTTCGCGGCGGAGTCCGAAACGTCATTGGTCGATCCCGATTACTCGGTCATCCTCTTCTGGGCCAATGGCGGTCCCAGCCATCTCGATCTGTTCGATCTCAAGCCGAATGCTCCTGCCGAATATCGCGGACCGTTCAAGCCGATTGCGACCAACGTGCCGGGGATCGAAATCACCGAAGAGCTGCCGATGCTCGCGCAGCTTGCCGATAAATTTTCACTCGTGCGGTCGCTGCATCACGAGCGGAACGAACATTCCGGCGGAACGCATCGACTGCTGACCGGCTACGCCTCTCGGGCCGCGAATCTCAACGTCTCCGAATACCCCGACATCGGCTCGATCGTCTACAAGCACGTCTCGCACACGGCGAGCGATATTCCGCTCTACGTCGCCGACACCAAGTTTTACGGCGGCGGACCCGGTTATCTCGGCCCGTCATACTGGGCCTACATGCCGAGCCCGTATTCGTCGTCGGCGACCGGCAGCAACACCTACGAACCGGTGGCCATTTACAATTCGGGAAAAGGGAACGACGTTCTCAAGATTTCCCCCGAAGGGATTCTCACGTTACAACGGCGTTCGCAATTGCGTTCGGCGATCGATCGCCTGCCGAACGAGATCGACAAAACCGGCATGATGGACGCCGTCGACGGCAATCAGCAGCGGGCGATCGCCCTCTTGTCGAGTCCGCGAACACGCGAAGCCTTCGACCTCGAACGCGAAACCGAAGCGAAGCGGTTGCGGTACGGCGAGACGCATTGGGGCCGCAGCCTGCTCACCTGCCGCCGGCTGGTCGAAGCGGGGTCGCGGTTCGTGCAATGCCAGGCATCGTACCGGCTGAAGAAAGAGACCGGCCGCACCAGCAACTGGGACGACCATTCGGTCAACTCGCACATCTTTAACGCGTATCGCGAAAAACTGCCGTCGTTCGATCAATCGGTCTCGGCACTTATCGAAGACATTTACGCACGGGGACTCGACCAGAAAGTGTTGTTCATTTTCTGTGGCGAATTCGGCCGCACACCGAAGATTCGCAATCAAGACGCCAGTGGCCGTCCCGGACGCGATCACTGGTCGCATGCGATGAGCATCCTGCTTGCCGGCGGCGGCCTGAAGATGGGCCAGGTGATCGGTGCGACGAACGACAAAGCCGAACACCCCGTCGAACGAGTGATGAACAGCAACTGCCTGTTAGCGACAATCTACCACCAGTTCGGCATCGATACGACCCAGTCGTACCTCGACCTCTCGGGACGACCGATCCCGATACTGACGGATGGGAAGCCGATTGCGGAGTTGATTTAGATCTGGTAATTTCCCCGGTCGACCGCAGATCGCCCTCACAGTTCCTTGCAGGATTCTCGACGGCATGTCGCTGCATTTCTTCGATGAAGGAATTTCTGTTCTAATCTTCAGCGGTTATGAACAAGTCGTCGTACTTGGTTGTTCTGTCGAAAGTGGATAATGAATCTGAAAGCTTTCATCAAAAAAACTTTTCAATCATTCGGCTATGACATCATTCGATATATGCCTGATGTGATTCATCCGTTTGAGGTTCTTCCATTGCTCGTCCGCGAGCGGCTGGCCGAAAACAAGAATTACTTTTTCGTGCAAGTCGGTGCGAACGACGGCATACACGACGACCCTCTTCGAAAACTGGTGCTGGAACACCAACTGACCGGATTGCTGGTCGAGCCATTGCCGGACTTTTTTGAAAAGCTCGTCGCAAACTACGCCGGTTATCCCGGATTGATCTTCGAGAATATAGCCATCGGCGACAAACCCGGCACGATCCCCATCTATCGCGTCAAACGCGATGCCGAAGTACCCAAATACTGGCACAGCATGGCGAGTTTCAGCAAAGATCACTTGATCAAAGAGGGAATTGGCGAACATCTCATCGAATCACTGAACGTCAGCGTCGCCACGATTCCCGACCTGTTTTCCCGGCATCACATCAAAGATATCGATCTTCTGCAAGTCGATACTGAAGGCTTCGACTACATCATCGTCAAAGCAGTGCTCGATGTCGGCTTATTACCGCACATCATTAATTATGAACATTGCCATCTCCTGCCGCATGTGCAATTTGCGTGCAAGACGTTGCTTGAGGAACGTGGTTATCGCTTCATCGACGTCGGTAAAGATACACTTGCCGTTTTGAGCGATGGATAACTGAAATAACCTAAATATCGCGGCTACACCGTCGGTTCCCAGCCCGGTTCGTAGTCTTGTGACCAGTATTTCATTGCTTTTTCGTCGCCGATGATCTGGCCGCTTTTCGGGTCGCAGGTGAGAGTGCGGCCGGTGCGTTGGGCGATGTTGCCGAGGTGGCACATCAGCGTGCTCTTGTGGCCTTCTTCGATCTCGCAGTTGAGCATGTCCCACTTGTCGCTGCGAACAGCCGCTAAGAAATTCTCGATGTGCTCGGTGTCGCCGCGGGTGCCGGGTTCGCGGCGGACTTCTTTATTCCCGGCATCGAACAGAATGAAACTTCCGCTGTCGTCGAGGCGAATCGATCCTTTGTCACCGTAGAAGGTGATGAATTCGTCTTGATCGCGGCGGTTGCAACTGAAACCTTGCCAGGTAATCAGGCTCTTGTTGTCGAACTCGAAGCTCACGGCGTGTGTATCGGGGGTCTGCTGATCGTCGTCGAAGCAGTAGCGTCCGCCGTTCGAGGTGACGCGGATCGGGTAATCGACGCCGAGCCCCCAACGACAGAGATCGAGCGTATGCACGCCGTTGTTGCCGAGTTCGCCGTTCCCCCATTGCCAGGACCAATGCCAGTTGTAATGGACGCGGTTATCAACATAGGGCGTTCGCGGCGACGGTCCCTGCCAGAGGTCGTAGTCGAGATATTCGGGAACGTCGGCCGGTTTGCCGATGCCGATCGATCCACGGGCGCTGGCATAGGTCGCTTTGGCGGCGTAGACGTGGCCGAGTTCTCCTGCGTGCATCGCTTCGACAGCCAACTGAATGCCGCCGCTGCTGCGGCGCTGTGTGCCGACCTGTACGGCCCGCTGATACTTGCGAGCCGCTTCGATCATGAGTTCTCCTTCGCGCGGCGAATGGCAACATGGTTTTTCGACATAGACGTGTTTACCCGCTTTACAGGCGAGAATGGTCGCTGGTGCGTGCCAGTGGTTGGGAGCGGCACAAATGAGAGCGTCGACCTCTTTGTCGTCGAGGATCTGACGAAAGTCGCCGATCGCCTGTGGCTTCGAGTTTCCGATTTTTTCGACGTCGGCGACACAGCTTTCGGCACGGGTCGAATCGACGTCGCAGAGGTATTTGACTTCGACATTCGGCTGTTTGGCGAATTGCGTCGCCAGACTTCGGCCGCGTGAAAGCCCCATCACGCCGACGACGACGCGCTCGGAAGGTTTATCATCGGCGGCAAACCCGAGCGACGACGTCGCCGCGGCCAGGCCGATTCCACCGAGTGCGGTGCGGTTGAGAAAATCTCTGCGAAGAATGGGGTTGGTCATTGGGAAATTCCTTTCGTCAAATGCCGTTGTTTGGTTAGCCGCGACGCAACGCGGAGCGTTTGGTTTATTGTAAGGGCTAGCGCTTCGCGTTGCGTAGCGGCTAACCGGTGAGTAGGTTATTCGTATAACCATTGGGCATCGACCGTGGCGATTTTCAAATCGATGGGGTACGACACAAAGGCACCGTTGTCCTGGTATTCGCAGGTCCAATAATTGAGGAACAACATTCCTTTGCTCGTGATGAACGCGCCGGGATTCGAAAACGCCCGCATCGGATCGGTCTCGATGTGACGCGGTTTCGACCACGTCTTGCCGTCGTCTTTTGAGACCGCGGCACTCAACGGCGTTCGTTTTCCCTGATGCGAATACCAATTCGGATCGTATTTCGCTGCGTTCCAGATGAGGACGAGATGTCCGGTCGCGGGATCTTTGAGCAAATCGGGGCACGACTGCGGCGACTCGACACCGAGCGATGTCGCCTCGGACCAGGTTTGCCCCTGGTTGTTCGATTCGGATTTGTAGATCGCCCCGAGTTCGGTTCGCATAATCATCAACAGTCGGCCGTCGCTCAGTTCTTCGATGTGCGGTTCCATACCGCCGCGCTTGGGGAGCGTGGCAAAGTTCTCGCTGAACGTCCACGTCTTGCCGCCATCGTCGCTATAGACGCAGCCGCAGGCCCAGTTGTCGGGGTTTTCTTTGGTGCTGTAATCGCGATCGGTGGGAATGATAATCCGGCCGGTCGAGATTTGTTTCAGCGTATTGTTGCAGAGATGCTGATGGCCGTTGCTCCAGATGGTCCCGAGCGGCTCAAACGTTTCGGCTTCGTCGCGTGAGATGAGGACGAAGGCCGAAGTCGGCGTGTAATAATCACCCGGTTTTTCGTAGTCGTGTTTGCGGAGAAACGCCAGCAGAATCGAACCGTCGGCGAGTCGCAGCAGACTGGGGGAGAAGACGTTCAAATCACCGGGAGCGATTTCGACGATGCTGCGATAATGGCTCCAGGTTTTTCCCTCGTCATTTGACGTCTTGGCGACCAGGCGCGCGGGGTAGAAATCGGAGTCACCCTTCGTCCCTTTGCGAAACTCCTGCCAGATGAGAAAAATCCGACCGTCGCTGAGTTCGACGGCGGTCCCTTCGGAATGCCGTACGAGTGTTTCATCGGCTTTGGCGAACGTTTGTGTGCGCGGCCCAGGCGTCTCGGCGTGGACGACAAGTGAAAGTGATAGCGTCAAAATCATCGAAATAAAAATACGCATCAGTTAGCACCTTAGGTGGGAGCACAGGCTTCAGTTGGCTGTCATAATCGATGCTTCGATGATAGCCGAATCGTCCGTCGGCTGCCACGGAAATCGAAGATTCCCGCAGAAAGAGCCGCGCACGAAGTCAGCGGTCAACCAAACCGGCGGAGCGCTATTCTCGCTTCCGATAAACGGCGACTTCGAAAATCTTCCCGCGTCGAATTCGTCGGACGATGAATTCGTAATGACCTTCGCGGTACGATTCACCGGGATTGGGGGCACGGTTGAAACGGGTGAGCAACCACGACGAGACCGTCCCGGTGACTTCGAGGGGAAGCCCCTCAAGAAGTTGTGCGACTTCGCTCATCGTCGTGCCGCCGCCGATCATCCATGTTCCTCCGGAAAGCGTGTGGATCATGCGCGGCAGGCGGTCGAATTCGTCTTCAAGGTCTCCGACGAGTTCTTCGACGACATCTTCAAACGAGACCATCCCCAAAGTTTTTCCCTCGGAATCGCGCACAATTGCCATGTGGACGTGTTCGCTGACGAACCCTTTCAAGAGGTCGGCCGAAGTCAGCGACGGAGGAACGAATCGGACCGGTCGAATGATCCCCCGAAAACTTGGGTCGCCGGGGTTGGTCCGCATGTAATAGATCATCTCTTTAAAATTGACATAACCGACGACCTGGTTGTGGTCCCGTTCTTCACAGACGGGAAATCGCGTATGCGCTTCGACATGGGCGGCGATAATCGCATCCGAGAGCGTCTGCGACGTAGAAAGAAAACTCACCTGTTCGACGGGGATCATGATCTCTTCGACCGGAAGTTGCGATAGTTTCGAAGCCCCGTAGATGATTCGCTCCTGATACGGGCTGATCTGATTCGACAACCGGGCGAGTCCCGCGAGAGCCGTAATCTCTTCGATCGTCGCCGAGGACGTTCTTCCTTTCGGATTTGTTTTTCTTCCCTCGAAGGGGCGGTTGATCCAGTGGATGACTTTGAGTATCGGATCGAAGACTTTGACCAGCATATCCAGCGGTCTGGCGATCAGCCGGGCCACTTCTCGGTTGTAGCGCACGCCGATCGTTTTGGGGAGGATTTCGGTGAATTGCAGCATGACAAACGTGAAGATAAGCGAGAAAATGAGAATCCATTGATCGCCGAAAATTCGATTGAACTGCGCCCCGGCGACCGATGCTCCGATCGTATGAGCTGCCGTGTTCAACAGAAGAATGGCACCGATGGGGGGCTGCACGTTCGATTTGAAGCGTTGCCAGATCAGACCGAGGCGGGGTTGCCGATGGGCGATGTCGGCGACTTGTGACGGCGTCAGACTGAGCAGAGTCGCTTCCATCAGAGAACACAGCGCCGAAATCGACAGCGCCAATAAAATGCTCACCAGAAAGAGAATCATTGCGTGTACTCCTTATGAATCGTCACGCCGGGGCGTGAACGAATTTTTGCACAAAGTAGCAGGTGGAAAGCAAAGGATGAAGGATGAGAGATAAATGATGAGTCGGAATGTGACGAAGGTTTCCTCGCCTGCCGGAGTTCTCGAAGGGACAAATCGCTATACCGTCGGCAGTTAAAGTGACAGCTGCTCGGTTTGCTCCGTTTCAAAAAATCAATTTGCCGTGGCGTGCTGCTTGCTCCCCTGTGGGGAGTTGAGTAATCTATGCGTTGCTGAAACCATTCGAAACAAACCTCGGCGACTGCAATTGTTTTTCGACCGGGTGCCGCGGGATTCGTTCCCGTCGACCGTCGCAGGCATTGCGTGTTGACCTGAACTGACATCTTGTTCGTCTCACTTCGAGGAAACGGAAGAGCCGATGCGCGACTTTGATTTTGCATCACCTGCTACATTAACCGAGGCCATTTCTCTCTTCAGCCGGCATAACGGCTCGGCGAAGGCACTGGCCGGAGGAACCGATCTGATCGACCACGTACGGACCGGCCGATTGACCCCCGACTGGGTGATCGACATCAAGAAAATTCCCGAGCTCAATGTGTTGGAACTCGGTTCCGACGGTCTGCGGCTCGGAGCAGCAGTGCCGTGTTACAAGATCTATCACAACGAAGATCTGGTTAAAAAGTATTCGGCCCTGGTCGACAGTTGCCGCATCATCGGCGGGATTCAAATTCAAAACCGCGCCAGCGTCGGCGGCAATTTGTGCAATTCCGGTCCCGCAGCCGATTCGATTCCCGCTTTGATCGCACTCGGGGCGACATGTGTCATCGCCGGGCCGAACGGTCAGCGCGACATACCGGTCGAACAGTTCTGTACGGGCCCGGGGAAGAACGTGTTGCAGCCCGGTGAGATTCTGGTCGAGCTGAGATTTCCCGCACGCCCTTCGCACAGCGGTTCATTTTATCAGCGGTTCATTCCCCGAAATGAGATGGATATTGCGGTTGTTGGTGTCGGCGTTTCGGTGGTTCTCGACAGCACAAAGAAGACATTTGTCTCGGCACGCATTGCCTTGGGAGCAGTCGGCCCGACCCCGATTTTTGCCGAGGATGCCGGCAACCTGCTCGCCGGGAAACCGGTCAGTGACGAAACGATTGCCGAGGCGGGGCAAGCGGCTCAGAAATATGCGACCCCGATCGACGACATGCGCGGCACGAAAGAGTATCGCCTGCATCTGACCAAAGTCTTGACCGAACGATCGATCAAAGCCGCCATCGATCGTGCCAAAGGAAAAACCGTAAAAGCACATTGATAACAGGTTAGCCGCGACGCAACGCGAAGCGCTAGCAATCACGCATCAACATTACGCCACCACTGGAAAATCATCATGTCCAAAAAACGCGTCGTCACCTGCACGATCAACGGTCGCGAAGAGGAATTCTTGTGCGAACCGCGTCAAACGCTGCTCGAAGTTCTCCGCGACGTTCTTGATATGACCGGCACCAAAGAGGGCTGCTCGAACGGCAACTGCGGGGCTTGCACCGTCAGTTTCAACGGGCGACCTGTCGATAGTTGCCTCGTGCTTGCCGTCGAAGCCGACGGAGCCGCGATCGAGACCATCGAGGGGGTCGCTCCGACCGGCGGTCTCTCGTGTGTGCAGCAGGCGTTTCTCGAGGGGGCCGCGTTGCAATGCGGCATCTGCACGCCCGGCTTTATCATGCAGTCGCGGGCACTGCTCGAAGAAATACCCGATCCGACTGAAGATCAAATTCGTTTCTACCTCGCGGGCAACCTCTGCCGTTGCACCGGTTACGATAAAATCGTTCGAGCCGTTCAAACTGCGGCCTCGTCATCCAAGGAGTAGGACTATGTCGATCGAAGAAAAACGCTCCGCCAAACCTCGCTCGGCCCGCAAGCCGAAATATAAAGTCATCGGCACGCGCCCCATCAGGCACGACGGCGTCGACAAGGTGACCGGCCGTGCCAAATACGGCAGCGATATTTCCCTCACCGGTTTGATCTATGGGGCGATTCTCCGCAGCCCTCATGCGCACGCGAACATCAAGTCGATCAACACCGATAAGGCGATGGCTCTACCGGGTGTCCGTGCCGTCGCCACTCATGCCGATATGCCCGATGCGACCGACCGCATCGCCGAACTCGGCGAAGGTTCGGTCAACCTCAAACATCTCGCGAGCAATGTGCTCGCCGATACAAAGGTGCTGTACCGCGGTCACGCGATCGCCGCCGTTGCTGCCGACAACATTCACATCGCTCAGGAAGCGGTGAAGCTGATCGAAGTCGAATACGAAGTTTTGCCGCCGGTGATGGATGTGATGGAAGCGATGAAAGAATCGGCTCCCGTGCTGAACCCCGACGTGCGCACCGAATCGCTCGCCGGGACAAAGAGCGAAAACCCCACGAACGTCGCCAAAGTCTTCAAATACGAAAAAGGAAATGTCGCGGAAGGCTTCGCTCAGGCCAAAGTGGTCGTCGAACGCGAGTTCCGCACGGCGACCGTGCATCAAGGATATATCGAACCGCATACGTCAACGGTTTTATGGAACGCCGACGGACATGTGACCGTCTGGACCAGCACACAGGGGACATTCACGGTCCGGCAGCAGGTCGCCGAACTGGTGGGAGTTCCGCTGCAGCATGTCAAAGTCATCCCGATGGAAATCGGTGGCGGCTTCGGCGGGAAGATCTCGGTCTACGAACAACCGGTTGCCGCGATTCTGTCGCGCAAATCGGGACGTCCCGTGAAAATCACGATGGACCGCACCAATGTCTTCGAAGCAACCGGACCGACGCCCGGTTCGTACATGAAGATCAAGATGGGGGCCGACGAGAACGGCAAGATCACTGCCGCCGAAGCTTGGATCGCCTTCGAAGCGGGGGCCTACCCCGGTTCGCCGATCAACCCCGGTTGCATGTGCGTTTTCGCCTGTTACGACATTCCAAACGGCGTTGTCGAGGGGTACGACGTCTGCGTCAACAAGCCGCGAACGAATGCCTATCGTGCTCCCGGTGCGACGCAAGTCGCCTTCGGTGCCGAGACCGTGCTCGATGAGATTGCCGAAAAACTGTCGATCGATGCGATTGAAATTCGCCAACGCAATGCCGCTGTCGAAGGGACTCGCCGCATCGACGGCCCGGTCTATCCACGGATCGGTATGGTTGAATCGCTCGAAGCGATTCAAAAAAGCAAACACTATAAGAAGAAATTGACTGAACCGAATCAGGGGCGAGGTGTCGCTTCAGGATTCTGGTTCAACTGCGGTTTGAAATCGGCCGTCACTGCGACCGTCAACGGCGATGGCAGCGTCTCGCTCGTCGAAGGGTCGACCGATATCGGCGGATCGCGTGCTTCGATCGCGATGCAGCTTGCCGAAACGCTCGGCATCCCGGCGGAATCGGTCACTCCCACTGTCGCCGATACCGACGGCGTCGGCTACACCGATGTCACCGGTGGCAGCCGTGTGACGTACGCCACCGGCTGGGCGGCGTATTACGCGGGGATGGATATTCGCGCCCAGATGTGCAAACGGGCCGCCGAAATGTGGGAAGTTCCTCCTAAGAAAGTGAAATACAAAGACGGCATGCTCAACGGACCGGACGGCAAGTCGATCTCGTTTACCGACATGGCGATCGAGTGCGGCAAAGCGGGCGAACCGCTGATCGGTCGCGGGTCGTCCGACCATAACGAAGCCGGCGGAGCCTTCGCCACCCATTGCGTTGACGTCGAAGTCGACCCCGACACCGGCAAAGTTACCATTTTGAGATACACCGCCGCGCAAGACGTCGGCACCGCGATTCACCCCAGCTATGTCGAAGGACAGATTCAAGGGGGAGCCGTGCAGGGGATCGGCTGGGCTCTCAACGAAGAATATTTCTACGACGACAAAGGAACAATGCGAAATTCGAGTTTTCTCGATTACCGCATCCCGACCTGTTACGACCTGCCGATGATCGATGCGGTCATTGTAGAAGTACCGAACCCCGGTCATCCGTTCGGCGTGCGTGGCGTCGGTGAAGTTCCGATCGTCCCGCCACCGGCAGCGCTGGCGAACGCCATCTACAACGCCATCGGTGTACGGATGGAAAACCTCCCCATGTCGCCACCGAAGATCATGCACGAAATTTTGAAATTGAACGCCGGCAAGAACAACGGACATGCGTGAAGGTGTGTTAAGAGACGGAAACTAAAAGAAGCGAGTCAGACGTTTAGCCACGACGCGCAGGGTTTCCGTAGCGGAGCGATAGCTGGAAAGTGCCATGCCGCGTGTCTTCATCCCTGCACTGCTAAAACCCCACACCGGCGGGAGGGAGATTATCGATCTGCCGGGGGAAAATGTCCGGCAATTGATCGACCAACTTGAATCGCAGTTTCCCGGTATTCGCGAAAAGCTCTGCTCCGACTCCGACATGAAACCGGGGCTCAACGTTGCCGTCGACGGCAACATCAGCAGTCGAGGATTGCGGCAAAAGGTCGCACCGAACAGCGAAGTTCATTTTCTCTCCGCCATCGGCGGCGGATGAATATTCGAGTGCAGGTCTTAGCCTGCGTCTTCTTCTCTCAGATGATAGCGAGACCGAAATGATTCGTTGCCAGTCCGATCGATGTCGCCCCATACACTCTGGAAATCGTTCCTCACGCTCCGCGATTCTCGGCACCGCCTGTATGCTTGCCCTGGCCTTCGTCTGGGGGGCGAACGAAAACTCCGACGACGCCGTCGAACTCATTCGTCTCGAAGAATCGACCTGGACGCGGTTTGTCCCCGATGGGAAAGAAGTCGACGCCATTTATGGCGATTATGTGCTCCGCAACAAACATTTGACGGCTGTCATCGCCGAGCCGCTCGCCACACGGAACGCCAATATGACGGTCCGCGACGTCGGCGGCTGCCTGATCGATCTGACGGTCCGCGATCCCTCGAACGATCAGCTCTCGGCCTATTATCCGGGTCAGCGGGCGTATCCGTATCGTTCGTGGAGTGCCCACAACGCCGACGGCAAACCGCTCGATCTCTCGACTCAACCGGTGCAGGCTGGGGACGGCATTTCGGTCACCGTCCATTCCGACGGTTCGGAAACGCAACCGGTTGTCGACGTAATCTATCTGCTCGATGCTGATGCTCCCTATCTCGAAATCACCACCGTTTTCGAGAATACATCGTCGAAACCGCTGACCATTCCGCTCGAAGACGATCTGCGATTAGACGGCGGCAAAGAAGATATGGTCAAAGCTCCTAACGATACGGCGAAGATATTCTGGGCGCACGATCGCTTCTGGGATCAGGCCTACGGCGTCGACGCCCCCGGCCTGATGTTGCAGATGAACAGCAATGCCCGTGTGACGTCGCTCAAATTTCAAAAGGAGGACGGTGAAACAAGTGTCACGATTCAACCCGGTGAGAAGTACGAATTCTCCCGCCGCATTTATCCTGCACAAAACCTGCTTGGCGTGCAAAGCATTGCCGATGCGCTCGCCGATCAGCCGCTCAGCGATGTCCGGCTGACGGCGGTGGGGGCCTCGGGACAACCTTTGTCTTCAGCTCGCATCGATATCTACAGCGGCGATGTACTACGCGGTTCGGGAAGGACCGATCGCAACGGGTTACTCGTGACTCGGCTTCCGGTGGGACCGTATTCAGTGAAAACGACGCAATGGGGGCAGGAATTGACCACATTGTCGATTGATGTCAAATCAGGAGAAAACACGTTCGACTTCAATTTGCCGTTTCATTCGGGTCTGGTGCATGGCCGCATCACTGATGCCGACGGCAAGCCGATTCCGTGCAAGGTGGAGTTCGTTCCGATGGGAGAGACGCCGCTCCCCGATTTCGGTCCTGAGAGTGCGGAATTTTCGCTCAAGAATCTCGTCTACGCGCCGCTTGGTTCGTTCGATCGCGAACTCCCGGCCGGCCAGTACGAAGTGGTCATCAGTCGCGGTCCGGAATACGACGCCGATACGCAGCAAATCGAGGTTTCGCACGAACGGGCCGTCACGATTGTTTCGAAGCTCGTTCGTTCCGTCGATACGACCGGGTGGGTCAGTTCCGATTTCCACAGCCACAGCACGCCGTCGGGAGACAATACCGGCAGTCAGTTAGGTCGGGTGCTCAATCTGGTTTGTACGCATATCGAGTTTGCTCCCTGCACCGAACATAATCGTGTGAGCACGTACGAACCGCATATCCGCCGATTGGGGATCGGGCAATTTATGGCGACGGTATCGGGAATGGAGTTGACCGGCCAGCCCTTGCCGCTGAATCATCAGAACGCGTTTCCGCTCGAATACGTGCCGCGCACTCAGGATGGGGGAGGCCCGGTCGTCACCGACAACCCAGAAACGCAAATCGAACGTCTGGCACTATGGAACGACCGCGCTGAAAAACTTGTGCAACAAAATCATCCCGATCTCGGCTGGCTGTTTTACGACCGCGACGGCGACGGCACACCCGATGCCGGATACGAACGGGCGATGACGTTCATGGATGTCGTCGAAGTCCATCCGATTCCCGCCGCTCTCGAACTCAAGCCCGACATCGAATTGAACGGTCGGAAGTTGAGAAACCGGTTTTTCAACTGGCTGCAATTGCTCAATCAGGGGTATCGCATCATGGGAGTCGTCAACACCGATGCCCATTACAATTTCCACGAATCGGGAGGCCTGCGGAACTGGATCAAGTCGTCGACCGACGTCGTTGCAGAAATCGACACGATGGAAATGGTTCGCGCCGCGAAAGCGGGTAACCTGATTATGTCGAACGGGCCGTTTATGGAAGTCTCGATGAAAGCGCCCGGCGGCGATCAGACTTTCATACCTGGTGATCTGGCAGCGGTCGGCGGCAAGCTGTACCTCTCAATTCGTGTGCAGTGCAGCAATTGGATCGACATCAACGAGGTGAGCGTGCTCGTCAACGGCCGAGCGAACCCCCATTGGACATTCACGCGCGACGGCAACCCCGACATGTTCGGAGCCGGGGTGGTCAAATTCGATCAGACAATTGAGGCCGATTTCGATCGCGACGCTCATGTCATCGTTGTCGCCGGTGGACGAGGATTGAAACTTGGCCGCGTGATGGGTTCGTTCTGGGAGCCCCACGCACCGACGGCGGTTTCGAATCCGATTTATATCGACGTCGATGGTGACGGTTTCAAGCCTAACGGTGACACGCTCGATGCACCGCTGCCGGTTCGAGAGGGATATCCGAAGCCGTGACCGACTTATTCCGGACTGACCAGTGTCTTAACGTGGTCGACGAGTTCGCCGACGTCGAAGGGTTTGGCGAAGAACCCGTCGATGTTCCCTTCCACTTGAATTTCACGGACGCGCTGTGAATCGGTCCCCGTGATGAGAATGACCTTGGGTTGCGCATGAGCCGCCGATACGATGCGGTCGAGAATCTGGAAACCGCTGCGGCGCGGCATGATCACATCGAGCACCACCAGTTCGGGCTGCATTCGTTCCAGCAACATCAAGCCTTCGGTTCCATCGGCGGCAGTCACAACGTCGTAACCCTGCTGTCCGAGAGCGGTGCTCAGAATCTCGCGAATGGCCGCATCGTCGTCTACCACGAGGATACGAGGGCGTTGAGTAGGCATATTGTGCGTTTTGGTTCAACGGGTCTGGGGGACGATCAATCGAGCTCTGCCGGTATTCGTCGGCTTGGTTGTCGAATCACAAGAGTATCCGCAATATGCCCCCTTCGGCAACCGGGATTTTCTCGTTCGATCGGTTTTTCCCCCGACTGGAGCAAATGATACGATGTACCTTGTGGACGGTGCCGGTCGGTGCATTTCGACGGAAGTATGGAAGTACGAGGTTCGCGGTACTATTTTTTGGCATCGTACAGTTCGAGAATCCCATCAAAATCGACCCGTCAACTAACTCCCCAAATACGTCGGCTTGCGGTACACTGAAGGGTCGTCGGGACAACGGAACGGAAAAATACAGCCGCCGCTGTCGGTCCTTCAGGATTTCGACAGGGGTGTTGTTGCGCGAAGGGAACCTGATAGGCCGTCTACAGGCGGAGTGCGACGACATCGTTGCACACGATCGATCACAGGGAAAGCGAAAGGGTAAGACAGACCGTGTCAGTCACGTCAGTGGTTGGGTTGCAATGGGGCGATGAAGCCAAAGGAAAAATCGTCGATCTGCTCACCGAGCAGCACGACGTTGTCGTACGCTACCAGGGAGGGAACAACGCCGGACACACCGTGCGGTTCGCCGGCAAAACGTACAAACTCTCGCTGCTTCCTGCGGGAATTTTGCGTGAAGGGATCACCTCGGTCATCGCCAGCGGGGTGGTCATCAACCCCAAAGCCCTGCTTGCCGAGATCGACAGCATCGCGTCACAGAACGGGGCGATGAAAGGAAACTTGTGGATCAGCGACCGCGCGCATGTTATTTTTCCTTATCACATGCAGGAAGAAGCGGTTCTCGAAAAACGACGCAAGGGAGAAGCGATCGGCACGACGATGCGCGGCATCGGCACCTGCTATCGCGACAAGGCAGGCCGAACGCATGCCATCCGCATGGGAGATTTATATTACCCCGAGAATCTGAAACGGCATTTGGCTGAAATCGTTGACGATAAAAACCTGATCATCCGCGCGCTCGATCCCGAGGCACAGCCTCTCGATGCAACCGCGATTTTCGACGAATATCAGAATTACGCAGCGAAACTCAAACCGATGGTGACCGATACCAATACGCTGCTGCATAAGGCGCTGCGCGACAAGAAACGAATTCTGTTCGAGGGGGCGCAGGGAAGCCTGCTCGACATCGATCACGGGACGTTTCCTTATGTGACCTCGTCGAACAGTTCGGGATGCGGCATTCACAGCGGCAGCGGCGTCCCCGAGCGGGTGATCGACCGCATGATCGGCGTCGTCAAAGCGTACACGACCCGCGTCGGCGGGGGGCCGTTTCCCACCGAACTCGACAACGAGATCGGACAACATATTCGCGATGTCGGTCACGAATACGGAACGGTGACCGGGCGCCCGCGGCGGTGCGGCTGGTTTGACGCCGTCGCTACCGGTTTCGGTGCGCGTATCAGCGGTGTCGACTGCATTGCGGTGATGCTGCTCGATGTGCTCAGTCAGCTCGACGAAGTGATGATCTGCGATGCTTACGAAATTGACGGCGAACGAACGACCGATTTCCCCAGCCATGTTTCGGAGTTGGCGAAAGCCAAACCGGTACTGCGAAAAATGCCCGGTTGGAAGACGGATATTACCAATGTGACCCGGCCGGGCGATTTGCCAAAAGCGGCGCGAGCGTATGTCGATGCGATCTCCGAATTGCTCGAAGCGCCGGTCGATATCGTCAGCGTTGGACCGGACCGTGAACGGACCATTTATATGCGGTAAACCGCGATGTTTTGCGTCGGGGTGAGGGTATACTTTGTCACTCTGTTGTGGCTGTCTCGCAGTATTTCGCTTTGTTCCTTGCTACCCCGGATAGACCACCCCCTTTTTCAGTATGATGTTCCCGTAAATCGCGGTTTCGCCGGTGGCGACGATCGCATAAGCGTTTCGCGAGCGTTCGTAGAAGGCAAATCGCTCGATCTCGGTGAGCCGGATTTCTTTTCCCTCGGCCGCACGAAGGGCATGACGGAAGTCTTCCCAAATCGGTGGATTCGCATGTTCGGCGGCGACCGGATGCATCACGACGGCGACGTCGTCGACGAACGTATCGATCGGCAGAAAATGGAGAATCCCTTCGAGTAGCGGGATCACACCCCAGCCGTCGGCGCGAATAATGCGTCGTGCGTGTGAATCGGCAGGGAAGTTACCGTCGGCGAGCACAATCTCGTCGCCGTGCCCCATTTTCATGAGAGCCATCATCAGTTCAGGGGAGAGGACCGGAGGGATGTGTTTGAGCATGGAGATTTCCTCGGAGATTGCGATTGCGTAAGCGTCAGAATTATGGTGACGTTTCGCGCGACGAGAGGCAAGAGCAATGAACGTTCGTTGTTCACCGATTGGATCCATGACAATTGTGAATCGTATTGTTGTGTGGGATGAAATCCCCGGATCATTCGCCCCGGCAGGGGTGATAAATCGGGACAATTGATGTAGTTTCGCCTCCGATGTCATTCAACGTAAGCTCTGAGTGTTTCTCTCATGCCATTTTGTAATTCCCCGCGTTTGCCGCAGGCTGGCATCGGCGCATGGGGACCGCTATTATTTCCCCTTCGACCGCAATCCCCGTTGACGGGGGGAGACAACACGATTACGCATGGAAACGGATCACACCGATGAAAATTCACGAATATCAAGCAAAAATTCTATTTGCCAAAGCCGGAGTTCCCGTCCCCAAAGGGATCGTTGCCAAGTCCCCCGCCGAGGCCGAAAAAGCGTACAAGGAACTCGGCGGTTCGTTGGCTGTGGTGAAATCGCAGATTCACGCCGGTGGCCGCGGTAAAGGGCGTTTCAAGGAATTCCCCGATCAACCGGGGGTCGTGCTTGTGCGGTCGGCGGACGAAGCGAAGCAAAATGCCGAACGGATGTTGGGCAAAACGCTGGTGACGATTCAAACGGGAGACGAGGGGAAAGTCGTCAACACGCTGCTCGTCGAGCAAGGTCTGAACATCGCCCGTGAACTCTATCTGGCGATCGTCATCGATCGCGAAAGCGGCGGACCGGTGATGATCATGTCGACTGAAGGGGGCATGGAAATCGAAGTTGTCGCCCATAAAACTCCCGAGAAGATTCTCCGCGAACCGTTCGATCTCGATTACGGGCTGTTCCCCTTTCAAGCCAGAAAATTTGCTTACGCACTCGGTCTGGAAGGTCCGGCGATTCGTGCGGCGGAAGGGTTCCTCACCAAATTTGCTAAATTCTTCGTGCAGAACGACTGTTCGCTCGCCGAGGTCAATCCCCTGGTCGTCACCAAAGAGGGGGAACTGATCGCTCTCGACGGCAAGGTGAGCTTCGACGACAACGCCATGTTCCGGCATAAAGACCTCGCTGAGTTTCGCGACCTCACCGAGGAAAACGAGTTCGAAGTTCGTGCCGGCGATGCGGGGCTCAGCTACGTAAAACTCGACGGCAACATCGGCTGTCTCGTGAACGGGGCCGGTCTCGCGATGAGCACGATGGATCTCATCAAACTGCACGGCGGCGAACCGGCCAACTTCCTCGACGTCGGCGGCGGCGCCAATGTCGAACAGGTGACCGAAGCCTTTCGCATTTTACTAGCTGATCACAACGTCAAAGCGGTGCTCGTCAATATTTTCGGCGGCATCATGAAGTGCGATACCATCGTCACCGCGCTGCTCGAAGCGTACGAAAAGGTCGGGTTCAGCGTGCCGCTGGTTGTGCGGCTGGAAGGAACCAACGTCGAAATCGCCCGCAAAATGCTGGCGGAGAGCGGCCGACCGATCATCGCAGCGACGAATCTCACCGACGCCGCCCAGAAAGTTGTCGGCACGCTGAAGGCGTAATTCGAATAGCAATATCGAACATTTACATCACTTGAACGGATAGAGTTATGAGCATCTTGGTTTCAAAAGAGACACGCATCATCTGCCAGGGAATTACCGGCAAGGCCGGGCTGTTTCACTCGCAGCAGTGCCGGGCCTATGCGGCGGAATGTCAACCCGGTGTCGACGTCTTCGTCGGCGGCGTAACGCCCGGCAAAGGGGGGACCGACATCGACGGTTTTCCCGTGTTCAACACTGTCGCCGAGGCCGTGAAGAAGAAGGGGGCAAACACGAGTTTGATTTTCGTACCGCCGCCGTTTTGTGCCGATGCGATTCTCGAAGCGGCCGACGCCGGGATCGAACTGATCGTCGCGATCACCGAGGGCGTCCCCGTCGTCGATATGGTCCGCGTGCATAAACACCTGCAAGGGAAATCGAGCCGCTTGATCGGCCCGAATTGTCCCGGCATCATCACACCGGGCGTGGCGAAAATCGGCATCATGCCGGGATACATTCACAAACCGGGAACCGTCGGGCTCATCAGCAAGAGCGGCACGCTCACCTACGAAGCGGCGTGGCAGTTGGGGAACGTTGATCTCGGCCAGTCGACCTGCATCGGCATCGGCGGCGACCCGATTATCGGCACGACGTTTATCGACTTGCTCGAACTATTCCAGAACGATCCGGGGACCGAATCGATTCTGATGATCGGTGAAATCGGCGGTAACGCCGAAATCGAAGCGGCCGAATATATCAAAAAACACGTGACGAAACCGGTGGCCGGGTTCATCGCCGGAAAGACGGCTCCTCCTGGCAAACGGATGGGGCACGCCGGGGCGATTATATCCGGCGGCAGTGGTACCGCTGCTGAGAAAGTCGCCGCACTTGAAGCCGCCGGCGTCGTCGTCGCCGAAAGTCCTGCCGACATGGGCGAAGCTGTGAAACGGGCGATTGGGAAG
>JAQCEJ010000197.1 GCA_027618475.1 Planctomycetota bacterium | reverse complement strand
ATGCTCCGAAACGCCGCCTCGACCTCTTTCTCGGCGAGGGGTTCGGTGAACCGGCTCGCCGTCTCGATCGCAACTCCCAGCATCGTCATCAGCATCTTCGGGTCTTCGATCGACCGGTCGCTGAGTCCGCTTAATAGCAGACCGATGAACGACGTGATGTCGTTGTTCCGCTCGCCGACCTTTGATTTCCCGGCGATGATCCGGTCCCAGTGCTCGGAGCTGCGACGGCGGGCCAGCAGCGGCGTATCGAGCGACTCCAGTGCCGGGTCGTTGGCGAGCATAATCAGCAACGCTTCGGGCACCGGTTGGATATCGACCTCGTCGAGCCCTAACCCCGGCACCCACTGGTAAGCTGATCCCGACGGGTGAATTGACGGCGGAAAGACGGACTGCGCTCCCATGTTTCCGCCACCGAGACGCAGCTCAAGATCGTTCGTCTTGATGACCGCGACCTGCGGGAGACCTTCCTGCCACAGGAACAATCGATGGGCCGAACGGTTGCCTGACGAGTACGTCGGCGTATAGACCTCACCGAAGAGCTTCGCTGCGACTTTCTGACCCTCGACGGAATCGTACTCGACGTCGATAATGCCCGACCTCGGGCCGAGCTGCACGCCGATATTATGGTTGTTCGTTGATTCCGGCCCGAACCATTCTTCGATCTTATCGAGATCGTCGGATGCATAGGTCTGCCACTTCGGGAGCGTTGGGATTTTATCCCGCTCTCGTAGCGGTAGCACCTTGAAGCCTCGCTCAGCATATTCGAGTGCGGCTAAGTGGAAATTTTTTTGCTTGCTCACGATTTACCTCCTTTTTGAATGAACACTTAATCAGAAAGGTCTACCTTGCGTTTAATGGGTTGTGATTTTCGCTAATCATCATTTCAACCTCTCACTTAAAAAATTCAATGACATCATCGGGCGTTTTTCGTCGCGCTCGGGTCGTTTTCACAACCGCACCGCTGAACCGGATTTCGTATTCCACCACCGCGTCCAAAGCGATCCGGTATCGCGGCCTGCCAACGCCAGGGCGGAGTGAAACATCGAACGCTCGCAACTGGCCCGCACGGATTTTTTTAATCACGCTCTCGGGTTTTATCCCCCAGCGGCGCGCGAGTTGCGGCGGTGAAAAGGCATGCGTGCCGGTCATCGCGTCGACCTCCCGGTGATAGAGCGGGCCCGCTCACGTTTCTCGGCTCGGCGTTTGGCGAGCAACGACCGACGCAGCAGAGAAAGACCCGCACGTTCGCCCTCTATTTCGGCGAGACGAGACTCGATGTCTTCGAGCGTCACGGTGCTCAACACGTCAAAAACGTAGGAGGAGATGGGGGCTGGTGTGTCCATACTCCCATCTTAGATTTTCCAGCGTGACGCATCTACGTCCTACTTATGTCACGCTTATGTCACGCTTTTAAGCGTGACCCGGCACCCGTTTGCGACTCGATCAGATCGAGAATTTTCGACGGCAGAAACTTTCGCAAACGATCAGTGCGAACATCCATCAATTCGGCGTCGTGTGCGGTGAGGTCTCCGGCAGCGAACCACTCGCCGGGACGATCGGCGAGCACCTTCACCCATCGCAAGGCGCGTTCGCTGGTGCAATCGAACGCGATGCCGTCCAGCGTGATCGTCTTGCGGGCGAGATCGACGACGACCCGTTCGACGGGCAGGTTATTTTCACCAGCACCAGCGGCGGAGCGGAGTGCGAGCATCGCCTCCCGCCACAGTCCGCGATCGAAATAATGGTAATAAGCGAACGTATGTCCCATCCAGGATCCAGGTAGCGACGTCCGACCATAGAAATATTCGGCGGTGTCTTCCGTCGGGTGCGTCCATGCCTCCGCCAGCCCTTTTGCGGTGGGCAGCTTGCTCAACAAACCAGCTTCGTACGCCAACGTATAAACTCTCTCATCCAGTTCGTCGAAACGATCACGGGTGCGATCACATTCCGGCATCCTGGCGGGAAAAAGTATCCGCATCGTCGCATCGTCGGCAGCGTTCGGCTTCAAAAACTCGATCAATTCATCGATCGCGACAACCAGAGGGTTCATTCTGCACCCCCTTCCGTCGCGAACAACCACTGATGCACGACGGAGACGACGGCGCGCAACCGATCATCACTGATCGCTTCGCGGTACAGACTCGCCATGTCGTCGCGGGCATGCCCCATCACGTAATCCACGGCTACTTGGTCGCGGGATTCACCGGCGATCGTTTCAAAGCCGTGACGGAGCGCGTAGAAATTCACTCCGAAGCGTTTCAGGCTCAACCGTTTCAGGAGTTTCGAGAACTCTTTGCCGATCGGGTCGTCGTTTGAACCGACATTCGAAAACCGAGCTCCGTATTTCGTGATAAACATCGCCCTACGATCGGCAGTGTCTCTCGGTTCGGGTCGTCGCTTCATCCATTCCTTCACGGTCTCAATCGTTTCCGGCCACAGCGGGCAGCGGCGATGCACTCCCGTTTTCGGGCGAGGGAAATCAATCCATCCTGCATCGAGATCGACGACGGCAATCGGCAATGACGCGAGATCAGATTGACCATACCCGCAATTGACCGCGAGCAATATCATCGCCTTCAGCGGTTGGGAGGCGGCATCGAGAATCGTGCGGAGTTCATCGGCCTCAAACATCCGCTTACCGTACTGCTGTTGTTTTTCAGCGCGGTGTTTACGGATCGTCTTGCGGTCCGGCTTCCGAAAATCCGGCCCGAAGCGAACCGGTACGGTGAGGTGCTGGCTCTCGAATCCCCATCCGAAGATCATCTTGCAGCGGGTGATCTCGTTGGCGAGTCCGACCGGTCCCCGCACCTTCGCGTAATGAGCCCGCAAGGCCCGGAAATCGTCGGGCATCAGATCGGCAACGGCTCGTGAACCGCCAAAGAATTTCACCACCCGCTCGCACGCTTGAAAATAATCGCGGAAGGTACGTTCGGTGATTTCACCGGAGTCGACACGGTGACGTTTTGAGGTCAGGTAGAGATTGCAGAGAGAGGCAACCGTCAGACCATCGGTCTTGGGTCTCGGCGTGCGACCGGCGAGGCGGTCTTCCTTCTCATCGAGCCAGCGGTTGAGCGCGAGTTCGCCGGTCGGGTCGTCGGTGATCTTGCCAAAATAGAGAAACTTCCCTTTGACCTTCTTACACCATCGTCCGCTTTGATGCTGAAAGAGCGGGAACTTCTCGGCGGTCTTGCGTCGCTTGCGTGTCTTGATAGAATCGGACATGCATCACCTCACGTTCAAAGGGGTGTGGTGCCGGACACCCGGAAGGTGAAGCTTCGCGGGTGTCATTATTTGACACCATGAGTGTAATAGGTGTCATACAAGGTGTCAAACCACAAAATGAACGCAACCAAGAAAACGCAATAACGCCTGATTTTAAGACATTAGCCCTCGTAGCTCAGATGGATAGAGCGGCGGTTTCCTAAACCGCAGGTCACAGGTTCGAATCCTGTCGGGGGTATTATACTTTTGTGCATATGTTCGCGAGAGTTCGCAAACCCCTGAAAAATTGGGGGTTCATGATCCGGCGTGATGGGCGACTGCTCATCGTCTCTTGCCTCTGCTGACACTTGCTGCGTCGGATTGCGCGTCGGATTTTCAATCGCCATTTTGAAGTGCGCGTCGGTCACTTGTCGGTAGTGAGCATCGGCGATTTTTTCGCTGTGCCCGAGCCATGCCGCACAGAGATGACCGGGAAACCGATCGGCTAACTCCGTCGCTCTGCTGGCACGCATGTTGACGAACAGCTTCTCCCACGGTTGCAAACCTGCTCGCTGAATGATGCGCTGAAATTGCGTCCTCAAATTCTGCCCGGCGTCTCGGTACTTCTCCACGACGTACACCGCTCCCTGTTCTGCCAACTCCCATGCCTCTTCAAGATGAGGTTTCAACTCGGGGAAGATCGGCACGAGACGACTATCACCGCCAACGTGATGCGCTGTCTTGGGGGAATGCACGAGCATCTTGCCTTGTTCCCAATTGATATCGCTCCATTTGAGAAGCACCATTTCGGACGGAATGCGCAAACCAGCGTAGCGTGCCAGAGCGATAATCAACCGCCATTGGCAATCGGGGGCAGCGTCGATCAGTCGTTCGGTGACTTCATGTGTGATGAAATGCGACCGTGATTTGTTCGGGCGCACCGACAACCCTTTGAGTTCGACCAGCGGATTTTCTCGAATCAATCCCTTTCTGACTGCCACCTGCATGAACTGTTTCAGACGGCTCAATAGACGTCGCACCGTGTTATCGCCCAACTTCGTTAGCAGATGACGGCGGAAGTCGTTCGCGTCTTCCCTGTTGATGCTGTGCAACGGTCGGTCGTGACCGAAGTAGGCAACAATTTTCGCTGCCGCTTCTTTCAGACGTTGATGCGTGAGCGGTTTCACATCGGTGCGAGATTCAATGTAAGAATCGAGGAAGTCGCCAAGTACCTGCACATCACGCTTGGGGATGAGCCCAACGTTCGCCAGCTTCGATGTCATCGTCTCGTCAAGTTGCGCCACCCATCGGGCCGTCTCGTCATCGAGCGGGCCTGTCGAGAGCTTTGCCGACATAATGAGACCAACCCGCAGACAGACGGTATCTGCCGAGCGTTTGGAGCACTTTCCCAAGTACACCGCCCGGCGCTTCCCGCATGCATCATTGAAGAGAATTCGCCGATTGCCTTTTTTGTCAGTTGAGATACTGGACATTGAACTGCCTTTCGAATTGTTGCTGTCGGGTTCTACATTGGATCTGATCTTGCGAGACGTTGCAAGAGAGAATTCAAAAATTGCTCCGGCTTCAATTCGTTTCAAATCACATCCGCCCCTAGGGTGTGACCTGATTTGAAACGAATTTTGAACTGGTAGGGACTTCCCTTTTTGCCGTCGCCACGACGATAGTAC
>JAQCEJ010000073.1 GCA_027618475.1 Planctomycetota bacterium | reverse complement strand
CGACTTCCGTGTCGTGCTCATCACCGAACATCAACAGATTTCTTGAGATAAGTCAATAACAGGCTCTAGTCCGTCGCAGCGCCACAGTTCTTTGCCGGTGTTCGGGTCGTAACCTTTGAGTACATTCGGCATCGAGAGGGCGAACTCGTCGTGGTCTCCGGCCCGATAAATTACCGGCGTCGACCACGAACCCCACAAGTTATGGTTTTTGCCTTCTTCGGGTGTATCCCACACCGTCTCGCCGGTTTTTTTGTCGAGACCGACGATGTGCGTCGGTTCGCCCGGCCCGCGATGGATGATCAGCAAATTGTGATACAGCACCGGAGTAATCGCCGTCCCAAAGACATGAGCCAGTTTTCCGAAGTCGCGTTGCCAGATGACGTTCCCTTCGAAATCGAGAGCGAAAATTCCCGCCGAATCGAAGCTGGCGTAAACACGTTCACCGTCGGTTGTGGGTGACCCCGAGCAAAACGGGTTATCGCTATGCGTCGTTTCCTTTTCGGGAAACGGCACATCATGTCGCCACAATTGTTCGCCGGTGTTGCGTTCGAAGCAGATGAGGCTGCGAATCGCTCCGCCATCGATCGGGCAGGTGACGAAGACACGATCATCCCAGATGATGGGGACGGAATTCCCTTCACCGGGCAGTAGAGTTTTCCAGGTAACGTTTTTCTCGGAACCGAACTCGACCGGCAGATTCGTCTCCTGGGCGACTCCGTCTCCCGCCGCACCGCGCCACGCGGACCAATTATCAGCGTGAGCAACATCCGTCAACGAAATGAGAATCACCACCCCGATGTACGCATGCCGTTTCATCGTGTTCATCTCCCGCTACACGAGTGACCGATCGAGTATCGCACCGATGGTATCTCGCGCTTCGGTCGATTTCAACGGTCGTTGGTACGCAAAGAGAGATGAGCCGCAATGCGCAGGGTTTCTGAAGCGGAGAGTTAGCTACGTGTCGAATGCTGGATCCGATGCATTCTTAGTCACGCTACAATTTCTTCGCGGCGTGAGAGAGCTTCCACGCGAAACCGGTCAGTGAAACCCGTGAGATGCTGCTGATGCAGTCGAAGCAATCCGTCCGTGAGCAGCGGCATGGCAACGCTGAGTTTCTTGCGGATTTTCAGCGTCTGCAGCGATGTCTCGCCGATGCCGAAGCCGGTCGGACGTTCTGACAGATGGGTTTGACCATCATGCAGAGGTGGAGAAAAATCGAACTCGTCTGCGAATCGTTCTGCGAATTGAAAAGGATTGATTCTTTCGCTCCCCGAAATGTGGTACGTGCCAGTGAGTCCTTCCTGATAGGCGAGTTCGACGATCGCCGCCAGATCGGTCGCAACAATCGGCGTCGCGTGCCGGATGCAGTCGACCTCGATGCGTGTTCGCTGTTCGAGAGAGGTGAAGAGTTTTTCGAGCCATCCGCTATTGCTGCCGGCGGGCGACCAGCCGATGGCGTGAGTTCGGACGATTAGACTTCGAGCATGGACCGCTCGAATCGCGTCTTCCATGCGGCGGATAATCTGTGCATTTCGGCTCTGGCAATGGGCCTGGCTATCTTCGCCATGAAACATCCACGGGCCGGTGAAGATGGCGTCGGAGGAAATCGCCGTCAGTGGGACGTCGGACTGGGCTGCAGCAGTCGCCCAGCATTTGCCAATTGAGACAAGAGAATCGGAGATCGCGGCTTCCGTAGGCTCGTTCCAGACCGATTCGGAGGCCGGGCTGCAATAGATGATCCACTCGGGTTTGAGTCGGGTGACCCAGAATTTAGCAGCGGTGGGATCGTGCTCATCGTAGCAATCGGTTTCGCAACCGAGAATCGACAACGGTGAGCCGGCAGAGAGCCCGAAGACGCGGTAATGTTCTGAAAGCGTGGCGGCGAAATTCGCTCCCACAACGGTGTCGACACCGACGATTAATAGCTGGCTCACGCGCTGCCTCCCTGCATAATTCCGTGAGAAGGTTTATTGTATCGCCCGGCGATCCTGTCCGGACGCGCATGCCCCGTTCGAGGAACGGGGCGGTGGAAGTATAATCGCTCATCCGATTTCGTACCAAGAGCAGTTTTCCATCGTCCGGCAGAAACGACCTTCCGTTAAGACCGGTCTTGCCTCGAAGACGAAAACGCACCACAATTCGAGTGAAATACAGCACATTCCTAATAACGGAACCAGACCAGGCCTATGACAACTCTCAAAGAGACAGCGTCTCCCCCCTCTCCTAAGGGAAAAGTGATCGCCGTCATGCCGGCGTATAATGCCGAGGCAACACTAACGCGCACAATCGCAGACATTCCACGGGGCAGTGTCGACGAAATTATTCTGGTCGACGATTGCAGCAGCGATCGCACCGTCGAACTTGCCCGCGACTTGGGCCTGACTGTTATTCAACACGAAAAAAATCTCGGCTATGGCGGCAATCAGAAAACATGTTACCGAGCGGCACTCGAACGAGGCGCTGATTATGTGGTGATGATTCATCCCGACTATCAGTACGACAGCCGATTGATTCCCGTTGCGGTCGAAATTATTCGTCTGGGAATCTGCGACTTTGTTATGGGTTCGCGCATCCGCACGCGTGGGGAAGCGCTGGTTGGTGGAATGCCCGTCTACAAATATTTCGCCAACCGCATGTTGACGTTTATCGAAAATATCGCACTGGGACAGAATCTCGGAGACTTTCACAGTGGATTTCGCGCCTATCGTCGCAGCGTGTTGGAGACGATTCCCTTCGAAAAGAACTCGAACGACTTTGTTTTCGATAGTGAGTTTCTCGCCCAGGCCGTGATGTTCGGCTATAAGCTTGGCGACATACCTGTGCCGGTACGCTATTTCGATGAAGCATCGAGTATCAATTTCCGCAGGAGCGTCACTTATGGTTTCGCCACTCTCGGCGTGCTGGTGAAATACTGGCTCAATCGAATCGGGTTGATAACATCGCCCAAGTTTGTTGCGAATTTCGAACGTGATATTAAGCGAGATTGATCAATCGTATCGCGTCTTGAGGATGTGGACGACATGATGAATGATTCTCACGCACTCGTTGCGCAAGGCATCTCTCTACACCAGCGCGGTGATTACGTCGGTGCCGAGAATTGCTATCGTTCGGTACTCGCTCATCAACCCGACGATTGGAATGTCGTCTATCTGTTGGCGACTTGTTTTCTTCAGGTTGGTCGATTTGTCGAAAGCCGAGAGCTGTTCGAGCAGGTCGTTGCTGCGTGTCCCAAATCGCCTGATGCACTAAATAATCTTGGTCTTGCATGCCAGGCCACAGGTGATTTCGCGTCTGCCCAAAACGCCTTCGATACCGCGCTGATGTATTATCCAAAGTTCGATCAGGCTTTGTTTAATCTCGGAAAGTTGTATGAAAACAAGTCAGCATGGGAAGACGCCGAACGATGCTATGGCCGAGCAATCAAGATCCATCCGAACGATACAACACTCTTACTGCGCATGATGCAGGTTTTGACGCAGCAGCAGAAGTGGGAAACCGCTGTGACGATCGGGCAGATGATTTTACGAATCGAACCGCAGTCGATCGATGCCCTTCTTTCGCTGGCGTTCATCTATGCCAAACAGAATCGTCATGAAGACGCAATCGCGGCCTATCGGACCGTTCTCTCGTTCAAACCCGACTTTGCCGAGATACACGGCAGTATTGCAACGCTTTATGAAAAACTTGGTCGAATCGACGAGGCGATTTTTAGTGCCGAAATCGCCGTCAAATTCAAACCCGATTATGCCGAAGGCTTCAATACCCTCGGCACGGCACTGAAAGCGGACGGACGGTTTGACGAGGCGATCGCCGCATTTGATCGCGCGTTGGAACTACAGCCGAATTATCCACTCGCGGAATTCAATCGTGGGACGACATATCTTGTTTCGGGACGTTTTACGGAAGGATAGCCCGGTTACGCACGGCGGTTTGACGTGGATGGCCAGCGTGCCGTACTACCTTTGATCCGTAAATGGAACGGTGAACCTTTACCACACGGTTCACTACTCATCCGTTGTGAACAGGGTTTGGGCGACATGCTGCAATTCATCCGTTATGCCGCACTTGCGAGGCCGCTTGTCGATCGCCTCATCATCGAGGCTCCGATCTCTCTTGCTAATCTCTTCGCCACGGTGCCGGGAGTCGACGAGGTAGTCGTTTCCGGGCAGACTCTTCCCGATTACTCGGCAGACGTCTATTTGCTCGATTTGCCGCGATTATTGGGAACGACGCTTGAAACAGTTCCGCGACAAATTCCGTATCTCACACCGCCACCAGATCGGATGACATACTGGGCAAATCGACTGAAAGAAATTTCCGGTTTCAAAGTTGGGCTCTGCTGGCAAGGGAGTCCCCATTTTCCCTACGATCGTATTCGTTCGATTCCGTTTGCAAAATTTCACCGACTGTTCACAGTTGAAGGTGTTGCATGGATCAGCCTGCAACAGGGGCCAGGGCGAGCACAGCTCGACGAGCTAAGGCCGAATGGCCCCGTTTTTGAATTCCCCGAATCTCCTGACGAACAACTCCCGTTGATGTCAGAAACCGCTGCGGTAATGAGCCAGCTTGATCTGGTCATCACTTCCGACACTTCAGTCGCGCATCTGTCAGGTGGACTCGGGATCCCGACATGGCTGGTGCTGTCGCGTTACCCCGAATGGCGCTGGTTATGGGATCGTGAATCCAGTCCGTGGTATCCGTCAATGCGTATCTTCCGTCAGCAGACACACGGTAACTGGAACGAAGTCTTCTCCGTCATTACCGACGAATTGAACATGCGGATGAATACGATCAAATGATCAATGCGTCGTCTGCAACGAACGTGGAACGGGTTGCCGCTTTCGCATTAAATCATCGGCCACGGCGATAACCAATTGGTCATCGACCTGTCGCAACCCGTTCCCCATGGCCGCGAGCAATGATAACTCGCACAGCTGATTAATGCGTGACGGCACGCCGTCACTAAGCGAAGCAATCTCGCTAACGGCATCAACAGAAAACGGATTCACCCGTCCGTTGGCGACACGAATGCGGGCTTCGATATATTCCGTAATAAGTTCTTCCTCGACAGGAAAAAGTTCGGCTTCGAAGTCACAACGATCGCGTGTTGCAGCCTCGCCATTGGTTTGGCGATTCTCGGTCGAAAGAATCAACGTGCATGCCGGAATCGATCGATTCGGCGTTCTCAATTGCCTTAACCGTTCAAGCCAGGAAAAACAATCTGGATCGGCACGGTCGATATGATCGAGCAGAATGACGGCGGGTTCTGCCAGCATTTGTTGCGATTCAAGCACATCCTGTAAGCGACGCCATTGCACGCGTAATGAATCATTCATCGATCGGGCGACCTGCCACAGCGACGACAGATTCCATACGAGTTCTTCGGCGTCCATACCGGCCATGTCGAGATAAGCCGAACGAATCGCCGAGCGATGTAATTTATCAGCGAGAACGTGCAGTAATAACGATTTCCCGGTTCCAAGTGGACCAATCAACCAACCAGCCTGATGATGACGTTCGATGACGTACAAAAGCCGGGCTTGTGCCTCTTCATGAGCCGGGCTGGCAAAATACCAGACCGGATCATGAGTTTCGCGAAATGGTGGATATTGAAATCCCCAATACCGCTCGTACATAACCTATCGCGCCCCGGAAAATGTAAACAAAAGTGCCCTTCAGTCGGTTCGTCGCTGCGTGCGCGAACCATCGGTCCCCCTCGATAGACAGATCATCCTTTAGTAAATCGGCAGTTTCGATGAGTACTCCGTAGCCGATATTGACGCTTGTGACGATTTTAGCTGATTCGCCTCGGACATAATCACCGTCCGACATCGAGTTTTCTGTCGTTATACCGAAATCTCAGCGCCGCAAACCCCACAACGGTTACAACTGCGGCCCCAGAAAGTATCGAAAGCGGCAGATGACTCGTTTCAGGGATATCCCAACCGCTTCGTTGAAGTTCGTCCCGGAAATAGGCGATCAGCAGCAGAGCACCGTTATGCATGGCGTGCAGGACAATACCGGGAAACAGACTCCCCGACTTGTAACAGACATAGCCAAGCAGACATCCCATTATCGTACTCGACGGCAGCCGCTCCCACGCCAGAAAATCGGTGACAATCAAGTGGAACAGACCAAAAATCACAGCCGAAATGTATATCGTCTGCTTGATAGAATGACGTGAGCGCAGCGCGCTGAACAGATACCCTCGGAAAAAAAATTCCTCGCACGCAGCAGGAACAACTGCCAGCAATAAGACGATTGTCACCGGCGATGCCTGCTTCCAGCTCGAAAGCAGTTCCTGATAACGCTCGAGATGAGATTCGTCGTAACCGACGAGACCCGCTTCTCTGACAAGCATTACCAGTTCGAACGCGAACGGCCAGACAGACAACCCCAACATCGTGGCGGCAAGCACATCTAATAATCGCGGCTTTGACAAATAAAATGTCCGCGAGAAATTGGTGTGTTGACTACGTGCCAGAAGTGCCGGCCAACAGCCGAACAATAATATAGTCAGACCAGCATTCATAGCAAATCGCCAGACGATGCTCAGTTGTTGAAACTGAGCCGTCGCTTGTGATGCCAGCAGAAAGACAGGAATTAGAACGGCAAGACTGAACAGAGCAAAATTCCACGTCGGGACGTCGCTGCCACGCGTCGTATGGTCTCCCCACAATTCGCTCCAAGTAGCGGTGCTTCCCGCCTGCCAGGAATCGGCACCGAAGATTCGTCCAGCAATCACCAGCGCTGCACAGGCATAAAGTACAGTCGTGCTGACGACGGCAACGGCAATGTACAATTGTGCCGTTTGCGAGAGAAGATCGCGAGCCAGCAATATGCAATTCACCAGAGGAACAACCGCCATCCCACCCGTCAGCTTCAGATCGGGCATAAGACTCATAATCCCCGGAGCGATCGATATCAGCATTAACGGGATCAAATAGGCCTGTGCTTCTTTGAAACTTCTAGCAAAACTCGTGACGACCAGTAGCACCGCAGAAAAGAACATGGCGAACAAAAGAATCAATCCGAATATTTCGAGCACAACAAGAAGCGGTAGCCCTGAATCGCCGAATAACACACGAACGAGACCGCTTGAAAAAAGTGTAACCGTCATCGAAGCGACATTCATACTTGCCGTCAGCATAGCAACCACGAGCACGGCGATATACTTGGAAAACAAGAGTGAGAAGTGTGATGCCGGCGTTGCCATGACGGCTTCGAGCGTTCCCCGTTCACGTTCACCGGCGGTCAGATCTATCGCCGGATAGACCGCACCGGTCATCGTCATCAGGATCAGTATCATCGGTACTAAAGTTGCCAATGAAACGTTCGAACTCGAACCACCGCTGCTTAAGTGAATGTTCTTCCGGTCCATCGAGATCGGCATCACTCGCGACTTGATTCCCAGTTCATCGAGTCGGCTTCTCATCATGAAAAGATTCACTTCGGACAAGCGCCGGTCGAGTTCTTCGAAGGCATCATTGCTGTTGATCGACTGGCCGGTCATCACAAATTGACCGTCGATTAATGGATACGTGACACCCTTCCAATGAAATTGATCGACCACACGCAGTTCGATACCGACGTCGACGTCCTGATTGGCCACAGCGTCTTCGAGCGATGGCGTTGTAAAAAAGACGAATTTAGTATTCGCCTGGCTCGCGCGTTGATTCGATTCGACGTCGTGTGAATCTCCAAAATCGAACGTGATCGTATCGGGAGAATACGTGATCTTCTTGAGCAGGCTTCTTAACAACAGTGACTCCTGCTCACTTTTCAATCCGACATGAAAAACGCGCTGCGATGTTTGCTTAATGCTCGATATGAGAAACTTTTGAAAGACGATCGAGAGCAGGGGATAAACCAGCACCGGCATGAGAATCAGCGTCATGATCGTGCGACGATCGCGCATCGTCTCACGAAGCTCTTTTAGTGCCATCCGCGAGAATCGTGATAATTGAGCGCGATCTAGCGACATCACGACTCCAGGGGATTATGCGGGGTATTAACGATCGCCGGAATTTCCGCCAGGTGGAGGAACATCTCCATCAGGCCCGTCTGACTGGTCTTTGTTTTGAGTTCGTCAAGTGTCCCTTCGATAACCATTTTCCCCTGGTGCAGCAAACCGAAACGGTCGCACAATCGTTCGGCCTCGTCGAGGCGGTGCGTGCAGACAATGACCGCTTTACCAAGCGTACGCAGATGTCCGATGAATTCGAAAATCCCCTGTGTGCCAATGACGTCGAGACCTCGCGTCGGTTCATCCAGCAGCATCACCGGCGGATCGTGAATCAAGGCGCGGGCCAGTTGCACACGCTGTTTTTGACCGGTGCTCAGTACGCTGCATCGGCGATCAAGAAAATCCATTAGTCCGAATTGTTCGCTCAAACGAGTAACGGCGTCGCGGGCATATTCGGGAGAAATGCCATATAAGTCCGCAAAGTAAAGCAATGTCTCTCGCGGCGTGAGCCATTGATAGAGATTGGCACTCGCTGAAACCAACCCGATACATCGTCGGAGTTCTCCGTCACTGCGATCAGTACGAATGCCATTGATCTCGGCATAACCGCTGGTGGGAGCAAGCAAGCCGAGTACCATGCGCAACGTCGTTGTTTTCCCTGCACCATTGGGTCCGAGTAGACCATATACCTCGCTTTCACGCACATCAAACGAAATTTGATCGACGGCGAGAATCGGATGGTTCCCCGCGTCAAAACGTTTCGTCAGTTGATGCACGCCAATCATGACATGAAACTTTCGTGTTACCTACGAATCAATACCTGAATGTATCAGATCTGCCAGTTGATTTTTGTGAATTCATCAACAGTTTGAAAGGAGACGGTTTCGATTCCTCAATTTCTTGCCGTTGCAGCAATCTCAATGACACACATGATGACGGTCTCACTGTAGCCAGGGGACACTCACGGTTTCTTTGCATCTGTTGAACAACAATTCTCGCGTAAATTGACCAGAATTCGCCTATGCCTTCGAAAACTTGGAGACTTTATCAAATGAAGCGACACCGCTAAGGATTGTAACATGCGCTGTATTAATTAGTTATGCCGCGTCAATCTTGAACGAACCTGGTCCTGAAATGGATGGTTCGAGTTGGCAGCAGATGGTCTGTACGGGAAGTTCGCAATCTTCATAATTTTTTCAAAATTCTAAATCAAATTCTCCCTAAAGGTTATGCGTATGTATCCACCGGTTTGCGCGGTCGGATAGCCCCTGGCATCTTGACAGTCTATTTCGACGCGATATAGTGATCCCCTCGTCAAATCACTACATGTAGGGCTTCATCCTGTCCCAACCCCTACAAATTGTGTCCATATTTTTCAGAATCTTGAAAAATCGCCTGATAATGGGTACAGTTAATGGTTGGGTTCGACGATATTCAAATCTACAGGATTGACCACTGCAGCATCAACAGGAACTGTACAGGAAGGAGTGCATGATGCACGATTCTAAAGGATTAGCGACTCGCCAGGGAACTTCGAATACCTCCCTCGGAGCCGGAACCCTGAGTTCCGGTCCTGCGAACAATAGTCGAAACGGTCATTCTCCCCACTTTCACAAGGGGGAAGGCATGGTTGTCAGCCCCTATTTTTGTCCCGAAGATGTCGATCCTTTTTCGACAGTCACTTGGGATCTGCGCGAAGCCCACATCAAAGACGAATCGGGCAATATTCTCTTCGAACAGAAAAATTGTGAAGTCCCCGACTTCTGGTCTCCCCTCGCGACCAACGTCGTCGTCAGCAAGTATTTCTATGGCGAACACGGTACTCCCGAACGCGAATCGAGCGTACGACAAGTGATTTATCGCGTCGCGCGTACGATCGCCGACTGGGGCCTTCAGGATGGCATCTTCGCATCGTCGAATGACTGCGAAACATTTTACCGCGAACTCGCCTGGTTGTGCCTACATCAATACGGTGCCTTCAATTCGCCGGTCTGGTTCAATGTCGGACTGTATCATCAGTACGGCGTGAAAGGTTCTCAGGGCAACTATCACTGGGATCCCGAGACCAACGCGATTCACCGACCAGAAACGCCCTACGAATATCCGCAAGCCTCCGCCTGTTTTATTCAGTCGGTGGAAGACAACATGGAAGACATCATGCGCCTCGCCACCAGTGAAGCGATGCTCTTCAAATTCGGATCGGGAACCGGTACCGATCTGTCGACCATTCGCAGCGCGAAAGAAAAACTCTCTGGGGGAGGCATTCCGTCGGGGCCGTTGTCGTTTATGCGGGTTTACGATCAAATCGCCGCCGTGGTCAAGTCGGGTGGAAAAACCCGCCGGGCCGCCAAGATGCAGAGCCTGAAGGACTGGCATCCCGACATCCTCGAATTCATTCAGGCCAAAGCCAAAGAAGAACGCAAAGCCCGCACGCTCATCGAGAGCGGCAAGTACGAATCGAACTTCAACGGCGAAGCGTACAGTTCGATCATGTTCCAGAACGCGAACCTTTCCGTCCGCGTCAGCGACGAATTTATGGAAGCGGTCGCCGACGGCAAGAAATGGAAAACGCACTGGGTCACCAACGCGAAAACCGACGGTCCCGAGTACGATGCCCGTTACCTCATGAAGGAAATGGCCGAGGGAACATGGTACTGCGGCGACCCGGGCGTGCAGTACGAAACCACCATCAATAACTGGCACACCTGCCCGAATTCGGGACCGATCAATGCGTCGAACCCCTGTTCGGAATACATGTTCCTCGACGACACGGCGTGCAATCTTTCGAGCATCAATCTCAAGAAATTCGCCCGGCCAGATGGTACGTTCGACACGAACGGTTTCCGCCGTGCCTGTGCCGTGTACTTCACCGCTCAGGAAATTCTCGTTGATCACGCCAGTTATCCGACGCCGTCGATCGCTGAGAACAGCCATCGATTCCGTCCGATCGGTTTGGGTTACGCCAACCTCGGCAGCATGTTGATGTCGATGGGTATTCCCTACGACAGCGATGCAGGTCGCGGCATCTGCGGAGCGCTCACTGCGATTCTCAACGGTCAGGCGTATCTGTCGTCGGCTGAACTCGCGGGCATTGTCGGTCCGTTCGCCGGCTATCGAGAGAACGAGCGTCCGATGCTGCACGTCATGAAAATGCACCGCGACGCCGTTTCCCACATCGATACAGCGTGTCCCGAGTATCTGCGTGAAGCTGCATTGGATGTGTGGAATGATTGTATTTCTCTCGGCGAACGAAACGGGTACCGCAACGCCCAGGCGACGGTGCTCGCACCAACTGGTACGATCGCCTTTATGATGGATTGCGATACCACGGGCATCGAACCCGATATCGCCCTCGTGAAGTACAAGCAACTTGCCGGCGGCGGCATGATGAAAATCGTCAACCGCACCGTGCCGCAGGCGCTCAAGACGCTCGGATACAGTCCGGAAGCCATCGAACGCATCGTGGCCTACATCAACGAAACTGAAACGATCGAAGGGTCTCCTGATTTCAAGGACGAACATCTTGCCGTGTTCGACTGTGCGTTCAAACCGGCGAGCGGCACACGCACGATCGCTTGGAAGGCGCACGTCACGATGATGGCTGCGGCTCAGCCGTTTCTTTCAGGAGCGATCTCGAAAACCGTCAACATGCCGGCCGATTCGACCGTCGACGACATCGAGAACGCCTACATCGAAGGTTGGAAGCTCGGCCTCAAGGCGCTCGCGATATATCGCGACGGTTCGAAGCAGAGCCAGCCACTCGCCACGTCCAAAGAAGGAGGCCGAGGCAAGAAGGAAGAAGAATCTCTCGTCCGCAAACCGATCCGCCGGCATCTGCCGTCGACACGGCAGTCGCTCACGCACAAGTTTTCGGTGGGGAACCATGAAGGTTACATCACTGTCGGCCTGTTCGAGGATGGCACGCCGGGCGAACTCTTCATCACGATGGCCAAAGAAGGAAGCACGATCGGCGGTCTGATGGACGTTATCGGCACGCTCACCTCGATGGGCCTGCAATACGGCGTACCGATTAGTGTGTTCGTCGAAAAGTTCTCGCACACGCGGTTCGAGCCATCGGGCTGGACGAAGAACCCCGACATCCCCAATGCGAAGAGCGTTCCCGATTACATCTTCCGCTGGCTCGGTATTCAGTTCCTTCCCGGATATCGCGAAGCAAACGCGCCGCAACGTGAAGAAGGTGTCGTCGACGAGAGCAAGGTCTCAAGCGATTCCGCAGCCGTCGCGACGCGCGTCGTCAACGGGGGATCGGCGCTAAACACCATCGAGCCGGAGTCGAAGACCGCCAACGAAAACTCGGGCAAGACGCACGTCACCGACTGGAAGAGCCCAGCAGTGCGAAGCGAACAATTCGCCCGTTTTCAATCCGACGCCCCCGCCTGCGACAACTGCGGAGCGATCACGGTAAGAAATGGCAACTGTTATTTATGCCACAACTGCGGAAATAGCATGGGATGTAGCTGACGGACCGGCGAGAATCTCCTGCACACTCACCCCGGTCTTCGGATGGACCGGGGTGTTTCTTTGGTTCGACCATGAAGACAGGACTACCGTGTCACCTGAAACGGTCTCAATTAATAAAAAAAGATTCAGTGAGCTGGGGAAACCCGAGTCGTGAACGCAGACCATAGCGCGGCAGGCGAACTTGATCGCAACGGTCTCAGATGATATCAGTGATGTAACAACTTTAGTCTGCGCTGAGACACACAAATAATCGGCCGCAACCTAAATAATTTATCCATCACCAGAGATCGTCTCATGACATTCGGCTCGCTCAGTTCCCGTCAACTTCACGATTACGAATCCCGCGGCATCGTCTTCCCGTTGACTGTGCTTTCGACCGATGAAACCGATCTATTTCTGAGGGCCGTTGAAGATCTTGAACGGCGGTTGGGAGGTCGGCCTCGGCCCGTGGAGTTGAACCAGACGCATTTGAACTTCCCCTGGGCCTACGAACTGGCGACGCATCCGCGAGTACTCGATGCCGTCGAATCGATTCTCGGTCCGAACATCATCGCCTGGGCAACGTCGATTTTTCCCAAGCCGGCGCACGACTCGGGTTACATTTCCTGGCATCAGGACGGTATGTACTGGGGCCTCGATAACGACTCGGTGGTCACTGCCTGGATTGCCCTGACAGACAGTCACACGGCGAACGGTTGTATGCGCGTCGTCGCCGGCTCTCACCAGAACGAATACCTGCCGCACTCCGATACGTATGCTCAAGATAATCTTCTCAGCCGGGGACAGGAGGTTGCCGTGCATGTCGCGGAAACTGATTCAACCGACGTCGAACTAAAGGGGGGAGAGATGTCGCTGCACCACGTGCGCATCGTTCACGGTTCGAACCCCAATACGTCGGACCACAAACGGGTCGGTTTCGCCATCCGTTATGTCACGCCGAATGTCCGTCAGCAGGGACACCGTCCCCTCGCTGTGCTGGCGCGAGGCGAAGACACCTTCGGCCATTACGATCTGGTCGGCCCACCAGCCGTCACCAGTATGGACGAGGCAATAACTGCTCATCGCGAAGCGGCAAAAAAGTTGCTGGCTACGGTGACCGAACAGAAAAAATGATCCCAGGTCAATCACATCCCCATCTCACAGAAGTGGCCCCCAAAATCTCGGGCAGCGCAACTGTAAGAAGCTGCAGCTAATCCCATCTTCCTGATCAGAGTCTCATGCGGCGGGGGCGCTCATTCCATCCCGAAAAAGACACAAACCATCAGAATTGTGTCATCACTCCGTTTGCATTTTTCTGCCCGTTGGTCATTTGTGCTCAAGCCGCCATACGGTTATTAGTATGATACCGATTATCCTTAAGGGTTGTGGTACGTCTTATCTACTATTGCAGTTGTACAATTCCTGTTGGAGGATCTCTCGCATGAACAACCCGATGTCAGGTTCTCGGCCCACCAGTCTTCAAGGGGGTGCGCGTTCGACAGACCCGCAACGGCCGAAAGTTTTGCTCGTCATCGGTGATGGGGCCGAGGTGATGGATACCTTGTTTCCCTTTTATCGGCTGGGAGAGGAGTACAACGTTGTTGTCGCCGGTCCCGAGCGAAAAGTGTATCACCTCGTGATTCACGAACTCGCACCGGGGTGGGATATTACCGAAGAACGGTTAGGATATCATCTCGAACCCGATATCACGTTCGCCGATGTCGATCCCGCCGAGTATGCGGGATTGGTTCTTCCCGGCGGACGGGCTCCGGAATACCTACGCTACGACGAAGACCTGTTACGGATCACTCGTCATTTTTTCGAGACACAGAAACCAACAGCGTCGATCTGCCACGGTATCGAAATTCTGGCGACGGCTGGAGTCCTGAAAGGCCGCACCGTCGCCACGATTCCCAAATGCCGTTTTGACGCCGAGGTCTGCGGTGCGACGTTCGTCAAACACCCGGTGGTGCGCGACGGACACATGATCTGCTGTCGTGGGAAGAAAGATATGTCCGCGTGGATGAAAGAATTCGTATCAATGCTCGACGGGAACGCCATTCATCCCAACTGATTGTCGAACGGAGTCCTTGAAGAAATTGCCGCATAAACACAAAAGATGCAGTTATTGTCTCTTGGAATTTTGTGGACATTCTTCTCACGTTTTCCAATCGTACTTCTCTTGCTTGCGAAATCCGTTCAATCGCATGTCGCCGGTGGATGCGATTTCGAGTAACGAATAGCCGTTGTTCTCGGCACCGCTACCTTCCACCATTGCGACCAGCGTGCAGTAATGAATACCGGCGATTTCGTTGTGGTCATTCGCATGGCTGTGGCCCTGAAAGACGGCCTTGACGCGACCCGATTCTTCGAGAATCGTTCGGACGTCGGCACCGTTCTTGACGCCGTGATTATTGCTGACATCGAGCCGTTGATGGGCGAATACTATCGTCGGCTTGTCGGATTCCTTCAGGTCGGACTTTAGCCACTCGAGTTCGGCGGTGGGAATATTCGTATCGGTCCACGTAAAATTCTTGCGACCGTACGGTTCGCCGTCGTTACGGAAACACGAATCGAGTACGATAAAATGAATACCGCTTCGATCGAACGAATAATAAGACTTCTTTTGTTCGACCGCGCCAAGAAATTCCTCTTTGGTGAGCGTATCGACGCAGTGATTCCCCAGCACGTAGTGGCGATCGTCAGACAGTTGCTTGAATTCGCCGTCGATCGTTTTCAGATAACCTTGCTCGACGTCGACCGAATCGGCAGCGTCGATAAGGTCGCCAAGTTCTACGAGGAGGGCCGGTTTGTGTTTTTCGAACTCGCTTGCGGCTTCGGCCAGTTTAACTTGTGATTCGCGATAATGACGCGAGCCGGCGGGAGGTTTGTCGGCGTAATGCAGATCGGTGACGAGACCGATGCGAACGACTTCCTGTTCGTCGCTTGCGAATACCTCCGTCAGATCGACAGACCCGGCGGCCAAAAACAACGATCCATGTTGCAGGAAAGCACGACGACTGAGTCGAATGCCGAATTCCTCTTTTCGGGGCATGATTTCCTCTGGTTCGTTAGAACTGGTTTCATAACCCGGTTGGCGACGGAATGATCGTCCAAATTGACTGAAATTACCCGCCGTCCAGAGGGTTATGAAACTTCTTGTAGACAGGATATTGGTTACTCCATGATAACAGGTTTCTCTGCATGGATGAACCTTGTGATCGTGTAGGGATTCTGCGATTCAAGCCGGTGGAGCAACACGACGGAAAATGATCAGGAGAAGAATGCCAACAAGAATATGCAAAAGGAACAAATCTGCTCGGGATCAGCGACGACACCAAAGAGAACGAAATCTACAGCCCCAGATCTTGCGTCAGCCGTTGATAAAAAATCAGGCCGATGCTGCATAATGTTCCCAGCCAGGTGATTGACAGGGCGGCGGTGATAACACGAAAAATCGTTCGCGTTTCGCGCGGATGATCGCCTTCGAGCACGCCGATCAGAATCTTCATTGCCTGTTGCAAGAAAACCATCACCAGCATCACGGTGAGCGCCAGAATCATCACCGACCACTGCCCCAGATTCAGCCCGAGGACCAGGGCTCCCGCTAGAGTGACACAGCTGACGGAGAGCTGAGCGAACGCCGCGCTGTCGCTCCGCAAACCTGCAGCGACGCCACGTTCGGTATCGATGAGAAGTTGTCGCCAATTCTGTGGGGGACGGGAAAGATCATCAAGCTGCGGCATGATTCATGACTCCGAATGGCGTTGTCGACGCCTTCGACATTTACTGGGTTCCCAATAGAGAACTAAGCTGTGAAGAATTCCCCTGGAAGGGTCCAAATCGCGGCTCGACCGAGATGCCGACGCCAACGTTGTCTTTGCTCTGATCGTAGCTGGCACCGATATGCACGAGGAAGTCGGCCCCGATGCGGGTTAAGGTTAACGATTGTCCGCGATTGAGGTTTTCACCCAGATCGTACGCTGTTCCAACCGAGGAAACCCACTTTTCGCTCATGCGATAACTGTAGCTGGCGGTGAGAATCTGACTGTTGAGCGGACCGCCGGAAATATTTCGCATGCCGACATACACACTGCCGCGCGTACTGCGCTGCGAGAGAATGCCGAGATTCCAGACATCCTGTCCGTTCAGGAAGAGATCGTGCAGTGAGTTGGCCAGTATTTTCGTGCGGTCGCCGACATTCCAGGTGTACCGGCTGGTGAGCAAGCCGAACGATTCACCGAAATTGTCGCGGTCTTCATCCGGGAAGAATGAGGCTTCGAGATCGAGCGTCATCCAGTCTTTCACGCGCAGGCGGTCGGGGGGCCCGACTTTCGTCTGCAATCGATGCCGCCATCCCATGCGCAACACCTGTTGATCGTCGACAAGTTCGTACACCGGGGTGCTGACGTTATGAGCCGCTCCCTCGCGGACAGCATAATTTCGCGGTTCGAAAATCGCCGGCAGAACTCCGCCGAACGTGTTGGTGATAAACCGCGAGCGAAATCGTTCTTGTGCGTTGTCGTCGAGGTCGGTGTATTGCGGGATATCAGCCAGATTGGTGTTTGAATCGCTCGCGGAAAAGTCGGCGTCGAAAACCATTTTATGCACGAGGCCGTTGAGATTGAACATGTTGCTCTGGACATGCGGATAAGGCTTCCACATCATGACGCTGCCGCGAACTCCCGCGCTGCCGTACAAGCGATCGAGACTGTTACTGGTGAAGTCGCTATCCCAATGTGAGGCTTCTCCCATCACATAGGGTGCGATATTGAAGGCCCCCAGGTGCAGAGGCAACGACAACTCTTGCCGTGTCATGTACACGCCTCCCTGGACGTCGGCGACATACGGTAGCGGGGTGAAAATATCAGCCGGTTGCGTCGGGAGGTCAGCAGGCCTGAGGTGAGCGTATCCTGCCGATGAATGCGAACTCCAGTTGAGGAGCCCGTCGAATAGCGGTTCGCCGAGACCATACAGATCGGCCTTGGGATACCATTCGGTGGTCGTTTCGATGCCGTCGATATTGGGGCGGGCGAAGAGGGTGCCTCCCCAGTTCTCGAACCGTTTTCGCGCGTAGAGGAGCGTTTCCTGATCTTTGTCTTCGTCGAAGTCGTTCTCGAAATACTGCTCGAGGAAGTTGCGATCGGAGAGGACTCCCACTTCGCCGAAGAGATCCCAGTCGTCGGGGAGATCCTGATGGTGCCTCAGTAATGTGCGCCAGCGATCGTTGGTCTCGGGGTTAATGCTACGCCGGTCGAGTCCTAAATTATCACTACCGGTGTCGTGCACGTAGTACAACGTTCCCAGTCCCGAAGAAAGACCGGGCATGCCGAAGAGATCTTCGAATATGTAGTCCCCTTTGGTCCCCACACCCGGGCCGCGATCGCTGTAATAATCGAACAGCGCATCCCACGTGACGTTTTCCGCCGGCTCGCGGCCAAAAAGTTTGAACATGTCCCACGACGTACGGACCTGCGTACCGAAAATTCGGTCTTGAGTGACGACCGCGCCGTTCAACGGAATACCGGGATCCTCCGTCGGAGTGCTCAAATAGGGGACATAGCCGACGGGGACATCGTTGAGATAAAACTTGTTATTCCTGCTGGTGATCCAAGGGACTTCCTTATATTGCCGTTCTCCCTCCGCCTCGCCTGAGTTGTTATCGAATGTCGTGAGCCAGGGAGTCGTATAATGCTGATCGAGAAATACATCGCTGGCTTGCAGACGGTATCCCGGTCGTCCGAACTGGCTGGTGCTGAACCATGCCTCTTCGGCGTGATACGATTTTTCGGAAAGCTGCCGCACTCGCTTCGACCAGACGCGCAGCGTGGCGTCGATGCTGGGAATGTACGTGCGAATTTCGGCGTCGAGCATCAGTCCCCGCTTGTCGCGAGCATCAAAATAAGCTTGCGACGCAAATATTTTTTCAAATCCCTGACGATGAATGATGTTTCCTTCGAGGTAAATTTGAAACGGCATATCCTTCGTCTGAAGGGTGTCGGTCTGAAGTTCCTTGTTTTCTGAAGCCGATGTCCAGATGACGATGTTGTCGGCACTAAGATCGAGCGTGCCGTTTTCGTGAACACCGTCGATCATAATCGTCACTCCGCCGGTCAGCAGCCAGATCTGTTCAGGGGGAGTCGTCTTATCAGATCGATAGGTGTAGACGTTATAGGGGACGGCACTTCGAGGGAAAATCCGCACACGCCGCACATTCTCGCGATCGGCTTCGATCGGAGTTTCATACGGCTGATCGAAGATGTCATCGGGCCGGGGAGGAACGACATACTGTGCCGGAAGATGAGTGCGATTCTGCGCGATTTCTCGCCGTTGCTCGGCTCGCTTGAACAGCGGATCGATAGGAGGTTCATCGAGCGTCACTCGTCGCCGGATCGCCGCCTGCATTCCGCTGGCGGTTTTCCATTCGAGTAACAAAATATTTTCAGAGAGTGTCTTTTCGGTGTTTTCGTATTTCACGTCCCCTTCGAAGTACGCCGTGATCGTCGTGATCTTGTCTTGCTTATGAGTCCAGATGACCATTTTCTGCGCCTGGACGCTCGATTTCCCTTGCTTAAGTTTGCAATTGCCCCTGAACATGGCGATCTCGGAGTCGCCGTCGTGCCATTCGTGGGAAAAATCGGCAAGCAGTATGATCGGCTGATCGTCAATCGATTCAACTCGAGTCTGCGGGGGGGACGTGTCGTCGCCGCGCACGCCGATCATCGTGAGAAGCGTGCACAAAACGAAAGCGCACACCACTCCGGAAAAGTGGAATCTCGAAGGGCGAACGGAATGTCGGCCCGTCACGGGCTCTCCAGATCTGACCAGTACTCGGGTTCCTGTTCACGACCGCCGCGGTCACTCGATCAGCAGAGCGATACCTCGCAAGGCTTTACGAAAAAACCGCAGCCGTGAAATGACGCGTCAACTGCGACGCAGACGTGAAAAAATGACTACACCAGAACCAACTGAAAATGGGGGCGGATTATAGGCCGGTTCTACAATCTGGTCAATAAGGGTTCAGCCCACCGCGCCAGACGTAATACATTGTAATACATGGAGTTACAACACACACCCCATCATCGAATCAGCCTTGACACAACTCGCTGTTTAACAGTCGAAATTCGACACGATGTCGACCGATCGATCACGTCGGTTCGCCGACCTCAGTTTTCGCTCTGCTGAAGCGCGCCGCAATTGACCCGATTGCCGCAGCGGCCAACAGCGAAATGAGTGGTACGATCGGGCCGCGCATCCGCATGTTCGACCAGTACACCAGATGCGTACCGGCGAATCCGAGTATCGTCACAAACACAACTCCCCACAACTTTGAGAAGCGTTCATCGCCGAAAGTTCGGCCTGTGCCGATGCTGTTGTCGGCGAACACCAGATAACTGCCGGCGAGCATCATCAGGAAGACGATGCCGTAGTAACATCCTATCGCCCATCGGATCCCCGCAAGGGAGGTGTTGTTTGTTTCCAGAGGGATCGGGTTCCAGAACCACAACCATCGCTTGACGGATGCCTTGATGAATGTTCTTGGATGTTCCCAAATGAATTGTCTTGCGCGTCGACTCATCCAGCGATCTCGCTCGACTTCACCGGCGATGTTTTCGTCGTGCATCTCGGCTTCAAGCGACTGCTGCCATTCCGCAAGACTTGTGCCGCTCCACACCACACCCCACGGTTGTTCCACAACCTCGTCGTAAAACGTCGGATTGTTGGCCAACAGCAACGTGTAACCTCCGTGCGTCGTCGTCATGATCGGCGTGCCAAATACCATCTGATTTCGAATGACCCACGGCGTGACCGCGACGGCGATCCCCACGAAAGCCGTGAACAGAGCAATAAGGCGACTCGCTGAACTCACGCGTCGAAAACAAATTGTCGGCGCCATTACCATGCAACAATACAACGCTCCCGCAGCCCATAATGTCGGTCGACATAACACAGCCAAACCGAAGACGAACCCCGTCAATAAATTCGTCGTGGCGATCGTCGATGAAGTTGCAGTTTCAGCGAGTCTCCTGGAGCGTACGACCAGACAGCACCAAGCCGTGGTCAAACACGCACAGCAGACTTCCGTCATCGGATAAGTGCCGTAAAACAGCAGAATAGGATCGACGGCGACCAGTAAGGCCGCCAGGAAAGCCGATCGACCAAGTCCCAGATCGCAGGCAAGACGCCAAGTCAATCCGACGGTGGCGACACCCAGCACAACTTGCCATAGCGACACGCTCCAGGCGATGTCGACGAGATTCATCGTCGCGGCAAGCAACAGCGGAAACAACGGTGGTCGATACGCCGTCGGCTCGGTCGTACCCGGTGTGGAATATCCATCCCCATTGGCTACGGCTTGAGCAATTCCCGCATAAGCATCGAGATCGGTGGTGAGATGCGATTGAAAATACCAGCACGCCGCAACCCTCAGCAGCAGTGCTACTCCTAAACAGCAGATTAACTCTCGACGTGCCATACCGACAGCTCGTGCTGTGCCGATCGGCTCGCGAAAAACCGCACTGTCGCGATGCATCTCATCCACGAGTAAGTGGGTCGCGCGGTTCGTCGATCTCGAAGCGATTCTTCAAGAGCTCGCGTTCGGCCGACGACGATCGACCGCGAAACTTTGGACCTTGCAACACGACGTCATCGGGTTCGTCGCGCATCGACGACGTGATACCCGGAGTAGTGAGTTGTTCGGCATCATCGAAACGGAGAATGTTCGGATTCATTTCGAGTCGCATTTCGCTGAGAGGTGACATGGTATTCTCCTGGCATGCAAAGTTGTTTTTGCTCCGTCAAAAGGACAAAACTCAACAAGCGGAAGAATAATCTTCGAGGTCGCATACGCTTGAGATCGCCAGAATTGGCCCGATCACAATCGTTCGCAAATGTTAAACATCATTCTAATCGGTGACGATCGAACGACACAACTCATTTTTTTGAAAGTCCTGACCATCGTTCGGAAAAAGATGACGTAAGTCGATGTCCCAGACGGGAAAACAGAAGGTCGGACAATCTGCCGTTCGACGACTTTTCCTTGAATTGTTTCACCATACGGAGGTTCCCGACGTCAGAAAAATTGATGACGGCCAACACTCAGAATGAGCGTAAAAGTCGAACATCAGCGACACTTTCGCAAGCGTAGCCGTTACTGAGAATCGACTTTGTGTTCGTACGTCTCGGCGATGCTGTAGGTATCCGTCGTTTGGCCGGTATTCGCGACGATAAGTTCGGCCATCAGGCCGAAGGTGATCCCTTGAGCTCCCAACAGCATCGATGCGATCGAATACGCCAGCAACGGTCGGCTGCCAATCGGGGCTTTCTCGATACAACCGCAGACGTTCATCATCAACCACAACAGCCCCAGATACGAGACGCCGCACAGACCCAGAAGAAAGAAGCCAAGACCGAACGCGCCGAGTATATGTTGTGGGCGTTGTCCGAAACCTGTCAGAAACTTGACCGTCAGCAAATCGAGAAATCCGCGCAGAAAACGTCGTACGCCGTATTTCGAATGTCCATGTTTGCGCGGGCGATGATGCACGGCGACTTCGGTGACACGAAATCCGCGGGCGTGAGCGAGAACAGGAATAAATCGATGCAACTCACCGTACAATTTAATCTCATTCGCGACCTCGCGACGGAAGAGTTTCAAACCACAATTGTGATCGTGCAGCTTGAGTCCCGTCAGCCAGCCGACGAGCCCGTTAAAAACTTTACTGGGATAAACTTTATGCCACGGGTCGAGTCGATGCTTTTTCCAACCGTTGACGACATCGTATCCACTGTTGAGATGGGCAATCATGCCGGGAATTTCCGCTGGATCGTCCTGCAGATCGGCGTCCATCATTAGAAACAATTCACCGCGTCCTCTTTGCAGTCCCGCAGTGAGAGCCGCCGCCTTGCCGAAATTACGACGAAACCGTAACGCGGAAATCCGTTTGTCACGGCGAACGAGGTTCTCGATCAACATCCACGAATCGTCGGTCGAACCGTCGTCGATAAAAATCAATTCGTAGTTGATCTCATGACCTGCACACGCTTTCTCAATCTCGGAGTACAGTTCGGACAAACTCTCCGACTCGTTGAGAACTGGGACGACGATCGAGAGAAGTCCCAGGTCCGCGCTGTTTGATGATTCTTGAGAAGATGGAACATTCTCAATTGCGGTCATGGGTCGTTCCGTTCCGTAAGATGGGTTCGCCGATAAAACCAGATATACAACGTACTCGCCGCCGTAAATTCAGCGGCGAGCCAGACCAGTCGCAGCATGACCGCCGTAGCAACGGCGATGCGGGGACTAATGCCGGGCTGCAGTCGGAGGAACTCGATCAGTAATCCTTCTCGGACACCAAGCCCGCCGGGGACAAGAAACACAAAAAATGCTCCCGCCGTCGCCCATGATACCGACGCCGTCCACATCGGCCAATCGTGCCACAGAATCGACTCGCCAGTGACACCTTTCATTGTCAGTCCCAGACTGATGCCATGTATGCCCCAACCAATGGCCAGAAGCAGCCAACTTGACCACGGGATTTGCCACGATCGTCCCGTTTGATTCCACGAAGGACGCACGACATGTAGTAACCGAATCATCACCCCCGAGCAGCCCCAGCAAATTGTCGGCACGAAGCCGAGTAGAATCAGCAGTGCAACTCCGATGTGTGACACTGAAGATGCCGCAATCGTCGCCGGATCGGCCAGTCCCTCTCCACCCCCGCTCCATAACTCATGTATTCCCGGTACAACGCCGCTCATCACAAGACAGAACGCGATTAGCAGACCGAGCGACATCGTAGCCAGCGTTTCGAGAGTCGTGGTCATCATACTCAGCCAGATGTTCGTTCCCCACGGTTTTAATAATGCCGCGCGAACCGCAAGAACCGCCGCTTTTCCGGGAATATACTTTCCCAGATGTCCCGCATAATAGGCGCGGGCCGTCATCGTCGCAGGCACGCTGGCACCGCCGAACTGCAACATCCGCCGCCAGACATATACGGCGGGCAGCCATCCGACGACATTCGTTATCCCCGCGAGAACGAACCAGCGAAACTGAAAATCCCAGTCCTGCAAGTCGTCATGCTGCCAGAGTTTGATCCCCCGGTCGACAACCAATAACACGATCAGAATGCAAAATCCCCAGCGGAGTCCGCTCGAAAGATTCGCAGAGATTCCGCGAGATTTCGGCGGCAGCTCGTTCACGGCGTGCTGTAAATCTTTTGATGAGAGATGAACTTCGGCCGGCGGCATCGGTGCGATATCGGACTGAAATTCGTTTGGTTCTTGGGGCATATCACTTCTAGGTACAGTGTTACGGTTGCTTTTCCGGCTCTTGACTCTTGTCTCTCGTGACTCGACTCGTATGATATCGTCTTGCCGCACATGGGGCCGTTCGACAGCATGTAGCATAACGCATCCCGCCGAAACATTCACGGAGGAAGACCATGTCAGGACGACGCGACGCAACGGCAATGAAGGCCGCGAAAACGCTCGACGGTTTGACGGGACGGTATGCAACAGTGATGGCCGATCCTCCCTGGCGTTTCCAGAACCGGACGGGAAAAGTCGCCCCGGAACACGGCCGGCTGCGGCGTTATCCGACCATGAGTCTCGAAGAAATCTGTGCGATGCCTCTGTCGGCACATCTCGAAAAGCCGGCTCACCTCTATTTATGGGTTCCCAATGCGTTACTGGCCGAAGGACTGGCCGTGATGGAGGCTTGGGGCTTTCGCTATAAAACCAACCTGGTGTGGTACAAAATCCGCAAAGATGGCGGCCCCGATGGTCGCGGAGTCGGATTCTACTTTCGCAACGTCACTGAAATTCTACTGTTCGGCACGCACGGCAGTCTCCGCACCAAAGCCGCGGGGCGTCGCCAGGTCAATCTGGTTGCTACCCGAAAGGGAGAACACTCGCGCAAGCCTGAGGAAATCTATCCGCTGATCGAAAGTTGCAGTCCCGGACCTTATCTCGAACTATTTGCGCGATCGATTCGCACTGGATGGACCAGTTGGGGGAACGAGGCCGACAGCTACGAAGAGAACCCGAAAATGTATCGCGGGTATAACCGAGCAAGTGAGCGAACCTCCGACGCGAGGTTGGCCATCACTCCCCCACATTAAAGCTGAAGCGTTAATATCTTTACCGGCAATGGTTTAAGACAACACGCCTGGGTAGTACTTCGCCACGAACCCCTCTTGCCCCATTTCGCGATTTCTGGGATTATTCACCCGATCGTCTGTTCTTATACTGTTCGCCGAATTCTCTGTCTTGTAAGGATCCGGATTAACAATGCGTCGACTCATATCGATGATCTTTGGCATGCTGGTGGGGGGGGGGATCGTCTATGCGGGATTCTATTATCATCTCGTCCGCACCAGCGAAAAATGGTTGATCGTCCCTCGCAAGAACGTCGCGTTCGAAGATCCGTATGTCGACATGCGTACGTGGAAACCGGACGACTGGGCAAAGCATCAGCAATTTGCCAAAGACATGATAGCCGCCGGACATGGTGAGCTTGTCGTTCAGGCAACCACAAAGAACCTATTTCAAGAGGTTGTCGAACAAGCGGCCGATCATCTCGATCGCGATTGATCGCATTCCATGAAATCCCGCTTTCTGAATAGCTGCTTTTACATCGCTTCGATCGTTTCCCCACGGTATGTATCTGACACTACATGACACACCCTGCATCATCTGTGACTTCGATTGCGACATCGTCGACGCGGTACCGGGGCGTATCAATTGTGGGTTGCTGTCTATTCTTCTTCATCGGCTGCCAATGGACCGGGCGGAATCAGGCGTCGCTCCCCACGCGCCATTCGGTGCAGGCCGAGCAGTTGCTAATGCTTAGCGATATCCGTCTGTCGAAAGACCATCCGCTGTTTCAGGACTTGAATGAACTGCGGCTGGACGTAGCCCGACAGTTACATCTTCCTTTGGACAAAGGGCAGGTCGTCGTCTATCTCTTTAGCGACGAAGACAAATATTCTCGCTATATCGAGACGACATTTCCCGGTCTCCCCCCCCGTCGTGCCTATTTCGTCGGCACGCCGGATCAACTCGCTGTGTATACGTACTGGGGAGACCACATTCAGGAAGATCTGCGACACGAGTTCACACACGGCTTACTGCACGCGGCTCTCAAAGATGTTCCGTTGTGGCTAGACGAAGGAATCGCCGAGTATTTTGAAATCGCCGGTCCTAATTCGGGGGTGAACCCCGAATACGCGCAGCGTCTGGCACAAGCGATCCCCAAAGGATGGCGTCCCAATATTCGCAGGTTGGAGGATCTTGAGAACGTCCGCGAAATGAATCGTGACGATTATCAGGAATCGTGGGCGTGGGTCCATTTTATGCTGCACGGTTCGCCCGACGGACAGATCGTGCTGTTGGATTATCTGCGAGAACTGCAGGCGACACCAAACCCCGGCCGGCTGAGCGATCGGCTGAAAGCCGAGCATCCCGATGTCGAAGAACGGTTACTGAGCTATCTGGCGACAATGGCCACGTTCGGAACGGCCTCGGTGTCATCCGCATCGGAGTTGTAGTAACACCATCGCACGATGTTCGACGGTGGTTGTCCACAACGGCTATTCGTCGTTGTCATCGTCTGAGTCATCGTTCGGGCTGACGACAGTGGTGCCGCCGCAAATCGACATCGCAATCGCAGAGATGCGGTCTTCCTGCGGTTTTTCGGCGGGTACTTCTTCGAATACGGCTCGGTCGAGAATTGCGTCGATCGCTTTGCGCTCGCGAATCTGAGCTTCGAGGTTTTCGATCATACCGGTTTTTTGCAGCCGTGCTCGAACGCGACGCGGGTTCTCTCCCCGCTGTTGGGCCATCAGTCGAATTTCGATATCAATATCGGCATGCGTGACTCCGATATTTTCGGTCGTCGCCACTTTATCGAGTACGAAGTGCTCTTTAAGAGCTTGACGCGTTGTCGTAACGGCCTGCTGCCGCATTTCGTTTTCGCGGGCGCGAATCTGTTCGGTGGTGTAACCGGCTTGCTGCATTTCGAGTATTTCGCGACGCAAAGCATTCTCGACGTGCTTGAGTACCAGCTGTTCGGGGAGTTCCCACTGAGCAGAATCGGTAATTTTTTCGAGAACCTGCGAACGGGCCGATTGTCTTTGTTCGAACGTCAACTGCCGTTCGAGCATCTGCCGGATTTCGTCGCGAAGCTGTTCGATCGATTCGTAACCGATCCGTTCGAGAAATTCAGGGGTCAATTCGGGCACACGCAAGCCACGTACCTCAAGCACTTTGAAATGACCATCAATCTCTTCGCCCCGCATGGCGATATCTTCGGCTTCAAGTGAGACCTTAAGTTTCACATCCCGTTCGTCGCCAACCTGAGTTCCGGACAACAATTCACCGAACTGTTCGATTTCGGCATCCTGGAAACGGAGCACCGGCTTCAAGCGAACAGTCAGTCGTTCCATCTGTTTGAGTTCTTTTCCCTGATGCGTAAAACGGGCTTCAAGAACCAGAAAATCGTCGTTGACGGCCGGTACTTCGGATTCAATCCGCTGACTGTATTGGGAAAGATAGCGATTGAGATACTCGTCGATATCGGTTTCGGAAATCTCGCGGACAGGCTTGGTGATCGTCAGCCCTTCGTAGGCCGGAACCGAAAACTCGGGACGAACTTCCACGTCGAATTCGTATTGAAAATCTCCAGTTTCGGGAACATCGAGCGTGGCGACGTCGATGTCCGGCTCGTTGATCGGGTCGAGCTCGTTTTCTTGGGCAAGCTGTTCCATCGATTCCATCAGCAACTTCTGCTTAAGTTGCGACGAAAGTTCGTCCTTAAAACGCTTCTGAAGCAGCTTCTTCGGTACATGGCCGACGCGAAAACCGGGCACGGCGGCGGTTGTGGCCACTTCTTCGATCGCATGTTCGCGCATGTGATTCACATCAGCTTCGGGAATGCGCACGCGCACATGTTTGCGACAAGGGCCGACGTCCGTCACTTCGACATCCAGCGATAAATGATGCACGTGCTCGTCGTGGTCGTGCCCGGCATGATCGTGGTCATGGTCGTGACTTGCGTGGCCGGTAGTCTCATCGTGTTCGAGCGTGTCGTTTGAGTCGTTCATGGCGTCTGCTGCAATTCAGTCTGAGGTTTTCAAGGGGACGATGTGAATTCCGGACTCATGAAGATTGAGACCGAAGGACGATCTCGCAATCGGAATGAATCTGGAGTTAATGGCTGCCCTTGAATGAGAAGAACGGGTTCATAACCAGTTTGCAATTGTTCGTACGGACAATCACTCGTGGGAGTTCGACATCGCAAAAGTGATGAAACCCATCTAAATATAAAACGAGAGCGGGTGAAGGGATTCGAACCCTCGACATTCACGTTGGCAACGTGACGCTCTACCACTGAGCTACACCCGCATAGACGCCTTTCGACGGAATGGCAAGACAAAGCCACACCGACAGGCTCTATGATTATGAGAAGATTTTTTCGTTCGTCAAGCTTGCGGAGAAATCTCGTCGAAAATCCCATCTCAGAAGTTGATAATTGTTCGCAAAGCATACACGGCAAACCCCTTATTAAAACGCCCATTCGGCGGAAAATCGATCGGTAATCGAAACGTACCGACTTGATGTGGAGTTGAGGCAACATCGATGGGAAGCATGATCTATGTCACAATGATTGCTGCTGCAAGGAGTTATGAAATTTTATTCCCGCCGATCGACCCGATGTTGCCCCCAGGTCAACATGTCCCTGTGGCGTTGACGCCACAGGGACGGGAGGGGGCAGG
>JAQCEJ010000196.1 GCA_027618475.1 Planctomycetota bacterium | reverse complement strand
GGAAGTGAAGTCGAATTGCCCTGCTGCTTGTATTTCTCGTTTCGCGGTGACCATAATCATTTGTGCAGAGCAAGGTCACGCCGATATTGAAAAACCTCGGACCCACGGCAGGAGATGAATCATGGCTCGCATATTCACGGTCGCTTGCGTCGTCGCGTTGTTGATCGCCGATTTTGGAGACAGCACCCTCGCTGGCGTCATCAGCGTTGAGGGCGACACTGGCGACGGTCAGGTCGATGTCAATGGGCATGCGTCGGACTTCTCGCAGCCGATCGTTAAGACAGGTACCGGAGGAAATATTGTTCGCGGCTTTGCCGTCGTGTGGTTTTTTGAATTGCCTGTCCTGTCCTGTCCGAGTACGCAACGATCACTGATGCGGAGTTGCGATACCAATATTTTGGAATTACACCGGCCACAGTCACAACGCCCCCTGAGTTCAACATTGATCTGTTTGGAATCGACGCGAGAGCTGCGGCGGTGATCGAAGGAACAGACTATTACGACGGCAACGCAGCCTTGAGCACAGATACGCTCATCCAGAGTGCTGCACTCATCCCCTCAACCAGTCTCGGTAATTATGGGATCAACAATTTGAACCTTCTCAATTTTGTGAAGTCGTTATACGTTGGAGGAACGCCGATTTCGGCGTTTAGTGCGTTCAGATTGAATCCCGACGTTCATCTACCCAACTTTAGCGGAGCGATTCGCGGATATGAGATGGGGATGGCAGATAACCTCACCGCCGCATACCGTCCGACGCTAAACCTGACCGTTGCTGAATCGGTCCCAGAACCGTCGACGTTCGGTCTTTTGATGATCGGCGGGATGATGATCGCTTTAAGCTTTCAACGACGTCAGGCTAAGCGGAACATCCATCATGTCGGTTGATTGTGAAAGTCGAGTTTCTGAAATTCGTGAGGCAGGTCACAACCACTCGCGGTTCGTTTTCCAGATACCGCCCGTAATTGCGTGTCCTATCCAACGGACGTTGATGCTCGCGAACCGTGGAAAACGACACGCCGCGTCGCCTTTGTACAAGCTCTTGCTTGCCTGATGAATGGGTGCCGGGTAGTGTCAATGTCTACTCCATATGCGAGCGGAATCTCGGGTGTGAGGTTTTTAGCCGCATTTCGGAACAAGAGAGGGACACGGTCATGACGATCTCCGTCACTTGCACCAACTGCGGCACGACGTTCAACGTCGACGAGACATACGCGGGCACGCGCCGGCGGTGCAGTAATTGCAAAGCAGAATTTGACATCCCACCTCTAGCTGAACCGACGTCTGTTGTCGCGACAGCAGAATGGCTCATCGCCCATTGTATCCGCTGTTCTCACAAGTTCATGGTTGCCAGTCAGGCATCGCAGGGTGCGAAGTCGTGCCCGAAATGTGGCGGACCGGTGATCATTCCGAACACCAAGGTCGCGGCTCCACCTGCGGGTGAATCGATTACAGTTCAATGCGTTTCGTGTACTCACCGATACTCGGTGGAAGAGAAATCTTCTCAAGCAGTGACATGCCCAAAATGTGGCGGGCCTGTTGTTTTTCCCAATCGAGCGCCAGCCTCGCTCGCTGTTCCATTGTCGCCAGCCCCCGTCGCCGTTCCGCTACCACCAGCACCAGTTGCACAAGCGGTGGAGTCGCGATGGCTGGTTTTGGGACGTGACAGACGAGAACACGGCCCCCACACATTTGCCAAGTTGCAACTGGCAGTTCAGAAGGGCTTTCTCCGTCCTGACGATCTGATCCAAAAAGACGGGGAGAGTGGGTGGGTTTTAGCAAATACTGTGGGAGGACTTTTCACGGCGGTCTTGGAGCCCATCGGTGATGTACGCGAAACTGTTACGCAACCACAAACAGCTTCCGAAAAGACAAAACGGTCAGGAACGGTCTTGCGCAAACAAGATAGCACGGTCTCCATCACCTGCCCCGGCTGCGGCAAAAAGTTTACGGTTGATAACAACTATGCGGGCACGCGGCGGAGGTGCAGCATTTGTGGAGTGGAAATTAATTTCCCGTCTCTGGTGGCGAAATCGACGACGGTTGCCGCGACCGTTCGGAGCCGAATTACTACCATTCCTGTCACCTGCACCGGCTGCAGTAAGACTTTCACGGTCGATGAGAAACACGCGGGAAAACGTAGGAAATGCAACAAGTGTGGTGCGGTACTGGAGATCCCCGCAATACAGGTGAAATCGCCCTCAATAGTGGTAGCGGTGCCCGTCGCGACTCCCCCGAAGGATGTACCGCCTACGGTTCAATGTATTTCGTGTTCGCATCGGTTCACACTGTGGGAGAAGTCAACGGGAGGGATTAACTGCCCGAAATGCGGTGGTCCGGCTATTCTGCCGAACATACTTGAGTCGCCTCGCCATGTACAACCCGCCACAAATAAGCCGTTTGATGTCGATGAGGGTTACGAAGAATTCACTCCGGACGGAAATGCGAAACCATCAATTCCAGCAACTGAAACGGAGGTCTCTTCCATATTCATAAATGGGCAAGTTTATGGAGATCCCGAGATCTCACAGGATGTCGATGCTACAGATGCATATCGAGAAGCATTATTTCTGCGACCGGGGTTTCTTGCGGCAAAAACTTCATTGGAACTGACGAAGCGTAAACTGATTCCACTTGCTCGAAAAGCTTATACTGTTTTCGTCGGCATCATTCCTCAAGATAAGTGGTTTCAATTTTACCTGAATCCCTTCGAGGTATTTCAGTTTGACAAGTTACAAGATATCGATCAGCTGGATATCAAATCCATACAACGAGCAAAAAAGAAGCTCCTTCAGGAAATTGATCTAAATGATGGCAGAATGGACTGGATCGGCGGGTTCCAATTGAACAAGTCCCGTGTATTGGAACTGGAGAACGAGATTCTCGAAGTGAGTAAGAAAAGATTTCATTGGGCAATTTTTAAAAATCGACGTCTTTTGAATTTTATGACCCGTGGCGACATTCGCCATTTTCTCTACTCAGACAGTTATTTTCCGCATGATACGCTACAACTTTTGACTAAAGAACCTGCGTTTCGCGTTTTTCTCAGCAAACCATTTGCAAGCCAATACAATTTCGTTTTAACGGCAGCCTTCAAAGCAAATCTCCTCCCGGTAATCGAATCTCTATTTGATGGCCGACGCTGGGTAACGTCGCAAGATGATGATACTTGCTTTGAAGGTGCTTTCAAGCGTGTCAACGAGTTGGTTGAATTAATGGATGGTAAAGTGACCGAGGGTTTCACTCGTAAGATCAGCGTATCAGAGTTCGAGACCTTTATACAACAACACTCATTTCCAGAAATCTTCAGCTTGTTACCAAATCATTTTACGTTCATTCAAGCGCAAAGGGATATCGTTCAGAGGATTCGAAATTTAGCCGTTGTTTGTTTCAATAAACACGATGATGCTGAACTGTCAATCGCCGTACTCCATCAGTGCAAAAGGTTTAACTCTAGAAGCGTCGAACTCACAAGACAGTTGGAAGAAGATTTTTCGACGATACAGCGGATGATTGCCGAACAACAATCTCATTCATTCTCAGCACATGTCAAACGCAATCTGGCGATCGCAATAAACTACGATGAAGTAAGGTATGGATCAACTGTTGTCGCGTCCGATCAGATTGAGAGTGTGCGTTGGGGGATTATTGCTCGGATGGTCAATGGAGTAAACGCTGGTCGCGTCTATGTCATGGTCTTGAGCCGAATAAGCCAGCCAAGAAGCCGAAACGCAAGAAACGCAACGATGACTGAATTTCGATTCCATCACCGGCAAAAGCGATCATCCACGGCGAATAGCCGTCGGAGCAGGGGCGTGCTTTGTCTCGTTTCGGAGGTGAAGCATGGCAACTGAATGGACCGAGACAACAGTAGGCGACGTATTCGATCTCGTACCAGGTTTCGCTTTCAAAAGCCGAGACTTTCAGTCGTTTGGTACGCCGGTGATAAAGATCAAGAATCCGATATTTCCTATTTGGGTTGATCCTGGTATCGATCCAAATTCGCAATGTCGCAACCCGGGACGCCCCGACCAGCCAGCTTCTCTTGTCATTCGGAAAACGAAGACTGTTCGGCATTTACCAGTAGCCCCGCCATCGGCCCTCCCAGTACGCGGCGAGCCATGCCGTCAAGCTGTCGCCATCTATCATCTTCGACTCAATTTCCCATTGCTCGAGCGTGTCATTCGCACCAGCCCAGGCGGGCTTGGCGCCGGGGCGCACGAAACGGAACGTCTCCTCGTCGAGTTTCTCCAGGATGTGCCGGGCGACGGATGTCATATCCTCGCTCGGGCACCATCGCTGCGCGGTAACGCACCCCATGGCGGTAATTGCGGAACGACCGACGAAATACGAACTCGTCCCATCGGGCAATATATCCTTGGTGTTCTCCGCAAAAGCGCCGAGCATCAAGCCTCGCCAGATCTCGTGGTGGAAGGGGTCCATTTCCATCAGCAACGCGCCCAGGTAGAGATCCCTTTGCGCGCCTCCTCTGGACTTCTTTTCGAGACCGCAGGCGTCATGCCAGCGTTGGATTTCAGTCAGAAACTTGGCGTCTCCGGTGGCCTGCCACGCCAGGTTCAATTGCGGCACGAAAATGGCGGCGTATGTCCAGGTCGCCTTGCTCCACTTCTCGTCGCCGAAAATAGCATCCCACTGGCTTTGCCGTGTCCAGCCGAAATACCCATGCGGGTCGATGTACTCCGTCTTGATGTTGTACTCCGCGGCCTCCTTGATCATTTTGTTGTAGTCAGCCAGGTCTTCCGGAGGCGCAATCTCGCGATATGCGGCGAGGCCCCAGAGCACGCACTGCGTTTGGTCGCCGGAGGACTGGTTGCTCCAGACGCCGCCATAAGGCTTGCACAACCGACCCTGCTCGCCCTTTTCAGCAGTCAGGTTAAACAGGTGTTTCAAGGCCCCGAACGTGCGCCG
>JAQCEJ010000072.1 GCA_027618475.1 Planctomycetota bacterium | reverse complement strand
CTTGTTTTGAAGGGCTTGGCGCAAATCGCGTGCCAAAGTTCGGGAAGTCAAATGGGAAATGCGGGTTGAGATTGTCCAAAATATACTGAGTATTTTATTGACAATTTGACGAAAATCGTCTCTACTTAGAGGTGGATCATTTTATTAAAGTGCATATCTTGCGGTGCGTTGTCTTCTGACGGACGTTCAAATGATCGATCGTTTCATCTTGTACTGGTTCTTCCCAATTCGGGTTTTTTGTTTCTTGTTTACAACTTTTTAGTGAAGGAACGTGCGATGTTACAATGTCATGTGACGAGGAAAAAACGTCCGGGGTTTACTTTGATCGAGTTGCTGGTGGTCATCGCCATTATTGCGGTTCTGATTGCCCTGTTATTGCCCGCTGTGCAGCAGGCTCGTGAAGCGGCCCGCCGTACGCAATGCCGCAACAACCTGAAGCAACTCGGGCTGGCGTTTCACAACTACCACGACGCACATAGAATTTTCATGCCGTATGTTGTTGCTCCCGGCATACCGGCCTGTCTAAACGGCGCGGGGGTCCGGAATATTCCTGGTTATCTCTTCATGCTGCCGTACGTCGATCAGACCAACCTGTACAATCTGGTCAACTTTAGCCTCCCAACAGGAATCACCGATATGGGGGGGTGTGGTTTTGGTGTGGCCGGAGATCAAGGGGCAACCATCAGCAAGAAGCTCGATATGTTCCGCTGCCCCACCGATATCTCCTGGCTTGAACCACACGCGACCACTGGAACCCACTACGGCGTTACGAATGGTTGGCGCGTCAGTTATGCGTTCATTGTGCGTTCACATATCGATGCTCTGGCCACGAACTATAACAATGATGACGCAAACATCAAAACCATGTGGGGGATCAACGGAGCGTGTACGATCAACGACATCAAAGACGGAACGAGCAACACGCTCGCCATGATCGAAACCCCATTCCGTAAAACGCACAATCCTTATGGCCCGTGGCTGCACACATGGACTTACGCGCAGGATATTGTGCCGACAGTCCGTGGCATCAACAGCACTGCTCCCTCGGCTTCTCCTTTGGTTCCGCACTGGATGGGTGCCGGTAGCTTACATGACGGCGGTTGTCACGCTGTTTTAGCCGATGGAGCGGTCCGATTCCTGAGCGCAAATATGTCGAATACGGTCCTTGGTTCGCTGCAGACGATTTTTGGTCGGGAAATCGTGGGTGAATTCTAGGAATAATCCTCGGGAAATGTGATATAAGACCCGGCGGGCGATCAATAGACCTGATCGCCCGCCTTTTTGAATACAAGCTGTTTCATCACCCTCTGGATGCCGAGTATGTCAGGCTTATTTGGATGTCTATTCGGTCGCCAATCGGGTTATGCAACCAGTTCTAGGGAGTCCAAAAGAATGAAACTCGTCTATTCGTGCCTGTTTCTGTTGACCACGTTGATTCTGTCCGGTTGCGGTGGCGGCGGATCGGGCGACCTGCCGGAGCTGGGGCAAGTCTCCGGAACGATCACCTTGGATGACAAGCCATTGGCGGGAGCTCAGGTCGAGTTCGCCTCGGAAAAAGCCCGCAGTTCGACTGCGCAGACCGATGCCGAGGGGAAGTATACTCTGATGTACGACCACGAAAATAAGGGAGCTGCCGTCGGCAATCACAAAGTCAGGATTACGACCGGGATGTTCGCCGCGGGATCCGATGTGGCAAAGGGAGCCACCACAACCACAATTCCCGAAAAGTACAACATCAATACCGAACTGACAGCCGAAGTCGTGGCGGGGGAGAACACGTTCGATTTCAAATTGACAAGTCAGTAGGCTGATTCTCAACTTTTACTTAAAGATGAGCGACCTCAATTGCCTAGCGGTTTGCATGTTGCAAATTACGCTGGGCTTCGCTCATTCCCGGCTGAAGTCGAAGTGCCTCGCGAAAATTCCGAACGGCCTCCTCTCGACTTCCTAACGCGTGCCAGGCAAGTCCCAGACTGTTGTACGTGTCGGCCTGATGGGGATCGAGTTTCAGTATTGCCTGAAAATGTTCGATGGCTTGCCGTTCTCGTTTCGAGCTTAATAGTGCGTTCCCCAGATTGAAGTGTGCGGGAATGAAATCGGGCTGAAGTTCCAGCGCGCGATTGAGCAGTTCGATTCCTCGCTGATTCTGCCCGAGGTCGATATAAGCCATGCCCAGATTGTTGTAACTCATGGGGTTTTCGGGTTCGGCTTTTCGTGCACGTTCGAGGTATTCGACCCCTTCGTCAGCACGCCCTATGTCGCATAAGGTATTTCCCAGGTTCGTTAACGCGTGAGGCAATTCGGGTTGAATTTCCAACGCCTGCTTGAAGCAATCGATGGCATCTTCCGGCCGCCCCAATCCTGTCATCGCCAATCCCAGATTGCTGTACGTCATCGGATTCTCGGGATTGAGTTCCAGAGCCGAGCGAAGATGCCGTGCCGCGGGGCCGGGACGTTGCTGTTCGAGCAGATGCATGGCGAGGTTATTGTGCGCGACATAATTCGGCCCCGTCACGTCGAGCGTGTGATTCATGAGTGTGACCGTATTTCTCCAATGGCTCGTTTGCCGGTACGACAATGCCATCAAAACGACCAGCGTCACTGAGAACACCACCCCTAGGGCCACGCGACGATTGATATTCTCAAGAATGACGGCGCGCACCGTCCAGCAGATGGCGATGAACAATCCGATATGTGGCACGTAGGTGAAGCGGTCGGCCATTCGTTGACTGCCGACTTGCACGAGACCGATTACGGGCAGCAATGATCCCAGATACCAGAACCAACCGACAAATACCCAGGGAAGACGGTGGCGCAAGCAGATGGCCAACACGCTCATCGACAGAAGCACCGAACCCAAAACTATCACCTCCCATTGTGGGATGGCCCCCAGCGGATGTGGATAAAATGCTGCGAGTCCCACCGGCCAGATCGTTTGCTTAAGATAGAGGGCGTATGACACGACGGCATTTTCGAGCCGCATCGACATCGTCAGTTTCTGCAACGACATCACCGCACCGCCACTCGACTGTGCCCCGACCGCGATCACGCAGAACGCTGCGGTCAATAGGAAATATGGAATTTTCCCGTACACCAGCGATCCCCAGCGGGTCGCTTGAGGATTTCGTTTCACGATGCCCACCGATGTAACTTCGCTGCACAGCGGCCAGAAATCGAGCAGCAGCAACAGAAACGGCATCGTGACCATCATTTGCTTCGACATCAGACTGACAGCGAACCAGACCAGCGAAAGAACGTACGCCGGGCGGCTTCCTTGCTGCCGGTATTTGACATACGCCAGTAAACAGAGGAGTCCGAAAAACGTACTCAGCACATCTTTGCGCTCGGTCACCCAGGCAACCGACTCGACGCGCAAGGGGTGAACGGCATACAGCGCGACCGCCGCGGCAGACGTCCAGATGTCACCGGTCATGCGCTTTAGCAGCACGAATAGCAGATTCACATTCAAGATGTGAAAGAGAACATTCACCAGATGAAATCCGCCGGCGTTGATTCCGAATATCTCGGCGTCGAGCATCAGTGAAAGCCATAACACCGGTTGCCAGAAGTGGCCGTGCTCGGTCGACATCAACGCCCACGCAACGCTTTCCACCGACAAGCCCTCGCGAATGTGAGGATTTTCGGTGACATACAGATCGTCATCGAGTTTGACGAAATCAAAGTCGTAGACCTGGCCATAAACGGCAAGGACGATGAGTGTGAGAAACAGAAAGATCCAGCGGGATGAATTCATGGTGGAGTGTTACCCCGTCTAACGCTTCAGCGAATCATCCGGCGTGTCGGTCCAGTTGGCGATCAGGTGGTTGCCCAGGGTGTTTACGGTACCGAAAATTGCTATTCCGAGCACCGCCGAAGCGATGACTGCAGCAAAAAGTTGGGCGGTTTTGAGCTGAGCCGAACTTTGCAGAATGAGGTAACCCAGCCCGATTTCGGTCTGTGAGTACCCCACGAGAAACTCCCCGACGATTGCTCCGATGACCGACAATCCACTTGATATTTTTGCTCCGGTGATCAGATAGGGCAAGGCATGAGGAAATCGGAGCTTCAGCAGAATCTGCCATCGACCGGCATTATAAAGACGGAAGAGATTCACCAGGTTGGAATCGACCGAAATCAGGCCGGTGGTCGTATTCGTGATAATCGGGAACAGGCTCAAGATGATCGACACCAGAAGGATGCTTTGAAATCCGTTGCCGAACCAGGTGATGATCAGCGGTGCGATCGCCACGATCGGGACCGTCTGCAAGAAAATCGCATACGGGTAACAGCTGCGGCGAATGAAGATCGACTGCGTAAACGCGAACGCAATGACGACCCCGATGATGAGACTCAGCCCGAAGCCGCAGAGTGCTTCTTGAGCTGTCAACCAGAGTGCACCGGCGAGCATCGCTTTCTGCGTCCATGCCACAGCGACGACCTGTTCGGGCTTCGGCAGCAGATATCTGGGAATCTCTCGCAGGTGCGTTGCGGCGAACCAGAGGCCGACAATCACGATAAACAGCAGGACGGGTGGTCCGGCCCATTGCGCACCGCGAAAGATCCATTTCGACAACGATCGATTCGAACGGAATGAACTCACAACCGGCCTCGCAATCGGGTCGTGACTTCACCGGTCAGGCGGGCAAAATCGGAGTCGGCTCGGAGTTCGGGCGTACGTGGAAAGGGAAACGGTACGGGGATCTCGGCGACGATTTTTCCCGGTGCTGTGCTCATCACCAGAATACGTTGGCTGAGAAAAACCGCTTCGGAGACGTTGTGGGTCACGAACAGGCCGGTCCAGTTCTGTTCCTGCCAGATGCGCGAGAGTTCTTCATTGAGTTGTTGCCGCAGAATATCGTCGAGAGCCCCGAAGGGTTCATCGAGTAATAAAATCTGTGGCTGAGTCATGAGCGCGCGTCCGAGTGAAACCCGCATCCGCATACCTCCGGAGAGCATGCGGGGATACTTGTTCGCATCGGCAGCGGTCAAACCGATCAGTTCGAGCATTTCGTCGATGTGAGCCGGGCGATTCTCGGAGGATACCTGCTGTAATTCCATCGGCAATTGCAGATTTCCACGCACTGTCCTCCACGGAAGCAGGTTGGCATCCTGAAAAACGAAACCGACCCGGTGCGAAGTTTTTCGGGCGATGTCGGGAGGTTGCTCGGCGATGGTAAGCGTTCCGGATGTCGCGTCGTCGAACCCGGCAAGGAGCTTTAAGAGCGTCGACTTGCCGCAACCGGAAGGTCCGACGAGTGAGACGAATTCTCCTTCACGAATGCTGAGCGACAGACCGGCGAGCACGGAATGACCGCCGGGAAACGTCTTACCGACGTCTGCCGCTTGAATAAGATGAGAGTGGGAATCTGCCGTGGAGACCACAGGGTGCCGAATGCCTTTTCTAGAAGCCGATGAGTCGATGATCTGTCTGTCGCTCATTGTGAATGAGTCGAGAGACAAGGGTCAAGCGTCAAGAGCCAGAAAAAACAGGCGTGACAACGGAGATCGTCGTTTTGTTTCCGACGAGTCGCTCGTTGATCTCATGTCGGATATCGCCGGTTATCCGTCAGGGAACGATTTCCAATCTGAGAGCAGATGGGCATCAGTAGGAACGGCATGCAGCAACTTGCCGCCGCTGACGTAATCCCCTTGCCGTGTGAAGCGGCACCATTTCATTTCGACGCGCCAGACCGTTTGCTCGGTCGATTCTTCCACGAATCCGATCCAGAACGATCGGTGAAACTGTGGTAGCCGGTGTACGATCGAAATTCCTTTCGCAGAAAGATCGCGACCGCGCGCCAGAACGGCCTGATCGATCAGAGGTCGACCGTTGTCGTCAAGCGGTATGACGGCGATCTGCCGTCGATACGGTATTCGTACGGCATTTCGCGGATGGGTGAGTTGAGAATGGCTTAACCACGTGGCATATGCAGACGTGCCATGTCGTGAAAATTCAATCGCCGGAAATGGTATCGAGGTCGTACGGACGCCGTCTTCGTTGTTTTCGATCGATTCGGAGACGTCGTCGCGCGGGGTCTTCGTGTTGGAATCACGTGCAACGACTGAAAAGGAGCTGAGCATGGATGTCCCACTTCGCGAATTGAGTGCCGGATAGCCTCGATTTTCGAGGGGGGAAGGAATCGAAGTGGTTTCCGTTCGGCGGGCGTTGTTGATCATGATGTTTACGTTTCTCGTCTCTCGATCATGCGGGTGAAATCAAGACTGTTGATGATTCCGATGTCTGTAAAACGTTGGACCGTGCGGTCAATTAATAAAGATCGGTCACACACGGACTCGATCGGGATGATGTTGAATAGAACTGGTTTCATAACCCGGTTGGCGACGGAATAAACATCCAAATTGTCCGGAATGATCCGCCGTCCAGAGGGTTATGAAACTGCTTGTAGACAATGGGTGTTTAGTCACGTTCAGCCGACACGAGAGTTTCAAGATTTCGACCGAGAGAGATGGGCAGAAAACCCATCAGAATTGTGGTACTCAAAACCCTAGCTCGGTTTTCGTTGCGAGGCAAATTGTAATTGTCTTCCCCTGGCGAGAGGTTTTTTCTGATGATGCGTTTCGCCAACACGACAGGTTGACACAAGCCAACAGAGGGATGTTCGGCGCGGATGCCTGTCGTTTTCGGACGTCTTCTACGCAGTGCTACGATCAGCCAATTTTGCACCGACCTCCCGGCAAGAAACGCGGTTCTTTTTGTGGAACGCATTTCGCTCAGTCACATTTCAACTCCAGAAGTGAATGTAAACAAACATATCGATGTGAATCGCGGCAGAACGTCTTGAATGACACGTTTTGAGGAGGCAGGCAGACTGAGCAAATGTTTCTAATTGAGTAGAGTCGAACGGTGAAGCTCAATTGACGATGTGTTGATGGGTAGCTAAACTATAAATTGGTGTTTATGCGTCTGGCGGTGGTATCGGACGAATTGACGACCGATAGCAAAGAGAATGGCGACTTGCGGAAGGAAGCTCAATCTGTCCGAGGAGGGAGCAAGAGGCTTCCGGCCACGGCATTTGAAGTCCGTTCCGCTGGCTGATGTGGGGGAAAGTATGGTGCGGCAGACAACGATCAGAGGGTTTTCGAATGTGTTGCTGATAACTGCCATCGCGTGGGGGATGAACTCCTACGCCCAGGCACAGGAAACTCCTGTACAAGAATCGGCGGCACCGGTTGCGGAAAACCTGACGGCACAAATCGATACGCTGATTCAGGCCAATCATCTGGGACCGTGGGCGCCATTGTCGAGTGACTCCGAATTCCTTCGCCGGCTGTATCTAGATCTTTTGGGACGCATCCCGTCGGTGACCGAGGCCCGTGCATTTCTCGCGGATAGCTCGCCCGAAAAGCGAAATGCTCTGGTCGATGCACTGCTGCAATCCCCCGAACATAGTCGGCGTATGGCGACGGTACTCGACATCATGATGATGGAACGTCGTAGCGACAAAGCCGTTCCAACACCGGAGTGGCGACAATACCTCTTTACGTCTTATCATTCCGGCAAGCCCTTTACCCAGTTGGCGGCGGAAATTCTCGGTGCAAACGGTGTCGATCCGGCGCAACGTCCTCAGGCTAAGTTCTACCTCGACCGCGACGCCGAACCGAATCTGGTGACTCGCGACGTCGGTCGCATCTTTTTCGGCATGGATTTACAGTGTGCCCAATGTCATAACCATCCGCTGATCGATTCGTATTACCAGTCCGATTACTACGGAATTTTTGCGTTTGTCAGTCGGAATTTTGAGTTCACGCAGGAAGACCAGAACAAGCGAATTGTGCTCGCCGAAAAGGCGGAGGGGGAAGTCGATTTTAAGTCGGTATTTACGGGTGACATCGGAAGAACGTTACCTCAATTACCGGGCGAAACCGAATTGACCGAGCCGAGTTTTCCTCCCGGTGAAGAATACGAAGTCAAGCCGGCGGATAAGGTGATACCCGTTCCCAAGTACAGTCGACGGGCGAAGTTCGCCGAACTGGTCGCCACGGGAACCAATCGGGCGTTTCGAAGAAACATCGCGAATCGGACGTGGGCGTTCATGATGGGGCGGGGACTGGTCAATCCTGTCGACCTGCATCACCTCGACAATCTGGCCACACATCCCGAGTTGCTGGATCTGCTGAGCGATACGCTCGCAAACCGAAATTTTGATTTGAAATCACTCATCAGTGATATTGTCAGAACAGAAGCCTATCAGCGGTCGTTTCAGATGCCCGAAGACTTAATGATGGCGGTCGATCCCGTACTGGCTCAACTTCCGCAAAGGGAGGCCCAGGTTCAGGAACTCACGAACACAGTGAAAGAGGCGACAGCCGCACAAACTGCGGCACAGGAAGCGCTGGCCCCGGCGTTCAAAACGGCGACAGAAAAAGCGCAAGAAGCATTGACGGCTCGATCGGCCGCAACGGAAACTCGCAAAGCATTTGACACGGCGATGGCCGCGGTCACTGAAGCAATGACGATGGCGGCGGCAAAGCAGGATGTCTTAGCTACCGTAAAAGCGGCAGCCGATCAGGCTCAGGCGGCGGTTCAAAAGCTTCCCAACGAACCAGAACTTGCTCAGGCTGCGGAGAAATTCGTCGCCCGCGCGACTCAGATCGCTGCGGAGGTTGAAACGTTGACGAAGACCGTCGCTGAGAAAGAAGCGGCCGCTGTTCCCGTGAATGAAAAGCATGACGCGGCGTTGAAGACGCTGGCAGACGTCGAAGCTCAGCTGACGGCAGCCCGTATCGCTGCCAATCAGTTGCGTGAGCCATTGCTTGCCGCGAAGGTTAACGTGGAACAAAAGAAATCACTCGAACGGCGTGCTGAATTGCAGGTCAAAGAGATTCAATCGTTGCTCAAAGCACGTGAATTGACTCAAGCCGTCGAGACGGCGATCGCGGTGATTCCACCGATCGAACAACGAATCGTCGAACTGACGACAGTGCAGGAACAGCAGAAAACGGAAGTCGCGAATGCCGAGGCGACGGTGGCAGCAGCGAAAGTCGTTATGACAGAAAACGAGAAACTCGTCGCGACAGCTCAAACCGAGCAAACGTCGAAACAGGAGAAGGGAAAGGCGGTAGGCGATACGCTCGCCGCGGCGCAAGTCGCCCTCGAAAAAATTCCCGGTGATGCGGTCCTCACCGAAACCGTCGGCAAGCTGAAAACGTTGACCGACCAGATCAATCAAGAGATTGACACGGCGACAAAGCTGGTGGCTGCTCGACAAACGGAGTTAAAGACGGCCCAGGAAGCGGTGGCAACCGCCGAACAGACCCTTTCGGGAATCCAGAAAACACTTGAGCAAACCGTTGGACAGATTACCGCCACGCAACTGCAATTGGGTGAGGCAAACGAATTGGTGAAAACCCAACGGACGGCGCTCGCCGATCAGAATAGCGCCATCACCGATTTGTGGACGAAGCAATATGCCGTCGCACCACTGAAGCCGTTGAGTCCCGAGCAGTTTGTCTGGAGTGTGATGCAAGTCACGGGAATTGTCGATCAGCAGAAGGCTGCCGTTGAGACGGAATATGTGAAGAACAACCCACCCCCGGAGGCGAATTCTGACGATCCGCAGTATCTCGCCGCGAAAACGAATCACATTGAACAAACGGTATACACGAATTTGCAAGGGAACGTGAATACGTTCGTTGGTTTGTACGGTGCAGGTGCCGGCCAACCGCAGGATGACTTTTTCGCGACCGCCGATCAGGCGCTCTTTATGGCGAACGGTGGGACAATCGATGGCTGGTTGAACCCGGCCGGTGGGAATCTGAGCGAACGCCTGGTCCAGCAGACCGATCCGAAATTATTTGCCGAAGAACTCTACTTGGCCGTGCTGACACGATTACCCGAAGACGTTGAAGTTGCTGAAGTAACGCAATATCTTGCCGATCGAGGCGACGCCCGCCCCGCTGCGGTGAAAGAATTAGTATGGGCGTTGATGACATCGAGCGAGTTTCGATTTAACCATTAAACAATCCCGCCCCAACCAAGAGTTGGAACCATTCCTCCATTCTCTAAAGGAGATAATGTCATGTTGTGCAACTATTCGTGTGGATCGAATGAGCACGTGATGGCTCGCCGTCAGTTTTTGAGCCAGATGATGGCCGGAACAGCGGCACTCGGGGGACTGAGTCTTTTTTCGCAGCCCGGCGCGACCGCTCAGCTGAATAGCGATCAAAAACGAATCGTCGTCTTTAACATGCACGGCGGTTTGAGTCAGTTGGAAAGCTGGGATCCCAAACCGGGGACGAACACCGGCGGTCCCTTCCGTGCGATTCCGACGTCGGTTCCGGGAGTTCATATTTGCGAACTGCTTCCCATGACAGCGCAGCAGATGCATCACTTGTCGATTGTACGCAGCGTCAATACTGCCGAGAACGATCATGGTAAAGGAGCCTACATGATGTTGACGGGGCGGCGCCAGACGCCCGCTTCGAACTTTCCTGTTCTCGGTGCCGTGGCGGCAAAGGCCCTTACTCCATCGGATAGCCCGCTCCCGGGGCATATCGTGATCGGTGGAGGAAATGGGAATTCGGCCTATCTGGGACCGAAATACTCCAGCGTTTCGCTGAACGGCAATCCTCCCCCTAACATCGAGCGATTATCGAGCGTCGAATTGCAGGCCGATTTGGCCCGTCAAGAGATGCGTCGTAAATTGAACGAACGTTTCCGCAGCCAACGCCGATCAGCTCTCACCGACGCTTACACGTACAGCTTCGAGCAGGCCCAACAGCTGATGGAACGCAAGGATATTTTCGACGTTTCTAAAGAACCGGCCTCCGAACACGAACGGTACGGCACGCACGATTTCGGTAAACATTGTCTGTTGGCGCGGCGGTTGCTTGAAAACGGAATTTCGTTCGTGCAGGTCTCGCACTCCAATTACGATACACACAACGAAAATTTCGATTTTCACCTTGAACAGCTTGGCGAAGTCGACCGGTCATTTTCGACGTTTGTCGCCGATCTCGCCAATCGCGGCATGCTCGAAAGCACGCTGATCGTCATGCTGTCGGAGTTCGGCCGGACCCCGAACATCAATGTCCATTATGGACGCGATCACTGGGGAACCGCATGGTCGGTCCTTCTGGGAGGTTGCGGCATTCAACAAGGTGCCGTCATCGGGAAAACGAACGATAACGGCACGGCCGTCGTCGATCGTCAGGTCGATCACGGTCATTTGTTCCACACCTATTTAAAGGCCGTCGGCCTGAATAGCAGTGGCAGCTTTGATATCGGCGGGCGAGAGGTTCCGCTGGCCGATCCGGCGTATTCGCCGATCGAGGAATTGCTGGTATGACGAATGAAGTCACTGCCGATGCTGAAGAAAAAGGGGAAACCGTAAAGGCTGACCCTGCGCAGACGCACGTCGACACGCAATGGCAGACTCCGAGCCCGCTGGTATCGTGTCGATTCGACCCAACCGGGAAGTACGTTGTCGTTGGGGGCGAAGATTACACATTGCAGCGCTGGGACTTGACGTCAGGTACAGCAATTTCGTTTAAGGGACCGCACGACAGTTGGGTTCGTTCGCTCGGATTTTCACCCGACGGTCAGACGTTGTATTCCGGCGGGTATGACGGACGGCTTGTCTGGTGGCCGGCGTCTGCCGAAACGCCCGAACCGATCCGCACGGTTCAAGCCCACGACGGTTGGTTGCGGTCGCTGTCGGTCAGTCCCGATGGCTCACAAATCGCGTCCTGCGGAAACGATCGGCTGGTGAAGCTCTGGAACGCTGCCGACGGATCGCTGATCCGCGAATTGGTCGGTCACGAACATTATGTTTATTCGACGTTGTTTCACCCGAACGGAGAAATTCTGCTTTCGGGAGATCTCAAAGGGGTCGTCAAACAGTGGAATATCGCCGATGGCAGTTGTGCCCGAGATATTGCGGCCACTCCACTTTATTCGCAGAACAGTGGTCAGGGCGTCGATTACGGCGGAGTTCGTGCGTTGTCGATCAGTCCCGATGGAAAATATCTCGCCGCCGGAGGGCTGCACAAAGCGACCAATCCATTAGGAGCCGTCAACGAGCCGCTCGTTCTCCTGGTCGACTGGGAGAAGGGTGAAGTGGTCCATAACCACGTCACCGAAGGGGTTAACGGCATGTCGTGGCGGTTGATTCATCATCCCGACGGTTATCTCATCAGCGGCACGGGGGGAGGCGGAGGCGGCTGGATCATGTACTTCAATGCCGATCAGGATCGCGAATTTTTTCGCTTTCAGATGCCCAATACGGTGCGCGATATGGATCTGCACCCCGACGGCATCCGGATCGCGACGGCTCACTACGACCGCCACATTCGCATCAGCCGTATGATCTCCAAGCCTGCCTGATGCCTCTCATAAGATTTCGCGAATTGTCGAAGATCGTGGCGGCATCTCTTGCGAGACCGGCCTTTATTCGACAACAATCACCTTCACCTCCAGAAAGAGTTGCACTCGTGGAGTGTTACGTTGTGTGGTGAAATGATGTCGCCGCATAAGACGTCGCCGAATTCATCAGTTTTTTCATGGACGAAAGTCTTGGTTCGTGTCGCTGCAGAACTCCCCCATCATTATTGAACAGGACGATTTCGAAGAATTCTGCGCGCATGTGCGCCAGGCCGGCATCGTGGCGTGTGATACCGAATTTGTTTCGGAGTACACGTACCGACCCGAATTATGCCTGCTGCAATTGGCAACCGTAGAGCGTGCCTGTCTCGTCGACCCCTATGAAGTCAAAGATCTCTCGGCGTGGTGGGATATTATGGCCGACGAGCAGACGACGGTTGTGCTGCACGGCGGTCGAGAAGAAATTCGCTTCTGTCAGGTCTTCGGTGGGCGTTCGCCACGAAAAATCGTCGATCTGCAGATTGCCGAAGGACTGCGCAGCCGAAGTTTTCCGCTGGCGTACAGCAGTATGGTCTCTCGTGTCCTGAAATCGAAGACGCACGGTAAGGAAACACGTACCGACTGGCGTCGCCGTCCGCTGACACAGCAGCAGATCGCCTACGGTTTGGAAGACGTGGAACACGTTCTTCCCATCTGGAAAATTCAAAGGACGTCGCTCGAATCTCTAGGGCGTCTGGCCTGGGCCGAGGCGGAGTTTGCGCGGATGGTTACCGATCTGGAAGAGGAACTTTCACCAGAAAGCTGGCGGCGTTTCTCGGGATTGCACCGCCTCAAGCCTCGGTCGCTTGCTGCAGCCCGTGAACTGATACGCTGGCGAGAATCCGAGGCCGATAACCGCAATCAGCCGGTCCGCAAGATTCTTCGGGATGATTTGTTGCTCGAACTTGCATTTCGGTTGCCTCGTTCTGCGAAAGAGGTTCTCTCGACTCGCGATATGAACCGTCCCGATTATCAGAAACGAATCGACCGTATTCTGAGCGTTATCGAAACGGCGAGGAATCTGCCGAACGACGAGCTTCCTGCTCCTTTTCCTGAACCCGATTACGATCGCGATCAGGACGAGCAGATTCTCAGCAAAATACTTTCCATCGCATTAGCGAACCGCTGTGCCGAACTCAACGTTTCGGTCACACTGGTCGGTACGAATGCGGATCTCAAGCAATTGGTCCGCTGGCACGTCTACAATCAAAACTCCGGTCCGCTCCCGCGCCTGATGCAGGGATGGCGTACCGAAGTGTGCGGCGATCTGCTGACGGCCGTTCTCGACGGGAAGATTTCACTGCGAGTTGCCGACCCGGAGTCGGAGCATCCGCTGATATTCGAACGGCGAGAATAAATTCGAATCGATCAGATGTTGCTACGCGCCATCGGCGATGGATACCTGTCTCCACACATCGCCATCACCCGCGTGAGGCACCCCCTCCGAAGTAGCGGCAGTCATCGGCGGTCACCGTTCCCTGATGCAGGGCACTCGAAATTAATACGCCGGCAATTCCTTCGTCCTGAAGTACGATCAAATCGTCGCGATGTCGGGCTCCGCCCCCCGTGTAAAGTTGAATGCGCGAATTGTGTTCGCGAATGCGTCGGCAGAGCGTGAGCGTGCTGATTCCGCGTCCCGTACCGACCTGCTTCAAATCGAGCACCAGAATCTCGCTGATTCCGGTATCAATGGCGCGAGTCGCGATTTCCAGCGGTGAACGGTTACCCCATGTCGATTCATTGCACAGCGGGATTCCATCTTTCAGGTCGAGACTGAAAATGATCCGATCGGCACCATGAGCGGCGACCATTTGATCGAGCTGATCGGGGCCATTCAGCGATTCCAGACCTGCCACCACCTTAGTGATGCCACATGCCAAGACCGCTTCCGTTTCCGCCGCCGTTCGCAGTCCTGGGTCGACGAGCAGCCAAAAACCGGCGTCGGTGAGTTCGCGATAGATATTCCAATTCGGTTGCCTCGACAGTATCGCGTCGAGGTCAGCGACATACAGCAGATTCAATCCGAATTGCTCGCGGAAGGCGTGCGCTAATGTCAGTGGATCAGAACCCGGCGCCAGAGGGCTTTCTATGGGACGATACGTCTTTCGCTTCCCGGCGACTCCACGTACCACCTGTTTTCCGAGCAGATCGAGAACGGGTATCAGCAGCATGGTCGAATGTTTTCACTAGAACTGGTTTCATAACCCGGTTGCGACAGAGTAAACGTTCAAATGGCAGTAATAATATCCGTCGTCCAGAGGGTTATGAAACTGCTTGTAGAAGCTCCAATCGTCAAGCATTCGTAATATTACGGTTGTATCGAATCGGCTTGGCGGTGGAAACCGCCAGATGAGTGGTAAATAACACATGCGATGGGTTTGCGGTCTATTGGTCGTATTTCTTTACGCAAAATCACCGTCTCGTGACGGATTTGCCGCACAGTGTCACACAGAGCGCACACTTGAGTGGGAGTTTCGACTTCCTCTACATCAGGAATGACACCATTGAAGGATTGCAGGGGAGAACTATCATGACGGTCGAACTGTTGCATCAATCCATCGCCGATGGTCAGGAATCGTCGCAAGCACGAGGATATCCATTACGACTGATGACACGGCGGACGTTCGGGCTGCTGGCACAAAATATTGTGAACCATCGCGAAAGCGCACCGCGTCATCTCCCTTATGATCTGATTCTCAGCTCGCGCCGGCCTCCGGGATAGAGGGCGTTTCAGCGTTGGACACGACCTGATGTTGATCCACTCATCAGAGCTTCAATTTCGCTGCGTGTCGCATAATTGAAATCGCCGTACATCGAGTGTTTGAGACAACTTGCCGCAACCGCATAACGTAAGGCATTCGACGGATCGTTTAACTCCGGTGTGTTCAGTGCAAAAATCAAGGCACCGGCAAATGAGTCCCCTGCCCCGACGCGGTCGACGATATGTCGCATTTCGTACGGTCTATATTCGCCCTCGGAACTGAGCGGAGCGAACGTTGCCGAACCGATGTTGAGATCATAATACATGGCCCCCCAGTTATTATGACTGGCGGAGACGCTCTCACGCAATGTGATGGCGACTCGGCTTACCTGGGGAAATTCTTCGGTGATCGACTTCGCCACGAATTCATATCCACTGAGGTCGAGTCGCCCGGATGAGACATCCGTGTGCGGCGCTCCGATTCCGAGCGTCAGCTCAGCGTCTTCTTCGTTGGCGATAACGACATCCACGTAATTCAAGATTTCTTTCATTGTCTTTCGGGCAAGATCGACGGGTTTTGTCCCCGGCTCCCAATTCCACAATTTCTTGCGAAAATTCAGATCACATGAGACCGTCAAACCATGAGTCTTTGCCTGCTGTACGGCCAGCAGTGCGGCAGCCGCTGCGGATTTGCTGATCGCCGGAGTGATGCCCGTGATGTGAAACCAGTCAGCCCCTTCGCACGCTTTTGCCCACGGATAGGAATCCCCGGGCTGCAAGGCGATTGAGCTTCCTTCGCGATCGTACGTCACGGTTCCGCCGCGCTGGTCGGCACCGGTTTCAACAAAATAAATGCCGAAGCGTCCCTGATTCACCCGTTGAATGAAGCTCGCATCGACATTAAGTTTTCGCATTTCCTGAATCAAGGCGTCGGTCAGGATGTTATCGGGAAGTGCCGTCATGAAGGCGGAATCGCCTCCCTGGAGAGCGATCGAAACAGCAACGTTCAGTTCACCCCCCCCGAACGTTACATTCAGAGTTCCAGGGAGCACCTGACGGAGACGCAGATTTCCTTCGGGACACATCCGCAACATCACTTCGCCGAATGTCAGCACTCGCACGGGAAATTCCTTACTTTGGACGTCGTGAATGCCAATTGTCATCGACAACGGCGATGAGAGATCGAATGTTTCCTGATGAGCGTTTCATCATGCCTTTACAATAACGTGCAGTCAAACACGCGGGCGAGCTTCCAGTTCGATTTGTTATCGGCGATGAATTGTTGATGCTGCGGATGAATCTGATAGGCATCGTGTGCAGCGCGGTCGCGAAAAATGACGTGAATGCCGACCTGGAAATCGCGGACATTCACCGGCCGGTCGAGATCGGGGATGAGCTTGCCAATTCCCAGGAATTCAACCCCCTCGATGTCGCTCAGAAGTGCGTGAGCCGAGTCGATGATCCGTTGAACCGCCTCGGGACCGTCGTCAAGGAGAGAAAAATAAACCATATGGGCGAGCTTGCCCTGTTTGTCGGTTTGCATGAAATCGTCACTTTCAGTGTGTGGGAGGCATTTCAATGGAAAAGTTCTCGCGGAGTATAACGGATGAACTCGCGAGATGACAAATCTGATGACACCAGTGGACTCAAATCGCTCCCGAGGAAGACGTTCGTTAAAAGGTCTTAAGACTGTCAAACTGGGCTGTCTGCGTCAAAAATCCCCAAAATTCGAATTTCGCGGTTGGTTTTTTCTTTTCCGGCTACATCGATTATGCCGATCTGAGTAATGATCGGCGGACTCTTCGTTCGTGGCCGCGGGGGGCCGTCGTTTTTATTGGTAAATGATTGCGTCGAAGATCACCGACGGAGAATTCGAAAATGGCAAAAACTTTGGTTGGAGTGCTGGCGGTCATCTTGGGGTTGGCCTCGGCCGTGGATGCTCAATACCGTCGAACCCCTTTCGATACCTGCGGTACATGCCGACAACAGGTTTCTGGTTGTGGTTGTGGACAGCGACATGCCGTCGCTCCCCCTCCCCGTCGAGTGGTTTCCGCACCACCGGTGCAATATGCACCGCCGCCACAAGCAGTGTGTGCTCAGCCGCAACCGGTTTATGTTCTGCCGCCACAGGTGACCTGCGTGCAACCACAACCCGTTGTGCAGACACACACGCAACTGCGTCCCGTCGTCGAAACGCAATACCGTCAGGAACAATACACGGTGTATAAGGATATTCCCCGGATCGACTACCGCGTCGAACAGCAGGCCGTTACCGTTCCCGTAACGACGTATCGTCAAGTGACGGTCGATGAAGGACGTTATCAGCAGGTCTGGGTGCCGAAGCTCGTCAGCAAGGCGGTTCCACAGACGGCGTATCAGCAGCAGATGGTTTGCAGAACCGTTCCCGTACAGACGACACAGCGCGTTGCCGAAATGGCGACGCGAAACGTTCCGTTTCAGTCCGTTAAGTATGTGCCACAGACGTATCAGACGGTGTCGATGCAACCGCCGGCGTGTAACACGTGTCTGCCGACAACAGCCTTTGGAACGGGGTATCCGTACTCGCCGATTCCTCAGTCTGCCGCGATTGCGCCAACCTACAATTCGTACGACAGCGGTGCCACCGCCGACAACAGCAATCTGTGGACGAAAATTCGCTCCCGACATGATCAATCGGACGCGTTAGATGAAGACGATGCCCCCTCATCTCGAGAACAACGCCGCGACATGAGGAGTTCAAAACGCTTCACCGCCCCAACGGCCGCTCGCTTGTGGCAAGCGAATTCGTTGGTGCGGTAAAGAGTTGGCAGATTGATGCGTCATCCCTTGATCACACCGATCGGCCTCATGCGGGCGACTTTTTTCGATAAGCCCGCCTGGTGCACGACCTCGACGACCATGTTGACATCTTTGTACGCATCGGGCTGTTCTTCGGCAAGACCTTTCCAACTGTGTGATCTCGCAATGATTCCTTTCTGAGCGAGTTCCTGGTCGATTCGCCGACCCTGAGCATGTTTGACAGCTGCCGTACGGCTCATGGCACGGCCTGCCCCATGACACGTCGTGCCGAATGTCTGCTCCATGCTTCCCGGCTGTCCGACAAGTACCCAGCTCGCCCGACCCATGTCACCGGGGATGAGCACCGGTTGTCCGATCTCCTGGTATGACGCGGGAACTTCGGGATGATGCGGCGGGAAGGCCCGCGTTGCTCCCTTGCGATGGACCCAGACTCGCTTTAATTTGCCGTCGACGTTGTGCGTCTCGAATTTTGCGATGTTGTGCGCGACGTCGTAGACGAGATTCATTTGCAACGATTCCCAACTTTTCCCGAAGACGCGGGCGAAAACCTCGCGAGCCTGCCACATCAAGAGTTGTCGATTGCACCACGCATAATTCGCGGCGGCACACATCGCGCCGAGATAATGCAAGCCTTCGGGACTCTCAACGGGGGCGCACGCCAGTTGCCGATCGGGGAGTACGATGCCGTATTTTTCGGGCACCCCTCGCAGCGTTTTCAGGCTGTCGTCGCAGGCCTGATAGCCAAGCCCGCGTGATCCGGAATGGATCATCACACAAACCATTCCCTGTTCCAATCCCATCACCTGGGCGGCGCGATCATCAAAAACTTCATCGACCACCTGAAGTTCGAGAAAATGATTCCCCGATCCGAGTGTCCCACATTGATCTTTTCCTCGTTCGAACGCACGATCGCTGACGAGATTCGGGTCGGCGGTGTCGAGGCAGCCCTGTGCTTCGGTCTGTTCGATATCCTCCGCAGTCGCAAGTTCCCGGTCGGCGAGAAACGAAACACCATCGCGCATCAATTGTCGGAGTTCGCTCTTGTCGAACGCATATCGCCCCGACTTGCCGACGCCGGTCGGAATCTCGCGGAACAGTTGCTCGACGAGTGTGGTGAGCCGAGGGCGCACGTCACTTTCCCGAAGCGTCGATCGCATGAGCCGTACGCCGCAGTTGATATCGTATCCGACTCCTCCGGGAGAGATCACTCCTCCTTCGAGGGGATCAGTCGCGGCAACACCGCCGATGGTGAATCCGTAGCCCCAGTGGATATCGGGCATTGCCAGACTGGCGACTTGAATACCCGGTAAATGGGCAACATTAGCCACCTGTTCCGCCGCCTGATCTTCGCGGAGCAGATTCATCAATTCATCACTGGCGTAAATGAGTCCGTCGACGAGCATTCCCTCGCGATAGCTTTTGGGAATGCGCCACAGGTGGTCATTGACGCGAACGAGTGGAACTTTGCTGTTTGGTTTTTTCATCGATCCGTTCTTACGATTCACATCACAATGCGTTCAGGACGCAGTCCATGACAAATTGAAACTCATAATGCATTGCACCGACACGTTTGTCGTTCAGAGGTTCGTCAAATGTCAAAAATGACTTCGGCGAGCCAACCATTATCGGTTTGCTCACACACGAGATGATGGTACGTCACCGCTTTGACTTCATGACTGAGCCGATGCCGGTCGGCATTGAACCTTTCTCCGGTCGCCGTCGCCGTTAGACCGTCAGGAGAAAGACGAACCGAGAAATCGGCAAACAACCATTTCTCGGTTTCAAAGCAATAAAGCAACTCGTTGAGCCAGTCAAACAATCGATAGGCGCGATCGTTGCCGATGATGTTGAAGGTCGTTGTCTGACAGGATTGAACCTGTTCGATGTTGTCCACCAACAACGAAAAAAGGCCGCGACCGGCATCGCAGAACATCTCCTCCTCCGTTGCCGCTCGAATGCGAAGTCCAATATCGGCCGTGTGGTCGAAGGTTTCAAACATCAAGTGTCATCCGACAAGACAGACGCGGACATCCATCACGTTCGTATGCGTAGGGCCGGTGATGATCAGTCCTCCCGTTTCTTGAAAAAAGTGATAGGCATCGTTGAATTCGAGATAATCATGGGGATGCAAATTCTGCTGGTGGGCCGTCAACCAGACAGATTGATCGACATAGGCTCCGGCGGCATCGGTCGGGCCGTCCTCTCCATCGGTGCCACCTGAGAGAAGCACGATTCCTTCGCAACCGTCCGTCCAGAGTCGGTCGAGAGCCGAGAGTGCGAGTTCCTGATTGCGTCCCCCTTTTCGTGCGCGTGTTGTGGGGATGAGATTCACAACAGGTTCTCCTCCACTCAGCAGACAGAGGGGGGGGCCACCAGGTTCTCTCTGCTGACGGTAATTTCGGCACAAATCGGCGAGTTCGCCACCGACCTCTCGGGCAATTCCCTGGTGATCGGAGCCAAGATTCACGACCCGATAACCGAGCGAGACGGCGTGCCGTTCGGCGGCCTGCAGCGCGGTAGAATTGTTACCGAGAATAATATTTCTGACACGACACGTAACATCACTGGTATGATCTGCGGAAGCGTTCGCAAGACCTTTCAACTCTCGATCGAAGACATTGCAGACATTGACAGGGAGTTCGTCTCGGTTGGGAACAAATTTGGTTAGAATGTCCCAAGCCTGCTGTGGTGTGGAGGTATCGGAAACCGTCGGACCCGAGGCGATGATTTCCAGCGGATCTCCACAAACGTCTGAAATGACGAGACAGATCATAAGCCCGGCCCGGCAGGCGCGTGCGAGCCCTCCTCCCTTGATGCGGGAAAGATGTTTACGGACCGTATTCAACTCGTGGATCGTCGCTCCCCGTTGCATTAACAGACGCGTGACGACTTGCTTGTCGGCAAGCGTCATCCCTTCTTTCGGCGAAGGGAGAAGGGCGCTGCCACCTCCCGAAAGCAACACGACGACGACATCCTCGGGTTGAGCCTGAGCAACGAGTTCCAGAATGTGTTCGGCTCCCTCGACTCCTTCTTGCGTCGGTTCATTGAGCCCCGCAGGCCTTGCGGCGTGGAGGTGAATTTTTTCGAGCGTCGAGACACAATCGCCGGGGACGTTCATCCACCCGGTTATCTTCGAGTAGAAATCGGTGGTTCTGAGCGCCTGTTCGAAGCCCCGGGCCATTCCTGCCCCGGCCTTGCCGGTCCCCACAACGATCAACCGACTGACACGGCGAAGTTCGAGAATTTCACCGGCCAGAGAAAGTTGATTTCCAGAGACACGCACAGCATCGGCAACCAGTCGAGACGAGTCGACCGCCGCGACACCCGATTGCCAGATCGACAAAGCGTCGGCAGTCAGTTTGTCGGGCGAAGCCGGAAAAAGGGTCATAAGGGCTGTTCACAATTTGCAAGATCAAATCGAACGTCAGACGAACGTGCCGATTGTACCATGAAACGGAGAAAGACCAGAGCCCGGTGCCGGGGAAGTAAGAGATTGTCTCGTCACATGCGAAACGGCATCATCTCGAGCGAGAGGCATCGATCAACGAGATTCTGCCGATGCGTTATGGGCCGAACGGGAAACAATTACTCCGCGACGACTTTTCAGCGTTCGGGAGAATTCGTCGGCCAATTCGAGATCGGCAGGAGAAGCATGATCGTTCGGCGGAGGGGACGACAAGAACTCATTCACGGAGTCGTTCGATTCCCTGATCGCTGGCTGGACGTTTGGATCGATGTGGCTTTGAGACGCCTTGAGATCACCGTTTTGGGGAGCGAACAGAATTGTCTGAGCGATGCCGCTGGCGATCAATGCTATGCCGCAGCCGAGGCAGATACCGACAATCCAACGTGTGGACATGTCAACGACTTTCCGCATTCCTGCTGAACGTATTCTTGCGGACTCAGTGGCCGGTGAGATCTGTCAGGCACCGGGACGAAGATTCCAGTAGGCCGAAATGATTTCGTAGAGGTCGGTCGGAATCTGCACCTCGTCGTCGGCAAAGTCGAATACCCAGGTACGATTTCTGACGACGGCATCGGCCAATGCCTGAGAAATATCTCCCAGTCTCACGCTGATTTTTTCAGGTGTGAAGGAGTCGCATTCTTCGGGAGTGTAGAGCTTAAGACGTGGCCGCATTTGTGATTCCTCCATGAATCATCAAGTCCAATACAAGAAGCGAACATGCCGACTGATAGAATGATGATATCGGTACCTTGCAGTTATTTATCGGCTTACCGATAATCCGGACTTTAATGAGGGTGACGAAATTGCGGAATTGAACGGTTTTCGCAATGATATGAATCGCCTGACCGTAATGAACTGTGGGATTCGTGCAGCGAGTATCTATTGGCACTGATTCACATTCGGTAGATCACTGCACTGAAAGCGGCACGCTTTATTGGATGTATTTGACGGGAGAAATTTTCTAATTACGAATGAACCGATCTCAACCAGCGGAATCTGCCGGACGCCGGGTTGGTTCTCAATCGGCAGTTATGGCCGATATTTTGCCGAATGATTTGGACGGATTCACCGGTTTCGCTACCATACGGATTCGCACAGTCACCAACGGTTCACCTCCCAAAACGGTATTCGGCTATAAACGGGTTGGAATGCCACAACGACGGATAAGGTGAACTCGACGTTGGAAATCAAAAGGATGTATGGACGACCTCGTTAAAATCGATTACTCCCGAATTGCGAATGAACTGCAACTGAAAGAAGAACAGGTTGCCGTTACGGTCGCGTTGTTGGATGAGGGAAACACGATTCCCTTTTTAACCCGGTATCGCAAAGAACAGACCGGCCATCTCAACGAAGTCGAACTCCGTGCGATCCAGGAGCGCGTTCGTGTCCAGCGACAGATTACCGACAGGGCAGCCACGATTCTTCGACTGCTCGAATCGCAAGGGCATCTGACCGACCAGCTTCGTGAACAAATCGAGAAGTCGACGAGCTTAAAACATCTGGACGATTTATATCTTCCCTTTCGGCCCAAGCGATTAACACGAGCCGAGACCGCACGTCGGCAAGGGTTGGAAGGTTTCGCACGTCAAATCTGGGATCGCGACACGGCCGTCGTCGACTTGCAGGCCGAGGCCCAAAAATATCTCTTACCTGAAAATGGACTTGAATCGGTCGATGACGTGTTGCGCGGCGTACGGGATCTACTTGCCGAGCGGATCAGCGAAGAAATCAACGTTCGTAACGAATTACGAAAAACGGCCCGTCACAGCGGCCGTTTTCAGGTGTCCGCCACGAAGGATGTCGAGGCATCGGGACAGGCCTTTCGCGATTATTTCGATTATTCAGAGCGGGTCACGCAGATTCCGCCGCATCGGGCATTGGCAATCAATCGAGGTGAGCGGTTAGGGGCACTCAAAATCAAATGGGTCTGGGATGACTCCGAAGCGCTGTCGACCATTGAAAAATGTCTCGATTTATCCCAGGATCGATTTGCCGATTTCTTGCGTCAATGTGCACGCGAGGCGCTATCGCGGTTGCTGGTGCCGAGTCTCGATCGGGAGTTCCGTCGTGAGTTGACCGAGCGTGCTCAATCGCAGGCGGTAAAAGTTTTTACCGAGAACCTTCGTAAACTCCTGTTGCAACCGCCGGTGCGCGGTCGTCGCGTGCTCGCCATCGATCCCGGTTACCGAACCGGCTGCAAAATCGCCGTTCTCGACGAACATGGCATGTGTCTGTCGAACGATGTGATTTATGTCACCGGATCGGCCGAACGCCAGCAAACGGCAAAACAACGATTAGCGGAGTTGGTCAAATCGTGGAGCATATCGCTTGTCGCCATCGGAAACGGGACCGGCTGTCGCGAGACGGAAGAACTGGTTTCGGAAATGATCGCCGAATTGTGTCCCGACGTGCGATACCTGATCGTTAACGAAGCAGGAGCCAGTATCTACTCCGCGAGCCCGATTGCCCGCGAAGAGTTTCCCGATTTCGACGCCACCGTACGCGGCACGATTTCGCTCGGGCGCCGGCTTCTCGATCCGCTCAGCGAATTGGTGAAAATCGATCCCGAGCATCTTGGCGTCGGCATGTACCAGCACGATATCGACCCGAAATTGCTGCAACTGTCGCTCGACGAGGTCATCGAATCGTGCGTGAATTATGTCGGCGTCGACCTGAATACCGCGAGTGCGCCGCTCCTGAAATACGTTTCGGGACTCAATCAGGTGTTGGCCCAGCGTATTGTTGCCTGGCGAAATGAACATGGCCGATTTCAAACGCGCGATCAGCTTCGTGAGGTGGCAGGTGTGGGAGAGACGCGTTTCACACAAGCCGCCGGATTTTTGAAGATCGCAGATGGCGACGAGCCGCTCGACAGAACGTGGATTCATCCCGAATCGTACCACGTCGTTAAAGAATTGTTTGCCCGATTGCCGGCAAGTTCCGACGTTTCGGCACAAACCTGCCGTATCAGCGAATCTCAGATGCAGGAACTCGGTCGGGACGAAAAGCAGCGTCTGGCCGATGAACTGAAGATCGGCGTGACGACGTTAACGGATATCATCGAATCGTTGGCTCGGCCGGGGCGTGACCCTCGCGTTGATCTCCCCACACCCTGCTTCAAAAAGGGCATCCTCAAGCTTTCCGACGTGATGGTGGGGATGGAACTCAAGGGGACCGTACTGAACGTCGTCGATTTTGGCGTGTTTGTCGATATCGGGCTCAAGGATAGTGCTCTTGTCCATATCAGCCAACTTTCGACCGAGTACGTGCGAAGTCCGCACGAGGTTGTGTCGGTGGGAGACGTTATTTCTACCTGGGTGCTCGAGATCGACACAGAACGTCGCCGCGTGTCATTAACCATGATTCCCCCCGGCCAGGAGCGCACTAAGAAATCTGCATCAATTTCCGTAGCAGAGACTTCGGCATCACCCTCTGCATCAGATGCCGGAAAAAAACGACTCGACACAAAACTCCCACCTAAAACGCTCCGGGCCGATCAATCCGAATCACGGTCGGACTCTTATGATGATAAGTCGTTGCCACCGGAATCGACCGGAAAGACGTTGCGCGGTTTCGACGAGTTAAAAAAGTTATGGCAGAATCGTCCGCGTTAGTCCGATCGTTTGTCGGCGTCTCGGTGCCGGCTTTGCCCATCGTCAATACGGTGCTGCGCAAACTCAACGCGATGGGAACAGCAATCAAAACCGTGCAGGAAGCGACGCTGCATGTCACGCTGAAATTTCTCGGAGACGTACCTGCCGATCGCATCGCACCGATCGGTAACGCGATTGCGAAATCGGCCGCAAATTTTTCTGCTCATCGGATTGAACTTCACGGCATTGGTACGTTTCCTGACGAACGACGTCCTTCCGTAATTTGGATCGGACTAAAGCCGGTAGAAACGCTGGTGACCCTCGCCTCGGAGATCGAGTTGGCGATGTGTGATTTCGGCTTCGAACCAGAAAGCCGCGCGTTTTCACCTCATCTCACTCTCGCCCGGGTGAAGACAAAACCGCCTTCGACACTGTTTGAGTTGATCGAAGCTCACCGCCGGACACCGTTTGGAGATTTCGCCGTTGAAGAAGTCAAGTTGTATCGATCCGAACTTACTCCGGGCGGTCCGGTTTATTCCGTTCTGAAAACGTGTCCGTTGTCGTCCGTCTGAAATCGGTTACCGGCGTTCTTGACGATATAAGTCGGTGATGAAATCTTCGACCGACTTGAGTTTGTTCCCTTTTTCGAGGAAGTCGTCGATCTTTGCGCGGGCTTCGCCGGCGGTATAACCGAGACTGACGAGTGCTTCGAAGGCCTCTTGATAGAGGTCGGGTTTTGCCGTTCCGTCTTTTCCGACATCGCGTTCAGCCATCACCGCGAATCGAACCATTTTGCGTCGGAGCTTGGCGACAATTCTTTCTGCAACCGCAGGACCAATTCCCGGAAGCGTCGCAAGCTGCTTGAGATCCCCTTCTTCGATGGCCGATGCAATTTCGCGCACCGGGCGGACCATCGCCCGCAATGTCTTTTTCATGCCGACGCCATCGACCGAGCAGATGTGATCAAAAAACTCAACCTCAGCCTCGTGCAGAAACCCGATCATGCGAGGAATGAGTCGGCCCTTTTGTGGATTTCCGTCGATGTACTGAATCGTCTTCAAGCTGATCTGCTCACCCACCAGTGGTTGCAGTTGGCGGCGAACGAATTCAGGAATAAAGACCTGATACTCGAACGCACCGATTTCCAGCGTTGCTTCTTCTTCCCGTAATTTGACAAGCTTACCGGTGATTTTGGTGATCAATGTGTTGTCTCTTCAGATGATCTTCTTCAACTTGCACGTGTCGCGACGAAGCGGACACTATAGTAGTGACACAACGCAATGGCGAGGGCATCGGCAAGGTCGTGTGGCTCGGGAAGTGCGGGTAATTGCAATTCTCGTTGCACTGCATGTTGCATTTGAGATTTCGACGCCCGACCGCTGCCGGTGAGCATCCGTTTGATCTGCGTCGCCGGGTAATGTGTAACCGTCATCTGAAAATCGATGGCTGTCATCAGTATCGAACCGCGGACGTGTGCCATCAACAGTGCGGATTTGGGAAACTGCGGAGTTACGAAAACCTGTTCGATAGCCAGCGAACGCGGTCGGTATTGTTCGAGGATTTCGCGGAAGCCGACGGTGATTTCATGCACTCGTGATGCAAGCGACTGTTGTCGCGTCGAACGGATGACTCCCCCTTCACAAAGTTTGGGGCCACCGGTTCCCTTCTGCAGGACGGCGTATCCTGTGCAATTCAACCCAGGATCGATTCCCATCGTAATATCGAGATCCCGTGTCAATGGCTCGGCGGTTGTCATGCGTCGTCCCTGATGATTGTTAAATTACGAAACGCACTTCGGCGATTCGTAGATTCGCATTTTCGGCAAATGGCGTGCTGTGTCCGGCATCCTTTCATTCGCGACGCCATTGCGACCCGTCGGGGCGATCTTCGATCGTCACCTTGAGTCCCGTCAGGCCGTTGCGGATCGTATCGGCAATGGCAAACTGTTTGTCTTTGCGTGCCAGATTGCGGATTTCAAGCAGCAGATCGAGCAACTTACCGGTGAACTCGTCGTCCGCACCGCCGGCACTGGCGACAGCAACGACCGGAACGCGAAACACGCCGAGCGATTGAGACAATTCTTTGAACAAGCGAATTCCCCGTTCAAGCTGGTCCAGCGTTTCTGGAGTGCGATTTGCCGCCGTTTCAAGCTGGTGCTTGCCCGCGAATCCGTTGATGGATTTCCGCATTTCAAAGAGCACCCCGACGGCTCCTCCTGTATTGAAGTCGTCGTCCATCGCTTCAAGGTATCGATCGCGGAGTTCAATCAGTTCCTTGTGGAAATCCAGCGACTCATCGAGCGGAGTCGTTTCCTTGCGCAGCCGCGGTGCGGCAAGATCGTAAAAGTTTTTGCCGGTGATGCGTTCGAAACTTTCGAACATCCGATAAAAACCTTCGATACTCTTGCCGGTGTTGGCGATGTTTTCGTCCGACAGTTCAATCGGGCTGCGATAGTGTGTGCTGAGCAGGAAGAACCGTATCGTCTCGGCAGGAAACTTCGCGAAGAGTTCCTTAACCGAAGCGGCACCCTTAGAGCCGGCAAGTTTATTGGCTTCTTGAGTTGCCTGATCGACGGCGATGTCGCCGTGACGGTCGTGGCCGCCCCCGATTTTTCCAGACGCGGCACCGGCCTGCATCAGTCCATTGTGCATCCAGTACTTGACGAAGGGTTTGCCGCAGCACGATTCAGACTGAGCAAGCTCGTTTTCGTGATGAGGGAACATCAGGTCGAGACCGCCGCCATGTATGTCGATCGACTCACCAAGGTATTTCATCGACATGGCCGAACATTCGATATGCCAGCCGGGACGACCTTTTCCCCAGGGGCTGTCCCAGGCGGGTTCTCCTGCTTTGGACTTTTTCCATAAGGCAAAATCGGCGGGATGACGCTTGCGATCGTTGGCTTCCACGCGAGTGCCAGCCATCATTTCGTCGATGTTGCGGCGGCTCAGTTTGCCATAATCGGCATCTTTCGTCACGTCGAAGTACACGTCCCCCTCGAGGGGATAAGCATGTCCATTCTTAATCAGTCTCGAGATCATCTGCTGCATCTCGTCGATGTGCTCGGTCGCGTACGGGAAAATATTGACCGAGTCGACACCAATGGTCTTCAGGTTGTCGAAGTAATCGTCGGTCATCTGTCGAGCCAGATCGTCGACAGTTTTGCCGAGTTCGCGCGCTTTATTAATCAGCTTGTCATCGACATCGGTGATATTGATGACGAATGTGACGAGATAACCGTTATAAGAAAGATAACGCTTGACGGTGTCGAAGATGACGGGACCGACCAGGTGACCGATGTGGGCCGGCTTGTAGACCGTGGGCCCGCAGAGATACATGCTGACTTTTTGCGGCGTCAGCGTCTCGAAAACTTCCTTTTGGCGAGTCAGTGTGTTGTACACACGCAATGTCATGGCGGCTGAATTCCGTAAAGAGGGCAATCCATTAAGGTTTCTGGCGAATCAGCAAAACGACAGCGTCTGCTGAAATCGCCTCTTCCCGGCCAATTGGTCCGACTTGCTCTCCCGTTTTCGCTTTCACGTTGACGCAGTCGGCGTCGAGTTCGAGGAGTTCTGC
>JAQCEJ010000071.1 GCA_027618475.1 Planctomycetota bacterium | reverse complement strand
TGCGCGTCAATCGCGCACGCCCTCGCCTTAAACATATTAAGCTCTAACCTACGGCACGCTTGGCTTCATCGAGCAGATACGACGGATTCTTGGAGAGGTGCTGATAGACCCTCGCAAGAGTCGATGGGTCTTTGTGTCCCATCAACACAGCGACTGTCAACGAGTCTACGCCACGTTCCAAGGCGTGAGTGGCCCAACTGTGTCGTAGGGCATACAGGGAAAGTTTGGTTCCAAACTTACAAGCCAAACGGTTCGTCAGCTTCCTTTTCGCCTCTTGTCGAATCTCGGCGTTCGTTTTTTGAACAGTCTTGCCTCCAACCACTCGATGTGACGCAAGCTGCTTCGAGAACGCTTCGATGGCTTCGTTTTCGACGACGATCCCGCGTTGACGCATGGATTCTTTTCCCATGCGGATCTGAAGGCGAACGAACGCGCAATTCACAGCGTCAGTCGTCCACGCTTTTCCATTGGAATTCCGAAAGAGCTTTCCCGTAGGGTGTTTCAGAACGAGTCGCCTCGTGATTGCAAGGGCGGAATCCGTCAGATACACAACGCGAGGCAGAGCCTTGCCTTTGGTTTCGCGAGGCGGGATCACCCATCTGCTGTTCTTGAAGTCGGCGTGACGGGCTTCGACGTGTAGTGACTCTTGCGGGCGGCAACCGGTTTCCCATGTGATTGTCAGTAGCTCATGGAAATCTCGATTTGGAACCAGAGCCAACATCTTCTCGAATTCGTCGGCGCTGACGAGAACATCCCGTGTTCCGCTTTCCGGCTGCTCCATGTGAATGATTGGATTGTGGTCAACGTAACCCTGCTGGTGTGCCCACCGCATGCACCGCTTGATGGCGCGGCAGTAATTCCGCTTCGATCCGGTGGAGAGGTTGAAAGCATCGAGCCATTCCTGAACGTGAAATGGCTTGAGTTCAGCCGTGCGCAGGTCAGGATATCGCTCCGCAAACGCTTGAAGGCGAAAGCGGTACCATTCGTAGGTGTCGGGTGCCCGGTGGTTTGAACACCATTCGAGAAACGTGTCGATGATTTCGACAACTGAGCCAGATGGTACGGACCTCTTCTGAGGTTGAGACATCAACTGGTGGAAGAGTTCGTGGGCAGCTTTCTTGTCTGGCCCAAGATTGTGCCGCGTTCCGTCGATTGTGACGAACCAAGCGCGGCGGTCTTTTCTGTACCATGGTTTCGGTCTGCGAGCCATTTGCAAAGTCCTCCAAACGAAGCTGGGAAGTAGTAACCCAGCAAGCCTGAAGGATTTTGCCACGACGCCGTGACTTGCCCGTGACGTGGGCGAATTGACGCTGGACAATCGAAAATCGGCTCGAATTCTGTACCGAATTCTGTACCAGCGAGGCAGCGATTTGTCGTAAGTCAGTATCCCCGAGTGGATTCGAACCACTAACCTTCGGCTTCGGAGGCCGACGCTCTATCCAATTGAGCTACGGGGACGGATCGGTCGCAGGCCATTATATCGAGCGGTCTGACGACTTCCAACAGTGCGAATTCGAATATCCGACATCGACTTTTCAACAAAGGTTCGGAGTGCGACAGACTGCATTTCTACGTGTTATCAAGCGGATAGAGTGCTCGTTTCAGCCGTTTATAGGGGAGATTGCCCAGGTCGTGGACGCTCGGCTCGGAGACGACATAGATCGCCCCTGCCCATTCTTCGAATCCTGCCCGAAAATGGGCGGCAGATTTCACACCAATATATTTCATCGCCCGGGGATCGAGTTTGAGCGACAGCGCGAACGCCGTGTCGAAGGGCTGTTCGCGGAGCGTCGTCAAAATCACATGTATGCCGTTCGACTCGATGTGCGCCGACGGACCGAGACAGTTTTCGAGTCCCGTATACATCGGACCGGCGTATCGAAATCGTCCATCGGAAATCGCGACCACCTTTGCCGTCATCGCCACCGGTTCCCCTTGCAGCGGCGTCGACTTGCCACCGACATTCAGCGCGATCGTCGCTCCCACTCCCGCCGCGTGACATTGATTTACCGTTTCAGGATCGGTGATGTTCAGCACACAGGCCGGTCGGACACCGGCATCGACAAAAGTCTGTAAGGTTCCAGTACTGTCGCCGGGTGATCCGCCGCCGGTATTGTCGCGCATGTCGGCAAAGATGACGGGAAACTTTCCGGCGGCTTCGGCAAGGGCCAGCGCGTCTTTTGTCGTCGGCATATGAAAATGCCAATCTTCTTTGCGGGCGTAACACCATTCTCCCAATTCATCGGCGTAACGCTGCGCTGAAGCGCGATCGTTATCCGTCACGACATAAACCGATGCTCCCATATCCGGAACATCGGCCAGAAAATAGCACGTGGCAATCGATCCGCAGATCACACCGGGGTTCGATTCGATGCGGCGCAGTTCGGCGATAGCTTCCTTCATCGGCGAATGTGCTGTGACTTGATTCATTCCCCAGACCATAGGAATCTGATGCAGCGCCATCGTCGGCTTGATTCCTTCGTTCCAGATGCGCACCAGAATATCAGCACAATCGCGGGCACGCTCGGCCATATCGACCTCAGGATACGACCGCCGTCCCAACAACACATCGGCATTCTCGATCATCAACTCGGTGACATTGGAATGAATATCGAGTTCGGCAAGTATCGGTACCTCCGAGCCGACACGCTTACGGATCTTCTCCAGCAGATATCCCTCGGCGTCTGCGATGCCGTCGTTCGGATCGTCGAGATCGCCGACGCACATCGAACCGTGCAGTTCGAGTAACACGCCATCAATAGTTCCCGCCTGTTCGATCGAGTCGAGCAATTCGCCGACGATATCGTCGAACGTCTGGCGCGATGTCGGTGCCCCGGTATTGGCCTCAGCCAGAATTGCAGGAATCAGTTCGAAGCCGTGCTTTTTGGCTCCGTCAATAAAACCACCGATGGTGCTGTTCGTCTTCTCGAAGATCTTGAGCATCTCGTCGCCGCGAACGAGAAACCGTTCCTCGAACGCCTCGAGCGTCGTCGGGACGGGAGTAAACGTACTGGTCTCGTGACTGACGCCGCCGGTAACGACCCGTTTCATGAAAGACTTCCTTTGTTGTGTCGTTCGATTCAGAAATTAGCGAACCGTTTATATCGTTCATTCGACCAATAGCGTACCGAATTTTTTTAGCGGCAGGAAAGCCGGCCGAAAAGAAATCGTGTTCGAAACTTTGATGGCTGGACTTCGACATCGATTTCATTAGAAAGTGAATACGATCGAACTTCTGATGTGTACGTGTCTCGCGATCGATTTGGGATTTTCCTGTCGATGGTAGATATCTTGATTATTCAGCCTTCAGACGACGTTAAAACGACTGGTTGCTGGCAATCAATCGCTCGCCGATTGAAGGAGAACGGGTTCAGTCCACAACACCAGTCGACAAATTCTCACACATTCCCTACTCTTAACACATTGTCAATTTGCAACTTACGAACATATAAATGATTGCCATTCAAATGAATCCTTTGTACGATATCGATAAGTCCTCATGGACGAAACCACTCCATGCGGAGTCGTTCAGCACTCCGTTTTTACGTGCTTCGAACGCACTTTGGGACAGAAACGTACGATAATCACATGTAATTTTCTCCAAATGTCACGATTCACAGCGCTCGCGATTCGATGACAAATTTTGATCATGAAAAAATGAACCGCGAACAAAGCATGCCGGTTCCCTGGTCGCTTCAAACAGCGATTTGCGAAAAGGTCGTTCTCGTTCGCCATGATGAAAATGCCTCCTCGATGATTCCCACAGTCATCGCCAGGGATATTTCGTCTATTGTCGTCGTACAGGATGACTCACCGGTCGGCGTCGTCAAAACCAGCGAGCTGAAACTCGCAACCAATGGAGCCACTTTGGCCGATCTCTCTCGGCCGATCGGTTGGGTGCACACCACGTCCGGCCGCCCCTTAAGCGACGGCGCGCAGTTGTTCCAAGATGAAACGGTCGAGTTGATCGCGCTGTACGACTCCCGTGAACATCTTATCGGAATGGTCACCCGCGATAGTCTGGCCTTGGCTGCCCTCCGCGAAAGCGAAGTTCTACGCCAAGTGATCTCCAACGAACAAAAGAAAGTCGTCCAAGGAAATCTGAAGGAATCAGCGGACACATCACAGGAAGACGTCACTAAGCCGTCCGGTGAACCAGATGGTCAAACAACACCGCCTGAAATTCGTGAAACACTCTATCAAGCGATACTGGAAGCGCAACCCGAATGCGTCAAGGTGCTCGATCGCGACGGACGGGTGCTCGAGATGAATCCTGCCGGTGTACGGATGATTGAAGCTGACAACTTCGAGCAGGTGCGAGGCGTCAAAATTTCCGAGATCCTGCCTCCCGAATATCAGGAACTCTATCGCAAATGGGAACGGCAAGTATTCACCGGCGAGAAAGCGACTATCGTCTTCGAAGCCGACGGGCTGAAGGGAACGAGAAAGTGGCTCGAGGCGATTGGCACTCCGTTGCGGAACTCATCGGGCGAAATCGAAGCCTTACTGGCCGTGACGAGAGATATCACCAATCGCGTCGTCGCAGAAAAACGGCTTCGCGAAAACGAGCAGCGGTTAAGAAACATCTTCAACGGACTGCCGTATTATTTGACGTTGTTTTCGGTCGATGGCAGCTTGTCGCTCGTCAATCATACGACGTTTGATAGCCCCGGCTTTTCGTCCGATCAACTGCAGGGACTAAAGATATGGGAGACCGAGTGGATCAGGTTCGATCCCGTGGTACAGGAGAGAATACGCCATGCGTTTTTCCAAGCACAGCAGGGACTGAACAGCCGTTTTGATTCGCCAATACGCATGGTTACCGGTGAGATGAAACAGTTCGAAATTACCGTGCATCCGGTCTGTGATGAAAAAGGGACCGTTCGGGAAATCCTGGGCGCGGGAGTCGACATCACCGCTCGCGTAGAGGCGGAAGCTCAAGCACAACGGTTTCGCGAAGAAATCGCCCACGCAACGCGGCTTTCGACCCTCGGAGAAATGGCCGCCAATATCGCCCATGAACTGAGTCAGCCGCTGGCGGCCATAGTCAATTACGCTTTTACGGCACAAGTGCTTCTCGACACCGTCGAGGGAGAGGAAAAACAGCGCTGCGCTAAATATCTTGATGCGATCGAAGCGCAATCGATGCGGGTGGGACAAATTGTGAGCAGCGTGCAACAACTGGTACGCAAAACAAAAACCGAACACGCGGCGGTCGATCTCGTCCAGATTCTAAATGATGTTCTTTCGTTGATTAAATCAGATCTGTATCACGAACGGATCGAGTTGATCACGAACATTCCTTCAAATTTGCCATTAATACAGGTTGACTCCGTTCAGATTCAGCAGGTTCTGTTGAATCTCCTGCGAAACAGCATCGAAGCGCTATCCGGCGTCGATACGGTCCGACGGATTGAAATCACCACAGAACGTCAGGATCACCGAATTCTTGTGACAATTCAAGATACGGGAATGGGAATCTCCTATTCACCGACCGATAAAGCATTTGATGCTTTTGTATCGTCGAAACCCGGCGGCCTGGGACTCGGTTTGACAATCAGTCGAAGGATCATCGATATCCACGGCGGCGAGTTGCGATATGAATCAGCCGCCGGTTTCGGCGCAATATTTTCTTTTACGTTACCTATTTCACACTTTCAGGAGACAGACGAATGAACGTTGGGCCAGCGGTCTTCGTCGTGGACGACGATGTAGCCGTCCTCGACTCCCTAGCGACGATGCTTGCCAACCAGCAGTTCCATGTGGAATGCTACCCATCGGCGGAGCAATTCCTGCATAATGTCGGTGAAGATCGCGAGGGCTGCCTGCTGCTCGATATCCGGATGCCGGGGCTGAACGGACTCGATCTGCTGCAGCGACTCCGCCGCAATAATGCCTTGCGACCGACGGTGATTCTCTCGGGCTATGCCGACACGCCCACGGTGGTTAAAGCCATCAAATATGGGGCCATGAATTTTCTGGAAAAACCGGTCCCACCGCAAGAACTGATCCAAGCGATACACGACGCACTCGAACAGGATCGAAAGAACCGTAGTTCGGATCACGAGGCTCTCCAGAGTCGCGCGCTGCTGCAAAAATTGACGGAGCAGGAGTTAAACGTATTGATTCAACTCGACCGCGGGTTGAAGAATCGACAGGTTTCTGAAGCCCTGAAAATGAGTCTGAGAACCGTATAGTTCCGTTTAGCGAGCCTGTATAAAAAGCTCGAAGTGCAATCCAAGCCCGAGGCAATTGCAATCTATCGTCGGGCAAAGGAGTAAGCGTTTTTCACCTACCACGTTCCCGTGTGATCCGAGACGCTGAAAGAACTAATACCTTCGCCAAACGATCGCCGTTTTTAAGGCGAGAGTTCTCGTTAATATCTTTGTTTAAGATAGTTTGCGATTATTGTTATCGCCAACTGTTCTTGTGGAGATCTACCTGATTGAGGAGAAATACATGTGCGGAAAAAGTGGCATAACCCGCACATGGACCTTCTTATTTTGCACAGAGTGTGCAATTCCTTGATTAAAAACAACCGGTTTGGCAGCATAACCTAAGGTTGTGTTAACAATGTTTGCAGGGATCGTGCATTCCTGCAGACCAAGATGAATTCGCAAAAAATTCCAACGCCTGTTACGTCATTGATTGTGTCTTGAATCCTGTTTTACAACACAATCAACAAACACCAGAGCCTGGTTGAGATCGGATTGGTTCATGCTTGTCCTCATTGCCTGCCATTTGGGATTCGTGCGACACAACCTGCAGCACCTCATGTCGAAAAGTGGGGACAAAGTTCTGACAGCCTCGACGTTGAATTCGGCTCAGGAGATCATCGCCACGAACCCCGGCATCGACGTCATTATTACCGACTGGAAGATACGTGGTGGTTCGGCCATCGATTTACAGCATTTCTGCCGTCAGATCGATCGACCAGCCATCGAAGGAAGTAATTCAAAAGAACCGGAATTCATCATATTGATTACGCCGAATACCACCGTCGATCAGGAGAGCCTTCGGACCGAAGCAGACGTCGCACTCGAATTTGGCTTTCAGCACATTCTCGAAAAGCCGTTCGATCGAAAGAAACTTCTGGACACGATTCGCCAGATTGGCCGAACGAAGAAAAGTGCGGTCACTGCCTCCCACGCATAATTGAGGCTGACAGCTGAATATCGCCATCGCTTCGTTTCCTCAACTATCGTAATGTCCGATATCGCATCGTTGTCATCATCGAACCGATTGTCGATAATCGAGGATGATGATTGAGACCATGCTCGACGCATACGGTTTCCAGCGGGCATCGGCTCTGCGAGTAGTTTCAGCCACGTGACATTCGATGAGGAACAGCGATGGCCCCCATTCCCCCGGGTTCGCACTATATCGATACCGCCGATGTTCCCTGGCAGGAAACGCGGTTTCCCGGTATCAGGATGAAAATCCTCTGGCAGGATCCTCACAGCGAGGCGTTCACGGCCCTGTTTCAGATGTCTCCCGGCGCCAAGTTGCCTCGCCATCGCCACACCGGTATCGAACAGACGTTCGTACTTGAGGGTAGTCTCGCCGATGAATCGGGAACATGCACCGCCGGAAATTTTGTCTGGCGCGACGTCGGCTCGGTACACGCCGCGAGTTCTCCCGAGGGATGCCTGTCGATCGGCATATTTCAAAAGTCCAATGAATTTCTCGATGACGTATCTCAAATTGTCGAAGCATAAACTTGGTTTTCTGATCAACTGGAATGTCCCCTTGGTTAAAGACGGCATCAAGCGCATGGTGAATGGATTGTGATTTCTACCGCGAAGGCGCAGAGATCGCAAAGAAAATGGGAGGGAATAACGTTTCTCTTTGTTATTCTGGTCCATGTGTCCCTATTACGTTAACCTGATGAAATCTCTCTACAAGCAGTTTCATAACCCACTGGACGGCGGGGGCCCTCTGGGTAATATGGACGACTATTCTGTAGCCAACCGGGTTATGACCAGTTCTAATCATCTTTTCATTCGTCTTTGAGATATCCGCGCCTTTGCGGTGGAAATCAGGTTTTCCTATGAAATCACTAATCACGACCTGCTTGATTGCTTGTCACTTCTCACTCTCCTCTTTCGCGGCGGAAACGCCTCCGCGGCCGAATATTATTCTCATCATGACTGACGATCAGGGATATGCGCCGCTCGGTCGGCATGGGCATCCCTGGATCAAGACACCTCATCTCGACAGACTGTACGATCAAAGTACAAGGCTCACTCGATTTCTCGTCAGTCCCACCTGTTCGCCGACCCGATCGGCACTGATGACCGGCCGGCATCCCATGCGCAATGGAGTGACGCATACCATTCTTGAACGCGAACGACTCACATTGAATGCCACGACGTTGCCACAAGTGCTCAAGCAGGCGGGATACACCACTGGCATCTTTGGCAAATGGCACCTCGGCGACGAAGAACCGTACCAGCCTCACAATCGCGGTTTCGATGAAACCTTCATCCACGGTGCCGGGGGAATCGGTCAGACATTCGAATGTTCGTGCGCCGACGCTCCGGGCAATGGATATTTCGATCCCGTCATCCGGCACAACGGCACGTTCGTCCGCACAAAAGGATTCTGCACCGACACATTCTTTCGCGCAGCTCTCGGCTGGATCCATTCGGTTAAAGAGGGCGAGCAACCGTTCTTCACGTACCTCGTCACAAACGCTCCGCATGGCCCCTTCATTGCGCCACCGAAGTATGCCGATCGATTCAAGAAGCTCGGTTTCGAAGACAATCCCGCGGGTTATTACGGCATGATCGAGAACATCGACGACAATATCGGCCTCCTGCTCGACAGGCTCGACGAATGGAATCTCGCCGATAACACGTTGCTGATTTTTCTTTCGGACAACGGAATGGTTTCAGCCGGTTCTTACAACAACAATAAGCCCTACGCTGAAGGATACCCTTTCTATAACGCCGGTATGAAGGGATTAAAAGGTTCGGTCGACGAAGGGGGCGTGCGCGTTCCCGCGTTCTTCCGCTGGCCGGGAAAGATCAAATCGAACCATGATCTCGATCAGGTAACGGCCCATATCGATATCTTCCCGACGCTGGTCGAACTCGCCGGGGCAATACGTCCGGCCAATCAGGTCCAAGGGCGATCGTTGCTGCCGCTGTTACTCGACACATCGAACGACTGGCCCGACCGCAATCTGGTATCACACTTCGGTCGCTGGACGAAAGGGGAAGATCCGAATTTGTCGAAGTGGAAAACGTTCGCCGTCCGCAATCATCGTTTTCGCTTAGTCGGCAAAGACGAGCTTTACGACATGCAGGCCGATCCCGGCCAGACCACGAATGTCATCGATAAACATCCCGACGTGGTGAAAGCAATGCTCGAGTATTACGACCGATGGTGGGATGAGACCGTCCCGATGATGGTCAACGAATCGACCCCGAATTCACTGACCCAGCCGTTTCACGAGTTATATGAACTGCAAAATTCGCTGGAGTTGATTACGGATTGGGTGCCGCCGGAGTTGTAATGCTCGAACTTCGCCTGCAACAAACCCTGCACGACGTCATCGCCTCAAACGGATTTATCACCGTCCTCACCGGCGCTGGTGTCTCGGCAGAGAGTGATATTCCCACGTTTCGCGGTCCCGAAGGGTACTGGACGATCGGGTCGCGAAATTATCAGCCGCAGGAAATCTCCAATTATGCGATGTTTCTCAACCGCCCCGAAGACGTCTGGAAGTGGTTTCTTTATCGCCGGGGCGTTTGTCTGAAGGCCGAGCCGAACGCCGGTCATCACGCGCTGGCAGAGATGGAATTAATGCTCGATGACCGGTTTCAACTCATCACGCAAAACGTCGACGGCCTGCATCTGCGGGCGCGAAGTTCAGCCGAGCGAACGTTTCAAGTGCACGGCAACTTGAACTACATGCGTTGTGCCGAGGAATGTTCGCTCGAAATCTATGCGATCCCCGATGAAATGCCGGCGATGGGCCGGGACGAAGAACTTCCCGCCGAATTATGGCAACGGCTCATCTGCCCGAAATGCGGCAGACGGGCACGGCCTCATGTTTTGTTGTGGGATGAAACGTACAACGAACCCCATTACCGATTCGAAAGTTCGCTCAAAGCGGCGGAGAAGACCGATCTGTTATTGATCGTCGGTTCCACCGGTTCGACGAATCTCCCCCATCATGTCCTCCGTACAGTCTTGCGAAACAACGGCGTAATCGTCGACATCAACATTGAGCGAAACGCGTTTTCGGAAATCGCCCTAGGAAATAAACGCGGCTTTTTCGTCAAAGCCCACAGTAGCACGGCGCTATCGGCGATTTGCGAGATCGTGCGGAAGCAGTATGTACAGCAGGAGAACTAAACCGTAGAAACGTGAGAGTCTTCTTCGTTCACGCAGCACCAATCGCACTGGTTTTAAGCATCGTTATTGATGATAATGAACAGTACATAATCGCCGACTTTTCCAACCGATCGAGAAAGTCTGTCATCGATGATTCGACGTCTTATCATTCCCCTCATCTTCTTCGCCGCAAGTGAACTTCGTGCCGACAACAAGCCGCTCTTCGAAGATCAGGTCCAAACCATTTTCGCGGCGAAATGCACGGCGTGTCATGGGGCCAACCGGGTGAAACGCAAGGCTGAACTCGACCTGCGTAGTATCGGGTCGATTTTGCGCGGCGGCGAATCGGGGCCGGTGATTGCCGATGGCAAACTCGATGAGAGCGCGCTGTGGGAAAAAATCGCCTCGGGCGAGATGCCTCCTGAAGGGAGCGAGCCGCTGACCGACAACGAGAAGCTTGACATCAAAAACTGGCTCGAAGGAGGAGCGAAATCGCGTGCGCCACGAAAAGCCGTCGCCGATCTCACCGATGCTGAGCGAAACTTCTGGTCGTACCGCGAGTTAAAGCGTTCCGATTTACCGACGGTGAAAAATTCGGAGGCCGACATCACGCCGCTCGATCGATTTGTGCTCGCGAAGCTCGAACAGCAAGGGTTATCGTTTGCTAGCCCAGCCGATCGCCGCACGCTCATACGCCGGGTAACGCTCGATCTCACCGGTCTGCCGCCGACGCGCGAAGAGATCGAAAACTTCGTCAACGATTCTTCGCCGAAAGCGTACGAAAAGCTCGTCGACCGTTTGATCGCCTCGCCGCACTACGGTGAACGCTGGGGGCGGTTGTGGCTCGACGTCGTTGGGTTTTCGGAGAGCAACGGTTACATCCGCCACGATTCGCCGCGGCCTTTGGCGTGGCGGTATCGCGATTATGTCATCGATAGCTTCAACAATGACAAGCCGTACGACCAGATATGGGTCGAACAACTCGCGGGGGATGAACTCGTCAATTACCCCGCGAAAGAATCGTTGACGCCCGACGATTTGGAGAAACTCACCGCCACGCATTTTCTGCGAAACGCTCCCGACGGCACCGACAATACCGAAGGGAACGAAATCACTCGCGTGATGGAACGCTACGCCGTTCTCGAGGCCCATTTGCAGATCACAATGTCGGCGATGTTTGGCGTAACGATCGACTGCGCCCGCTGTCACAGTCACAAATTCGATCCGATTCCGCAGCAGGATTATTATTCGCTACAGGCGATCTTCTACCCGGCGTTCAACGTCAAGGAATGGACGCAACCGAAAGATCGCTGGATTTACGCCGTCGGTCAACATGACGTTGCCGCGTGGAAAGCGTCAAACGAATCGGCCGATAAACAGATTGCCGAGGTCAAAGAGTCGTATCAAACGTGGCTCAATGAAAATCGACCGAAAGGGGCCATCGCTTTTCACGACAATTTTTCATCGACCGACGGCATGTCGAACTGGAGCGTTACGGCTCCGGGAGACGACACTCCCGCGGGCAAGCCGCCGCTCACATTTGATGGTGAATCGGCACCGATGGCGCGATTGGCCGACGGCAAATTGTCACTTGTTGCGGCGGGGTCGAGTCAGAGCACATGGCTTGTAACGCAGCAATCGTTCGACTGGACCCCTGATGAAATTGGCGGTTGGATTCAGGCGACGTTCGATCTTGCTGACGGGCAGGGCCCCGATGGAAATACCGCCGAACGGATCGGTTATTACATCGCACTGCACGACTTCGACGATAGCGCCGACATCTTACCGGGAGACAACAATTTCGATGTCCCGAAGGGAAACATACTATTCGATGGCAACCCTGGTGGTGGAGCAGGTGTTTATCTCGATTATCCCGGCGGTGATCAACAGGGGGTCGGTGCGATAGGTACCGCAGCGTATCAATCGGGACACAACTACGGCGTGCGTGTGACACGCACCGGAGACGATGAATTCCTGCTGCAACATATCGCCGATGGCGTGCTTGAAGAGAAATCGATCACCGTGCCGGCGATTCGGCTTCCCGACGGTGGATTTGGGTTCGAACTTTGCTGCTCGCGCAGTTTCACCGTCGACAACATCGTGATCGAATCATCGCACAACGACGAAGAGATCGAAGACCAAAAGGGAGAATACCAGCGGTTCGCCGCAGAACTGGCCAGGCGAACCACTGTGTTGAACGAAGCGGTCGCCGCCGCCGAACAGTCCCGAATGCCCGAACCCGACAAACTCGCCTGGGTGACCGATCTAACGCAATCGCCGCCGCCGGTGCCGCTTTTGACGCGCGGCGACTACTTTCAGCACGGCGAAAACGTCGAACCGGCGGCATTATCGATGCTGACCGATGACGACAATCACATGCAGGTTGACGTTCCTGAATCGGGGGCACCGACAACCGGCCGGCGACTCGCTTTTGCCCGGTGGGCGACGCATCCCGATTCACGACCGTCGGCCTTGTTGGCCCGCGTGCACGTCGATCGCCTCTGGCGCGGCCATTTCGGCATCGGACTCGTTCCTACGCCCGATAACTTCGGCATCAGCGGTCTGCCGCCCGACAATCTCGAATTACTCGAATGGCTCGCCGCCGAATTCGTTGCCGCGGGATGGAAACAAAAGGTGTTGCATCGGTCGATTCTGCTGTCGCGCACGTATCGGCAGGCCAGCTTTGTCGACGACGGGGCGGACGATCCCCGAGACGCCGAATATCATCGTTTTCCGGCACATCGGCTCGATGCCGAGTCGATTCGCGACAGCATGCTCGCCGTGGCCGGTGTGCTCAATGAAAAAATGGGAGGCCCGTCGATCGAGTTCGTCGATAACGGCAGCCGCAAAATTATCCTTCCCGCGCCGTCCGCAGAGAGCGATGAATTGAGCGAAGTCGATCGCCGCAGCATTTACATCCGCCATCGCCGCACGCAGCCGATGTCGTTTATGGAAGCATTCGATCTCGCAGTTCCCGAGCCGAATTGTCTGGCGCGGTCGACGACGACCGTCGTATCGCAATCGTTGTCGCTGATCAACGGTGATTTTGCCGTCCGCATGGGGGAACAATTCGCCGACCGACTGATGCACGAAGCAGGAGAAACCGCCGACGATCAGATCGGACTCGCCTTCGAACTCGCCTTCGGCCGCGAACCGACACCGATTGAACGCGAACGCAGCCGACAGTTTTTAGAAACGCAAACCGAACTTCGCAAAACAACGTCACCCGACAATGCCGCGAAACAATCGCTTTCGGATTTCTGCCGCATGCTGCTGGCGAGCAACGAATTTTTGTATGTTCCGTAACGAAAGTTTATTGAAAATGCACTCTTCTTCCGATTTCACCCGACGGTCTCTACTTAAACGAGCCGCCCTGTCGTGTGGTTGGTTGTCGCTTGCCGAAATGATCTGCGGCCGAGCGTCGTATGGCGCCGATGTCGATGACGGCAGAGGACGCGACGTCAAGGTTCGTGCGCCGGATTTCGATGCACCGGCGAAGCGCATGATCTTGCTGTTTCAGCACGGCGGACCGAGCCATGTCGATCTGTTCGACCCAAAACCCGCGCTCGCCAAATACGAAGGCCAACCGATGCCCGGCGGCGTCGAAGCGTTTTTCGACAAACAGGACAGCAGCCTTTGCATGCCGAGTCCATTCAAGTTTTCGACGCACGGCGAATCGGGAATGATCTTCAGCGAGTTATTGCCGCACACAGCAAAACATGCCGATGAATTCTGCATGATCCGATCGCTGCACACACCGGTGAATGATCACGAAGGGGCGTTGCGGCATTTCCAGAGTGGCAAACCGCGTTCGGGTCGGCCGACAATCGGCTCGTGGTTAACGTACGCTCTCGGTTCGCAGAATCAAAAACTGCCCCCCTATGTGGTCCTTTCCGATCCGAACTACGATCAGGTCGACGGCATTCGCAACTGGTCTTCGGGGTTTCTCCCGGCGATATATCAGGGGACTCCGCTCCGCACGAACGGCCCGGCATTGTTCGATCTCGATTTGCCGAAAGGCGTCACCGCTGAAATGCAGCGCAATCAACTTGCATTTCTCGCCGACATCAATCGCGAACACAAATCGCGGTTTGCAAGCCTTAACGAACTCGATGCCCGCATCGCGGCCAACGCGCTCGCCGGCGACATCCGCGACGAAGTGCTCAATGCGATGGACGTCGCCCAGGAAACCGCCGAAACGCAATCGCTGTACGGCATGGACAACAAAGCAACCGGCACCTATAGCCGACGCTGTCTGATGGCCCGCCGATTGATCGAAAGCGGCGTCCGCTATGTCGCAGTCTTCAACGATAATATCAACGGCGATCCTTGGGACACGCATTCCGACCACAATGAGCGCATTCAGAAAATCGCGGCGAACGCCGATCAGCCCGGCGCCGCGCTCATGGCCGATCTCAAACAGCGCGGCCTTTTGCAGGACACCGTTGTGATGTGGATCGGCGAATTCGGTCGCTTGCCGGTTGCACAGGGCAAAAACGGTCGCGATCACAACCGCCACGCTTACACCGGCCTCATTGCCGGCGGCGGCTTCAAGGGAGGCCTCACCTATGGCACCACCGACGAGTTCGGTTACAAGATCGCCAAGAACCCGGTCTCGATCAGCCAGTTGCATGCGACGCTGCTTCGTCAATTCGGATTGGATCACACGCGATTGACGTACCCGTTCCAGGGGCGCGACGAAAGTTTAACGAACGCGGATATCCAGCCGGTGGAACCGCTCGATGCGCTTGTGAGTTAGATTTGGAGACTGTTCCTGGTTTCTACTCAACGATGAGGCTCGATTCTGACGGCGGAGATAAACTCCGCCGCTCTTTCAACCACAAAACCATTGCGACATCCCCCTTGCATCGATACAATGGTAATGTTTTATGCGTTCACTGGCCGATAGGTGGGTAAGGGGGTCGACCATGCTGAATATCGCCGGGGGTGAATCGCGGTTTTGCGACATCTCGCGCCGTCAGGCCTTGCAGATAGGTGGGCTGGGGCTCGGTGGTATTGCGCTGCCCGATATTCTTCGTGCCGAAAGCACGTCGAACCGTAAATCGCCGATCAAGGGGATCATCATGATCCTCCTCCCCGGCGGTCCAACGCATCTCGATACCTTCGACCTCAAACCCGAAGCCCCCGCCGAAATTCGTGGCGAACTTCGGCCGATCGCCACCAATGTCTCCGGCACCGACATCTGCGAACTGATGCCCCGGCTTGCGACGATGGCTGATAAGTACACGCTCATCCGCTCGCTGATGGGGTTTCACGACGATCACAATACGCACTGGTGCACGACCGGTTGGGAATCGCATCCGCCGATGGAATCGTCGCCGGTGATTGCCGGTTATCCGCTCGGCGACTGGCCCTCAATGGGAGCGATTCTCTCGAAATATCACGGACCGCGTGTGGCCGGTGTGCCGCCATGCGTCGACCTCACGCCGATCGAACCCGATCCCCGATTCATTCTGCGAACGCCGCCGGGTCAGCCCGGCTATCTCGGCCCCGCTCATGCCGGGTTCGAAGTCGCCGCCGTCGATCGCAAGAACATCATGCTCAACGGAGTGAGTCTGCAACGTCTCTCCGATCGTCGCACGCTGTTATCGAGCTTCGACGATTTTCGTCGACAGGTTGCAAAGGCGGGCGAAAACGACGGCATCGACGAATTTCACAAGCAGGCGTTTGAAGTCCTCACGTCGCCGCGACTTGCTGAGGCTCTTGATCTCAGTAACGAAGACCCGGCGATTTTGAAGTTGTATGGGCTCGATAAAGAGTATCCTCAAGAGCGCGAAGGAAAGACGCTGCTCGATCAGTTTCTGCTCGCCCGCCGGGTGATCGAAGCGGGGGCTCGCTGCGTGACGATGGCCTTCTGCCGCTGGCCGTTCGGTCGCATGCTCAAAGGGGATTACAACTTCGACTGGCACAAAGACAACTTCAACGAAGCCCGCGGCTGCCTGCCGTTGCTCGACATCGGTCTTTCGGCGCTGCTGCGCGATCTCGAAGATCACAGCATGCTCGACGACGTCGCCGTCGTGATGTGGGGAGAATTCGGCCGCACCCCGAAGATCAACGGCAACGCCGGCCGCGACCACTGGCCGCGCGTCTGTAGTGCTCTCGTCGCAGGAGGGGGCTTAAACTGCGGACAAGTGATCGGCTCGACGACCCGCTGGGGTGAAGAACCGATGACGCGCCCGGTCCATTTCCGCGAAGTCTTCGCATCGCTCTACGAACGTCTGGGCATCGACGTCGCCCAGACGCAACTCACCGACCTGACGGGAAGACCGCAGTATCTGGTCGACCACGGGCCGATGGATGAGCTGATCGGCTAAGGGGACTGGTCCAGTTTTCGCAGACCGGCAATTTCCGCTCACACACAACCCCGAAAACTGGACCTGTCCCCGTTTTTCATTTTTTGAGCCACTATGCGAGACCTTCTTATCTTCAAGGTAAACGGGGACAGGTTATTTTCGTTCCGCCGCCATCTCCTGTGCGCCGTCGCGGTTTTCTCGTTGTTGACGGCGACGACGGCGATAGCGCTGTTGCTGTTGAGCCGATCGAATCCCTGGTTAGTCGGCGTAAAAAATGAGCCGCACTGGTCTTGGGCGATAGGCAGTGGTCGTCTTAAGATATGGTTTGCGGAGCCCGGGGTGCCTCAGGAATATGAGTGGTGGACCAACTCATGGTACCGCGGGCTCGACGGACAGCCGATCAGATGGGAATTCACGCTTCATCGCGGCTCTACCGGCGGCGTAATCGTGCTCGCGATCCCGTTGTGGTTCTTCACGGGAATCTTTGGACTGTTGGCGTTTCTCTCTTTTGGTTCGCACGAGAACAGAGATCACGAACCAGCTAACTAGCCGCCGCAGCCGATGCGCGGGCACACGAAGAGAAAATGGGGACAGGTCCAGTTTTCGCCAGACCGGCAATTTCCGCTCACACACAACCCCGAAAACTGGACCTGTCCCCGTTTTTAATTGACATACGCTCATGATGCGATATGCTGTCGTCATGCCTAGAACTGCAAGATTCGTACCGGGAGGAATGATCTACCACATCCTCAATCGAGGAGTTGGCAAGAAGCAATTGTTCTTTGGCGATCGCGATTATTTGGCGTTCGAAGACATCGTTGCTGAGACATTGGTTCGATCGCCGATGCGAATCGTCAGCTATATTTTAATGCCCAACCACTGGCATTTCGTTCTTTGGCCGGAAAGTGACGGCGACCTCGCGCGATTTATGCAGCGTCTAACGACAACCCATGCGACGCGATGGCAAAAGTTTTTCAATTGCATCGGTGACGGTCACGTTTACCAGGGACGGTTCAAGTCATTTCCTGTAGAAACCGACGAACACTTTTATCGCGTCGTCCGCTATACCGAACGAAACGCCCTGAGAGCTAACTTGGTAACGAATGCCGAAGACTGGTTATGGTCGAGCCTCTGGCTTCGCAAGAACGGCTCACGCGCGTGCGGTAAAATTTTGCGAATGGCCGTTGCCTATTCCCACATCGTGGATTCAATACGTCAATCAAATTGAAAATGAAGCAGAACTCTCTGCCATGCGTCGCTGCTGCACTCGCGGAACGCCTTACGGAAATACCGAATGGGTAATGACAACGGCAAAAAAACTCGGCCTCGAATCCACTTTTCGTACTCCGGGTCGTCCTCGAAAGACATAAGACAGAAAAACGGGGACAGGTCCAGTTTTCGGGATCTCGCGTTCGCAATAATCCTCGATCTGCGAAAACTGGACCTGTCCCCCCCCTCACACCGGCGTCACAAAACCCTCCGGTTTGATCGTCAAGATGCTGCAATCGCAGGTATCGAGGACGCGTTCGGCGGTGTTGCCTAACAGCAACCCGGTGATGCCGCTGCGGCCGATTGTGCCCATCACGATCAGGTCGGCGTGCAAATGGTCGGCGGTGCGGCTGATTTCCATCCAAGGGTTGCCGTAACTTTGATGAGACTGTACCGCCGCAAGATCGGTCGGAAGCGACGCAATGAATACTTCGAGGTGCCTGGCCGCCTCCGCGTTGATTTCCTCGCGCAACGAACTTCCGTTGGGAATGTGCTCAACGATGTCGTCGGGGACGTCGTTTGAATCGATCACGTGCAACAGGTGAAACTCGGCGTGCGCCTGATGGGCGATCGACATCCCGCGCAAGACCGCTTTTCGACTCGCCTCCGAAAAATCGGTCGCGGCGAGCACAACTTTCGGCTCGCCGACGTGTTCGGCTTTGACGATCCAGACGTCTGCCGGACATTGACGAATCAACCGTTTTGACGTGCTGCCGACAAAAAATTTCTTCCATTGTCCCAGTCCGCGAGAACCGGACATCACGAGATCGAAACCTCCCGACTGTACGGCATGAATGACTTCGACCGAAGGATCGCCGAGCAACGTGAGATACTTGACGCCAAGATCGGAGGCGTCGACGCCGGCGACGATCTTTCGCATTTTAGCTTCGGATTCCTTACGGACTTCGGCCTCGAACTCTTTCCCTTCCCCTTTTAATAAATCGATTTTCGCTTTGACCGAAGCATGATGCACGACCTGACGCAAATCAGGATAGGCGTGTGCCAGCGTGATCTGAAGAGGCGATTGCCGACTCAGCCAGACCGCCTGCTTGAGCGCGGCCTCGGCGTGCGGTGAAAAATCGGTCGCGACCAGGACACGCTGGTAAGAAAATTGAGCGGTGGTCATATTGATTCACTTTCCATTGGCAGAACGCGTCCTGCGGTCGGACGCCGACGTCAACTGCAAAATACATTTCTAACACGGCGATAGAAAAAAGGGAAACCCGTCGCCGACGAAACGGGTTCATGAGGTCATCCGACGAAGTCCGCGGTCTGCCGGGCCGAATACCACTTATGCAGTTCGATCGCCGGGACGACCAGCACGCTGACGCCGATTGCCACAGCCCACATCCACGGATCGATCGGACGGGTCGCCAGAAGCCCCTGCAAGAAAGGAATGTACATGCCGGCCACATGCACGAGAAATGCGCCGAGCGTACCGAAGAATAAGACGGGGCTGCGAAGCGGTGACAACGCGAGCGCCGACTTCGTCTCCGAACGGCAGTTACCCACATGAAAATTTTCGAACAACACCATCACCAGCAGCAGCAGGTTCCTCGCATCGGCGATGTCCCATTTGAGCCACATGGCGATGGCATACACCAGGAACCCTCCGACCCCCACGACGAACACCGACACAGCGATGCGTTCGATCATCAATCGGTTGAAGACCGGTTCGCCGGGCGGACGCGGTTTGCGTTTGAGGCTGTCTCCTTCGCCCGGCTCGAACGCCAACGCTACGCCTTGAATTCCGTTGGTCACGAGGTTCAACCACAAGAGTTGCACCGGCAGCAGCGGGACAGGTAATCCAGTGATCACCGACAACAGAACCATCACCAGCTCTGCCGCTCCCATCGACACCAGCAAAAAAATCACTTTGCGGATATTGTCGTACGCGATGCGCCCCTCTTCGATTCCTCCGACGATCGAACTGAAATTGTCGTCGCTGATGACCAACTCCGCCGCCTCTCGCGCCACGTCAGTCCCGGCCTTGCCCATCGCGACTCCGATGTTCGCTGCCCGCAACGCCGGAGCATCGTTCACGCCGTCCCCGGTCACCGCCACGTAATGCCCCGCTTTTCTCGCCGCGTTGACGATTTCGAGTTTCTGACGCGGCGTCACGCGGGCGAAAACGCGAACGCGTCCGACAACGTCGGCCAGTTCGTCGTCCGACTTGCCCACCAGTTCCACCGCGGTCATCACCTGGTCGTCGCGTTCGGCAAGGCCAAGATCGCGAGCAATTGCCAGAGCCGTTACGCGGTGATCGCCGGTCACCATCGTCACTTCGACACCCGCCGAATGGCAGTCGGCGACTGCTTCGCGGGCACCGGGACGCAACGGGTCGATCATTCCCAGAAATCCCAGCAGATCCAAATCGTGCGGATGCGCGGGGGTATCCGACGATGCGATCGGCGGCGAGATAAATCCGCCGGCGACGGCTATCACGCGCAGGCCGCGTTTCGCCATGTCGAGCGCCGCCGATTCGAGCCGGCTGCGATCGTCGGCAGAGAGCTTCGTGGCACACATTTCCAGAACGCGCTCAGGCGCACCTTTCACAAAGACGTCAGTTCCGTCGCCGCGACGATGGTACGACGCCGAATACTGCCGTTCGGACTCGAACGGAATCTGGTTGACCTGCGGAGCACTGTCGAGTTGCGATTCGCGCGAGAGTCCCAATTTCTGGCCCACACTTAAGATCGCTACATCGACTGCATCACCGCGCCAGACCCAGTCACCGTCCGCATGGTGAAGATCTGCTTCGTTGCACAAGACCGCCGCCCGAATGGTATTCGTCAATAGAACATCGGTGGTGTGGTCGACCGTTGCCCCTTGAAACAGGACTTCCCCCCGGGGAGAAAATCCTTCACCCGTCACGTGGTAGACCGCGCCGCCGCTCAGTCTGACCTCGCGCACGGTCAATTCGTTGCAAGTGAGGGTTCCCGTTTTATCGGTTGCAATCAGCGTACAACTTCCCAACCCCTCGACCGCAGTCAGCCTGCGTACGATCACGTTGCGTTTGGCCATTCGACTGGTCGCCACCGCGAGAGCGACCGTCATTGCTACCGGCAGTCCTTCGGGGATCGCCGCGACCGCCAGCGCCACGACGAGAAAGAACGTTTCGACCGGCGTATAGTTCCAGACGACGTAACCCGTCACGCCGATCAAGACGGAAGCCACGATCGTTCCGATGGCGACGTGGTTGGTAAACCGTTCCATACGAGCCAGCAACGGAGGATTGCCTCCGCCGCTGCCCATTACGTCGAGTGCGAGTTGTCCCACGTGGGTTTCGCTTCCCGTGGCGACCACGATTCCCTTCGCGCGGCCTCGGGCCACCATCGATCCCGCGAATGCCATATTCTGACGATCCGCCAGCGTGACATCGTTGTCTCCCTTCCATTCGGCGTTCTTGGTGACGGCCATCGATTCGCCGGTCAGCAGCGATTCGTCTATCTCGACTCCCTGGGTCAACAGCAGTCGCAGATCGGCGGCCACCCGGTTGCCCGATTCGAGCCAGACCACGTCGCCGGGAACCACTTCGTCGGCCATAATTTCGCGCACTTCGCCGTCGCGTTCGACCTGGGCGTGCATCCGCAGGAGTTTTCTCAGCGCATGGCTGCTGCGCTCGGCCTGCGCTTCTTGATAGGCACCAATCACCGCGTTGATGAACAATACCACCGCAATAAAACTCGCATCCTTGATATCGCCGATCAACACCGAGACCGCCGCAGCAGCGACAAGAATATAGATCAGCGGGTTGACGAACTGCCGCAGCACGATGAGCCACAACGGCGCGGGCCCCTTCTCGGGCAACAGGTTCGGGCCATATTCATCAAGCCGCTTACGAGCTTCCGCCGTCGTGAGTCCCGATCGGGAATCGGTTTTCAGGTGAGCAGCCAGTTCGTCTGTTGAGATTGACCAGGGAGTAAAACTCATGAAGATACCGCTTCAGTGGGAGGCCCATAAGAAATTGCTCGAATACACGACATTGGCGGATGCCGGTGTGTCGATCGGGCGGCCATCACCCTGATTTGAGTCAGTGTAGGTAACAGGCTGACCGACTGCAATTGTAACCGAGAGGATTGCATGGTCCGCTCGATTGATGCAGGCCGTGCCATGGTCGCTATTTCTGCCCCTTGACCTGTTGACTCTTGACCTCGTTCTTTGACGATCCTGTCTGTTCGATTTTCTCAAGATTTTTCAACGTCGTCTCGGCAATCGCACTGAGTGCATCCTGCGTGAAGAACGCCTGATGTCCTGTCATCAGCACATTCGGAAAGGTCAGCAACCGGGCCAACACATCGTCGGCAATCATGTGCTGCGACAAATCCTCGAAGAAGTAGTCCGCTTCTTCCTCGTAAACATCAATCCCCAGCGACCCGATTCGACCCTCCTTTAATCCGTCGATGACCGCTCTGGTATCGACGACTGCCCCACGGCTCGTATTGATGAGCATCACCCCCGGCTTCATCTGTTTGATCGTCTGTGCGTTGATGAGATGCCGCGTCTCGGGTGTAAGTGGGCAATGCAGTGTCACAACATCGGATTCTCGCAGAACCGTGTCGAGCGAAACGTATTCGAGTCCTAACGATATGCAGTCGTCGTTGGGATACATATCAAATCCCAGCAGTCGGCAGTCGAACCCGGCCATGATGCGGGTCACTAGCATTCCGATCTGTCCCGTACCAACAACGCCGATCGTGCGGCCGTGGAAGTCGAAACCGAGCAGCCCTTCGAGAGAAAAATTTCCCTCGCGGACTCGAGCATAAGCCCGATGAATTTTTCGATTGAGCGTGAGCATCAGACCGACGGTGTGCTCGGCGACTGAGTAAGGGGAATAGGCCGGGACGCGGACCACCTTGATACCGAACTGTTCCGCCGCGGAAAGATTGACGTTGTTGAAACCGGCACAACGCAGGGCGATCACCTGAGTTCCGCCAGCCGACAACTGTTCCAGAACGTCGGCATCCAGAACGTCATTAACGAAAACACAGACGGCGGGGAAGCCTTCGGCGAGACTGACCGTTTCGCGTGTCAGACGCGGTTCGAAGTACGTCAGTTCATGGCCGAAATCGCAGTTGGCATGGTCAAAAAAACGTCGGTCGTACGGTTTCGTGCTGAAAACAGCAACTCGCATATCACATTCCTGTATTCGATTAGGTAATCGATGAATGTTGGCGGAACCGTGGATGATCACGATCCCGCTTCTCGAAGCGAAAATTGTTGGCAATCGTCCGGTGTCGTATAACGGCGTTACGGCATCGACTTGCCTGCGGAGGGAGAGGACGACTTTCGTGAGGGAGGGGGTTTCAGCTGCTGCAAATATTCTTGCGTCAGATCGACCGGCGTCACCCCCTCGCGTGGCGAATACTGAAATTCGTCATCCGCCACCGGACCGTCGAGCACGATCTTCGTAAATTCGAGCGTTACGATGGGGCGGTAAATTGATTTCTCGGGATTCGCTTTCTTCAAATAGACGATGCGAGTGGGAAAATAGACCGTTCGCTCATTATGGCGAATATGTTCCATGTAAATCCTGACCCGATCGGGAACATACGGTGGAAGCTGAGCGTTCGGATCGGTCGAGCCGTTCGACCAGATTTTCAGATATTCTTTGTTCCAGCGCCCTTCGAGCAGCGTGAACTCTCGGCTTTCGACAGATTTGTTGTCCCCCAGTTTGAAGGTCATGGTCTCTTCCAACGATGCCAGCAGCGCCTGAAGCCCCCCCAGTCCTAATTCCCGATTCAGCACCATCGAATCGGACCGAGGAAGATTCTTGGCCGTTTCGAGAATCTGTTGCACGTCGCGGCGTGTGACTTGCACCTCGTTGTCGATTGTCTGCTGCGTCCATAATACCTGACCATCGCAGACTTCGAGCAGTTCTCCATCCGAGGCTCCGAGCTTCAACTGGTATTCCAGCCGAAGCCGCAACCCTCGTTGGGTATACATTCCCGCCGCCTTGAAGCGTTTGGGACCGAAAGAAATTGTTTCATCCAGCTTCGCTTGAATCGAGGTCAGCGACTTCATGTCCTTTCGCGACTGTTTCAGCAACGAACTGGCAGACGACGATTTTGTATTCGACTCTGATGCGTCGTTCTTGGTGGCATCCGGTGTCGCGGCATCAGACGGGGACTCATCGGCGTCGGCCTTTTTTTCTTTCGAATCGCTATCTGAGTTGGCGTTGTTCTCATCGGTCTGCCGAACGGCGAGGGCATTGCCGTTTCGATCTAAGAAGGACCGTTCCTCACGAGATTTCGGTGAAAAAGTATTTTTTTTCAATTCAGGGTCGAATTCAGAAAGTCGACCATTGTTTGTCGAGAGTACCAGGCGTTCGAACAAGTCGACCGCGTCATTCTCCCTCTTGATCTGAGACCGAGAGCGATTCACAAGGCTTTGTGAAATATCAGGATGCGTCATTTGATCTGACGGCAAGCTGGAACGCATCTCTGCACCGTCCGGTAAAAAAATGGACGCGGCGCCGCCGCCGAAAAACGTGAAACAGAGGGCTGTAAAAATGGGCAACATAATCGTTTCATTCTGAAAATGACGGTTTTACCAAAGAATCCGACAGATTTGACCGAAAATTACCTGTGTATGGTACGTGTGATTGTGGAAACCACACGTTCTCAACCGGGCAGACCAGAGGGCGAGATTGATTCTCGAACAAGGGTTTCCCATAGGGACGTGGCATTGTATCGAATCACCGGCCTGCAGGTCGACTCAAATTTTCGCCGGTGGTGACAGAATTCGCTTCCGTCGAAGGATCATCATAACAATTCAAAGGGATTCGTTCCGAATCTGAAGCAGCTCATTCGCCTGCGGAAATCCGAAAAGGGGTCGTGATGAAGTACTATTTCTTGGCATTAGGGACATTGGTGGTGGTCTGTGTCGGCTGTGCCGTCGATGGCCAGGAAGTCTTCGAACGGTCGAGTGAATACCATGCTCCTCCGGCGGCGATGATGCAACGTCCCGGTCCTATGGTGGATGGTCCCGGCCCCGGAGTCTGGGGAATGATGGCTCCACCTCAACAGAAACCTCATGCCACCACGTTGACGCAGTTGATCTTCACCGGTCCTGCCGGGATGCATGTCGGCTGGCAGATTCCTGACGGATTCGCCGAAAATCAGGTCATCACGCCGGGACGATACGACTTCCATCAGGGAGCAACTTATCGCCTGAAGCTGACCGATATTCCCAATCGCGACACATTGAATGTCTATCCGTCGTTGCAGGTCTATCCGACACACCCGACGACCGATGCATATCTCTCGCATAACTGCGTTCCCATCGAAATCTCGGAAGAAGATCTCGATCAGGTCGAGAGTAACAACTTCGTCACCAAAGTGATTTATCTGCCCGATCCCAAATTCCAGGAACTGGCAATCGCCGGAGTAGAAACGTTGGTCTCAACGCGTCTCGATCCGGGAGTCGATCCGGTCGCAGAAGCCGACCGACGCGGAACGATTATGGTTGTGCTCCGCATGGGGAACATGGACCTCGAAACGCCGCAAGTCGCCCAGCCGATGGGGCCGAACGCCGGCTTCGGCGAAGAAGGGAATATCGAACAGGTCTCATTCAAGTTCGACGGCGAGAAGGGGCAGCACGTTCCTCCGATGCCGATCGAATTTGCTGAAGGAGGACCGTACGGTGTTCCTCCGGCAATGATGATGGGTGGACCTGGCGGTCCCGGTATGCCGGCTTACGATCCGGTCGCCGGAGCCAACGCCCCGATGTGGGGAAATCCGACCACCAGTACGCCGATCGGATTGCCCGGCCCGCCGCATCTGCCGTATGGTGGCCCGGCAACGCTGAAGTCTCACACGGTTCGCAACCTGACGAAACAGGATCTGCCGAAGCCTGTCGACAACATGCTGATCGACGTCAAACATACACCGGGTTACTCGCTCCCTCAGCCGACGAAGTATATCCGGTACGAAGAAAAGCATCCGGTCTATTCGCCGGGCGAAGTCAGCTATCCCAACTACGCTTTGCCGGGGGGACAGTAAGACGGCGTAAACATTCATCGGCACCCGCCTCGCTTCAAACGGCCAGTGTCGGCATGACGGTGAATGCGGTTGCAACATGATACGAAACCTGACACCGTCCCTGGTCCTACCGATCACGGACGGTGTTTGGCGGAATGGACCTGATGAACACATACAACGTCGTTTCGCCCGACGATGGCACGAAGACGAGGGAAGGCGCGAATGAACATGCCCCACAACACATCGACCACTTCGACGAAACGAAAGACTTTTCGTCTGTGTTGCGCGATTCTCGTCGGTGTGCTGGCACTTTCAGCCTCTTCGAATTTGCACGCGCAACAAAACCGAGTCAACGGCATGCACTACCCCATGCACCAGTACATGCCGACAGGGGAAGCAGGCCAGTGGATGAGCCGGCTCGGTAAGGCCGTTCCCGGGTATTATCAGCCGATCAAAGTAATTCTCCCGACCGAGGGGGACGTCACGTTTTGTTCCGGTCCGGTCACCGAACCGGTGACAACAGCATCACCCTCTCAAATCGGACTTGCGATCGGTTTTACTTACCGGTTGCAGATCCGTAACCTCCCCGAATTTCCCGGAGTCGAACTCTATCCCACCGTCGAACTGCTCGACCGACTTCATCCGCCGGCCGGACACGAACACGAATTTCCGATTCCCATTCAACTGACGGCGAGCGACCTCGAACACGTCCTTTCGGGGCGGCTGGTCACTAAGGTTGTGTACCTCGAACAACCTCAAGTTGCCGTTCCCACCGAAGTGGAAGGTGCTTCACTACAGTTTGATCTCCCCCCACAGACGAACCTGTTGGCCGAGTCCGATCGCCTCGGTCGACCATTGGCCATCGTGCGCATCGGCGGCCGGCTTCCAGGCCCCAGTCAGGATCTGGCGTCGTATTTATGGACCCCGGCCCCGCTGGCATGGGAGCCAACCGTCGACGTGCAGGAAGTTCGCCATACCGACAGATCGTCCCTTTCCCGCGAGACGAGTGAATCATCGTCATCAGGTTCTCCCCGCCGTCTGCTTCCCGCCGGTTCCCGCCTCTATTTCACAGCAACACAGCCATTGAATTGACCCTGCCCAAAATCGATTCGTCCATATCGTGCCCCTCCGGCGGATGACGCATCCATCGGAAGGCCAATGCCATTTCGGAGACAGGGATAAAAGACATGAACGAAAAGCAAATCCACTCCCGACTTCGGAGCCCCGATCGTTGTCTCGTCGGTTGGACCTCCCGCTGGATCAATCGGGGGGTGGCGTCGATTTTATGTCTCAGTCTTTGCGCCTGCTCGACGGTTTCGTCGGTGACAATGCAAGACAACGAAATCGGACGCGACCCGTTCAATTCGGAAGTCGCCGCACAGCCCACCGCGCCGTCTGTTGACGCCGATATCGTTGATGAAATCAGAAACGATTCGACTTCGGCGATCGAATTGACGTCCGCTACGACGAGCGAAGCGGTTCGAAACGAATCGGCTCCCTTTCCAACGGCTGCCGACATGGTTCAAGCCGAACGCGAAACCGTCTTTCTCGAAGACAAGAGCCCGTCGCAGGCCGGTTTGCAGAGTTCACCGATCACATTCGACCCGGCCCGACCGCGCCACGATGAGAATGGCAAGATTGTACCGACGGCGTATCAGGACAGTGTGCTGCAGTCGTCATCCGGTGATGCCGGAACCGTGAATGTCAGGAAGATGGATCTCGACCATGTCGATGAATATCTGGTCGACGGCGGAGATCGCGGCTATCCCATTCACTACCAGGGACCGACAGTAGCAGGCGTCGAATCGGAAGATACTTTCGTTGAATTCCGTAAAGCCGATGGATCTCGAACCGTCGTCCCCAGCAATACGGTCGCGGTGTATGCTCCTCGGTTTGGATCGCTTCGCACGATCACAGGCACCGAAACCGGTGAAATTGTCGAGCGGGTATCGAGCACGCGCGAAGCCGTTCGCGACAGCGGCATTCATAACCGCGTGGTCGCATCGCAAGAACGGCAAAACGACGAAGCCAGCGGCCTGAGCATGCGAAGCCGAGCCAGCGGAATGCTCTCGCGCAATCAGGGGGCCGACCTCGCTCACAGCGCCCGCGCCAATCAGCACGAGCTGCTGCAGAATGCCTTCGAAGACTCGCTGTTTATAAAGATGAGCCAGCTCGATCAGAACGATCAGGCGTGGCTTGCAAAAGGAATGCAGGCTGCTGAGCTCTGGTCGAAAACCCAGCAGGCTTTGATGGTCGTTACCGACGATGGACTCCAGGAGATCTATCACGCCGAACGGGTCGCAGAACTTAGCGCTCTCGATGAAGAGCATCTCAAACCCGGCCGACTGAGGCTGGTTAAAGTCGCCGACAAACGAACGGCACAAATCGGCGATCAGGTGACGTTCAGCCTGCGTTACGACAATCTCGGCGATCGTTCTGTCGAACAGGTACGAGTCATCGATCATCTGACGGCACGTCTCGACATCATCGAAGAAAGCATCACCTGGGGATCGGCCGATGAGCCGCTCGGGACATGGGACATCGCCGATCACGAAGAGGGGGGAACCGTTCTGATATTCACCTTAAACGGGCCATTGGAAGGTAAGTCGGGAGGAGTCATCACCTTCTCGTGTCGTGTGCGTTGAACGAGAGGATCGTAAAAACTGAGGAATGGTTTATCGAACGCTGACGTCAACGATATTTTCAACAACAATCAAGATTTCCCTCTCATAAGTACGATAAAACAAGACAGGAAACGAACGCAAATAAAACGTACGATGCCGCTCATGTGACGAGCCCATCGTACTCACCACGCGGGGACTGAAGCCAATCGACGTCTGACCTCCCTCTGATCGCAAACCGGATTCAGATTCCCGCGACTCGGCCCGTTGTCGATGAGACCAACACTCTCGACAACGGGCCGCTGTGTTCTTTGATGATCAGATTCTTAGATGATCAGAAAATCGCTGTCTGTCGTTCGATTCCACCTCCACCCCACAGAGACAGGCGTTTCTTAAACGACAGAATCGCAACGACAGACCTCACAAACAGGTAGGGCGATCGGGTTTAACACAATGGGTCGGGTG
>JAQCEJ010000070.1 GCA_027618475.1 Planctomycetota bacterium | reverse complement strand
TGACAAAAACTCGCCACTGGAACATGCGGTTCGCCGGTCATCAAGTTCCAGAAATCACCTACCCCCCCCGGTGCCGGTGACATATCTATCATTTTCGAGCTTGAATATTGAGATCTGTCACCGTCACCACTGTCACCGTATCTCAAATCACAATCACGCCGACCAGACGGCATACCCCCCGTCGATGTTCGGTTCGCGGGCGAAGTCGTGAGGATACAGGTCGATGTCCAGTTCGTGACACGCTTGCCGGATTGCCCCATCCAGGTCGTCGTCATCGATGAGGGGGATATATCCACCCTGTTCATGTCCGTGGTCGTCCAGCGTTCGATATGCCCAGCCTTGCGGGATCGTGTTTAAGTCCCAGTAGATCGTAATGCTGGTGATCATTCCGCGTCCCCTTCCAATGATGCGGGGTTGCCCGCCAAGCCCCGCTCGGCCATACGGACGATCAAACGTCGAACGGACGGGGGAAGGCTCGGCCAAGCGACGATCAGGGCTTGCAAGAGGGGGTCATCGGGGATGGGGTTCGTGGGCGTTTCATCGCCCGATGCACCCCCGAAATGATGCGCTTTTTGATGAACATCACTTTCGAGCGATTTGGGGTCATCGACGTAACCCGAACTATCCTCAGACGATAGTGACGATTGAGAGTCGAATGATGCAGGGACTTTTAATCCGTAGGTCCGGGGTTCGAATCCCCGCGCCTTCAATTTTTATTCGAGGACATTACCGCTCGGTGCGCTGATACCGATGGTATTTCATTGGCGACACAGACGTGGGGGTCGATGTCGCCAGAGGTGCGGTTTTGTTCGATTTGAATATCGGATGCGTCGAAGCCGGCGTTTTCTTTAACAGCTCGTTGGTTATCCGAGCCGACGTCTGACGCGGCTGCAGCGAAACTTCTTCCGTCAGATAATTGATAAACTTCGGACTCGCGCGGTGGATAATGACCACGCGGCTCGCTGCCCGCGATTCTTTTGTCGGACGAACGATACAGACGACCTCGGCTCCTTCCAGCGTATCGAGACCGGCCGCCTCGGCGAGGATCTCTTCGTTGATCTCCGATCCGACAATCGCTGCACGTGCATGGCCTGAGAAATCGTCGGTCGACTCATCACTCATCTCGTCAAGCGGTGTCGCCGACTCGAATGCGGCGTCGACGACCCCTTCATCCACATGATCACCAGAGTCGTCATCCGGGGTGAGAGCGGCATCATTCGATTGATTCTTCGTCGTTTGCTCGATGTCTCGCGCCATTTCAATCAGTTCGGCTTTCGCCAGCAGTTGGTAGATCGGTTTCAAACCGGCATAGAGTCCACGTTTATCTTTCGGGTCGGCGGCGATGCAGACGCCGATCACTTCACCTTCGGCGTTGAATAGTCCGCCACCCGAGCGGCCTTGCACGGGGACGCCGGTGCATTCGACGTTGTCGGGGCCGAGGTAACGGTTGAGTGCGGTGACGCTGAGTTTCTGCACGGTCGGATCATCGCCGCCGCCGCAACCGATACTGAAGACGCTGTTGCCGACTTGCACGGTTTGTTCGAGCGTTTGCAGCAGGGCCGATTTCACGGGGGTCTCTGTCTCGATCGAGAGCAATCCGACGTCGGCTTCGAGATCGTACTTGATCAATGTGCCGATGTATGATTCGACGCCGCCATCGACAAAAACGTCGACCTCGATACTCGAGTTATCGTCGAGATGGCGAAAGATATGCCCGCAGGTCAGAATGATCGTACGCCGTTTTTCGCTGTAGAGAATCGTACCCGATCCGAGATTGAGTCCTTTGAGGTCTTTGACACGCAGGCGAACGCTGGCATCGATCGGGTTCGTCTCCGGTTCGATCGCTGTCGTTTCTTCGAGTTCGGTTACTTGTGCTTCCGAATCGAGCGGTGCGTTATTCGCGCGAATCTTTGCATCGGTGAGACCACCCTGAGATCGCGTGTCAGCTGTTTCTAAAAATGGAACGTGAAAGAACGGTTTTCGAGTTTTGGGTTTCGCGTTCTTAACAATAGCGTCCTTGTCTTTCTCCGCACCTTTCTTGGCGAAAATGTTTTCATCTTGCTGAAGCGAGTATTTCTGTTCCATCTGCTGAAACAGTTCGATCAGTTCCTGTTCGGAGCGTTTGCCGACGAAGCGCGTCACTTCTTTTTTGTCGGCGACCATAATGAATGTCGGCATCGAATTGACTTTGCAACGCGTTGTGAAATCGCGATGCTCGTCGACATCGATCTGTCGAATGGGATAACCCTGTCGCTGTAATTTGTGAACCAGCGGGCTCATTTCCCGACACGGCCCGCACCAGCTCGCCGTAAATTCCAGCAACACGTATCGCGGTGCGGGTGCCTGATCTTCAGTGGTGGAATTTTGAGGATCGGCGAGCAGCAGCATGCCAACCAGAGCGGTGGTAATCAGCGACATTCAAGGCCTCCCTGCCATTTGTAATTTCTACCATTGCGAGATAGAAAGACTTACAATTTCCGAATCACCTTCCCTGGCGATGCGGCTGCGGATGTTACGCTTCGATGTTGACGATTTCACTCGATTTGCCGTCATTCATCATGAGACGGCGAGATTTGCGAGCTGGCCTCAGATGTGAATTCGTGAGACCGACACGACTCATTGCAGATTTCGTACCAACTGAATGTGGAAGTGGTCCAAGATCAGTTCCGTCTATTCTTACAGGCTCACGTTGCGCCACTCGCGGGCATCGGCATCGTTGTCGGGCATTGATTTCGGCGGATTACCCCCTCACCTTCACGCCGAAAAAATACCGCAACTCATTTTGTAATAAAAACTTACCGCTATGGTTCAGCAATTCGATATATCATTGTTCTGATACCCAATGAGGCCACCGCCGAATTCGAAACGCAAGAAAACCCGAATCGAGTGTACTTTTGGAAAGAAAAACAGATATAATCGAGAGATAAGCGAATCATTGATCGCAAGTGTGACCGCATATTCCCCGCTTTTATCCCGCCTGACCTGCCGAACCGGCGATCGACTGTCAATCGGTAACGTATCGCCTTCACCAATAGAACCTTCGCCGGCCAACGATATGAATACTTTCCGATCTCCCCAACCTCGGTTTTCTGGTATCTGGCACCTTCTGTTCGGCGTGCTGTTGATGACGTCGGGATGTCAGGAATCGGAAGAAATCCGCACCTATCAAGTCCCGAAATCTGAAAAGCTATCCCAGCCGAAAACGACTGCATCGACGATTGCAGGACGCATGTTGGGGGGCATCATTTTTCATGGTTCGCAAGCCTGGTTTTTCAAAATGTCCGGGCCCGATGCGGCGGTTCAAGATCAGATGGAAGAATTTCTCGCCTTCACCAAGTCGATACGTTTCGAAAACGACAAACCTGTCTGGGATACCCCCACAGGCTGGAGCCAAAAACCTGGTAACGAATTTCGGTTTGCAACGTTGACCGTCGACGGCTCTGACCCGCCGCTCGAAACGAGCGTGACTATGCTCCCTCACGATGTTGGCTCGGAAGACGAATCGCTACTTGCCAATATCAATCGCTGGCGCGGTCAACTCGAACTTCCTCCGACAACAGCCGACCAGCTCTATCAGGAAAAATCCAAGACCGAAGAAGTTATCCGTGACAAAACGAATGCCGGAGACGACCTCGTTCTCGTCAACCTCGCCGGTCAGATTTCCGAATCGGGAGGCATGACACCGCCGTTCGCTGGTGGCGGTGGTCCCTTCTCCGGCCCGATGAGACCGTCTGCTCCGACCGCACCAGCAGAGACAACGGATTCGGACATCAAATTTGATCTCCCCGAAGGGTGGGAGAAAGCCGAGTTGCGAACCTTCCAGGTTGCTGCCTTTCGCGTTCGCAAAAACGACCAGAAAGTCGATATCTCGTTGACGCCCCTTTCAGGAGCCGCAGGAGGACTACTCCCGAACGTCAATCGTTGGCGCGGGCAGATCAATCTCCCGGCGATCGACGAACAACAACTGAACGCCGAGATGAAACAACTTCCCGTCGGCGAGGCAACTGCACAATACATCGAAATCGTCGGTTCCGAGTCCGCCGACCCACAGCAAGCGATCTGGTCGGCGATCCTCGAACAGGGGGACCAGACCTGGTTTATCAAACTGCAAGGCGACCTCGCACTTGCCCGCGAAGAACAATCGAAGTTCGAAAGTTTTGTGAAGTCGATCCGGTTTGAATAGATATGATGGTAGAAATGTGGTCCGCAGATTTTCGCAGATAATCACAGATTTAAGACAGGTATGCGGAGAGAGTTGTTTTTATTGATTCTCTTTCTTCTGCGATAAGTCTGTGAAAATCTGCGGACCACTCGTCATGTCCAACGTGCCAAGCGTTTGGACTCACCCGTTGGAGCGGGTGAAGATAGAATTGAAATTACCTCGTCGGGCGTTGCCTGCCGACCTTGCCTCATCCCGTTTTAACCGCCGCATTAGGAGACGGTCATGTCCGCTCCCTCGATTCCTCAGAATAACGATGCCTTCTCGTCTTTTCCCCAGGACAACACGAGAGACTATTCGATATCCCAAAAAATGGTGTATCTGCTCACGCCGTTGGCATCGCTAAAGCTCACCGTTACCTTCTTTGCGCTGGCGATCTTTCTGATCTTCGCCGGCACGCTTGCGCAGGTCGATAAAGACATCTGGGAAGTGGTCGATACCTACTTCCGCTCGGCGTTTGTGAGAATTCCGCTGCAAGTCTTCTTTCCGCAGTCGTTCTTCCCCAGCAAACCGATCGTTCCCGGAGCATTCTGGTATCCCGGCGGCTGGCTGATCGGGGCGATCCTCGCCCTCAATCTGCTCTCGGCTCACCTCATTCGCTTCAAAGTGCAGGCGAAAGGTCCGAAACTGATGCTCGGCCTCGGCGTGCTGGCGGTCGGGGCCTTGTCGACGTGGATGGTGATCGAAAGCGGGTCGAATCCCCAGGGCCTGCAGGCCGAGCCGATGATTTCTTGGACCACCTTATGGCGGGCGCTGCAATTGTCGCTTGTCGGAATCTGGATCGGCACCCTGTACCTGTTGCTCAAACTCAAATCGGATCAGAAGACCGAGCGGTGGTTTCTGACGTCGGTCGTAACGGGACTGGGAATTTTCCTGGTCTGGCTGTTCATGCAAGGGGACGCCGCCCAACTCGGCGATTCGTCGATGCGGATCCTGTGGCAGTTGATCAAAGCGACCGTCGCGGGGCTGGTTCTACTCGCGGGATGCGCGGTGCTGTTCGGCAAACGAGCCGGCGTCGTGCTGTTGCACAGCGGCATCGGTTTGATGATGTTCAGCGAAGTTTTAGTCGGCGTAGGAGCGAAGGAAGCTCAAATGTCGCTCGACGAAGGTCAAACCTCCAACTTTGTGCGCGATATCCGCACGGTTGAACTGGCCTTCGTCGATACGTCGAACCCCGACCACGACATCGTCACGGTTGTACCGCGTTCGCGACTGTCAAAGGGAGTTCGTATTGCCGATGTACAACTTCCGGTCGACATCGAACTCGTTCGTTACCTGCAGAATTCAGATCTCCGAAAAGCCAAACCTGACGATAAAAACCCGGCAACTGTGGGGTCTGGTGTGCAATGGATCGCCGAAGATGTCGACGCTTCCACCGGAACAGATATGGGAAGCGGTGTCGACATGTCGTCGGCCTATATCGAATTCTTTGAAAAAGGTACCGACAAATCGCTCGGCGTGTATCTCGTTGGCGTTCTGCAATCGGAATTGAATCAGCCCGAAACACTCGTCGTTGGCGACAAAACGTACGACCTGTCGCTGAGATTCGAACGCAGCTACAAAGATTATTCGGTCACGCTGCTCGATGTTCGCAAGGATGATTATCTGGGGACCGACACGCCGCGAAATTATTCGTCCGATATTCACATCGTCGATCCTTCGCGCGGTATCGACGAAAAGGTACACATCTGGATGAACAACCCTCTTCGCTTTGCCGGGGAGACGTTTTACCAGAGCGGATATCACAAAGATCCCCGCACGAATAAGGAAAGCACTACGCTCGCCGTCGTGACCAACACCGGTTGGATGATTCCCTACGTTTCGTGCATGATCGTCGCCGTGGGGTTGCTGGCTCATTTTTCGATTACGCTTGTCCGGTTTTTGAATCGTCGGCAGCGCGAAGAAGCCGCGGCGTTTGCCAGTCTGGAGACGAACGGTTCAGATGACAGTGACCATTCCGACTCGGAGTCAGCGAACAAAAAACGTCAGCAGCGCATCGAAAAGAAATTGGCCAGATCGCAAGAGCACGGTGCGCTGCGACAAGTACCGACAGGACCGTTGGCGAAATGGTTCCCGCTCGCCGTCGTCTTGATTTTCGGCGGCTGGTTGCTCGGCCAGGCCCGCATGCCGAAATACAGCTCGGACGAGTTCAATCTCAATGCGTTCGGCGAGTTACCAATCGTCGCGGGAGGCCGGCAGCAGCCGGTCGATGCACTCGCCCGCAATACGTTGCGTTCAATTTCGAATTATCAGACGTACGTTGACGCCGATGGCAAAAAGCAGCCGGCGATTCGCTGGTTCCTCGATGTGGCTACGCAGTCTGAAGCTGCGGAAAATCACAACGTGTTCAGAATCGATCATCCCGAAATTGTCAGCTTTTTCGAAATCGAGCGGGTGAAGGGACATCGTTATTCACTGGCACAACTGCGGCCCAAGGCGAGCGAGTTCCATACGAAAGTCGAAGAGATCCAGAAAAAATCGGCGAAAACGTTGAGCGTGCTCGAACGCCGTTACGTCGAACTCGACCAGCGCATTCGGAGTTACACGATGCTGGTCGCAGCGTTTAGTCCGCCGCCGATTCCCAGCTTGCCGACCGAAGAAGACTTCAAGGAGAATCCGACCGAAGCCCGCCAGAAGTTCATGGCGATCGGCGATGCACTGATGCAATTCTCGCAGTCGTTATCGAGGATGAGCCCGCCACTCGCCGTCCCCGTTGGAAAAGAAACAGACGAAAACGGAGACGAATCGAATGGAAAGGAAGTCTGGGAACCATACGCCATTGCCTGGAGCAAGGCGTTCTTGCAGACGCAGTTGATGAATCAACCTCCTGCTGAGACGACGCTTGCCTGGAACAAGATGATGTCGTTCTATGGCAAGGGTGACGTCGCCGGTTTCAACAAGGCGGTTGCTGACTACAAGACGCTGCTCGAAACCGATGCTCCCGTGAGCATCGACCAGAATAAAGTCGAGTTCGAAGCGTTCTTCAATCACGCCGAGCCGTTTTATCATGCGTCGGTGTTGTACGTCCTCGTGTTTGTGCTCTCGGCGTTGGCGTGGTTCGGCTGGAGTCGGCCGCTCAACCGGGCGGCGTTCTGGCTGACAGTCTTTACGTTCGTCGTGCACACAGCGGCGCTCATCGCCCGTATCTACATTTCCGGTCGCCCGCCGGTGACGAACTTGTATTCGTCGGCGATCTTCATCGGCTGGGGTGCGGTGATCTTCGGCATGATCTTTGAAGTGTTGTATAAACTCGGCATCGGCAATCTCCTCGCCGGCGTTGCCGGTTTTTCCACGCTGGTGATCGCTCACCTGCTGGCAGCGGATGGCGATACGTTTGTGGTCTTGCAGGCCGTGCTCGATACGCAGTTCTGGCTGGCAACGCACGTGGTCTGTATTACATTCGGTTATGCGACGACGTTTGTCGCGGGGATTCTCGGCGTCGTGTATGTCGTCCGTGGCTTGCTGACGAAATCGCTGACGCGCGAAGTCGGTAAGAATCTCACCCGCATGATTTACGGCACGCTCTGCTTCGCGATCTTCTTCAGCTTCGTAGGGACGGTGCTCGGCGGATTGTGGGCCGACGATTCGTGGGGCCGGTTCTGGGGCTGGGATCCCAAAGAAAACGGCGCGCTGATGATCGTCATCTGGAACGCGCTCGTGCTGCATGCCCGTTGGGGAGCGATGGTCAAAGACCGCGGCCTGGCAATGCTCGCCGTCGTCGGCAATATCATCACCGCCTGGAGCTGGTTCGGCGTCAACGAACTCGGCGTCGGTTTGCATTCGTACGGTTTCACCGACGGTGTGCTGATGGCCTTGGGGCTGTTCGTCGTGAGTCAACTCGTGGTGATCGTCGCGGCGAGCCTGCCGGTCGACAAATGGCGCAGCGGTTCGCTGGCGGGGTGAGGAAGAGTCGAGAGATGATGGATGAGTTAGAAACGCATTGGGAAAATACGATCCCGTCTGCGATGAATGAATATCCCATTGCAATGTCGGACGAAGCGCTTGTATGGTGCGCCGAAGAGTTATTTCTGATTCTCGATGCTCACGAATGCGAAACAAGTCATCTCGAGTCGTGAGTTCTCGTTCACGTACTCCGCTTTACGGAATTGGATTTCACGAGGATCCGAAAGCGAACCCGCGCACGGTGGGATACAGCACGCTGCTCCAATAACCGGCGGTGAAACCGAGTAGGCTCCAGACGATCGGTACGATCAGCCGGTTCGATTGCGTCGCGGCTTGAGTCGCCTTCCAGCAGAACGGAACGGCGGCAGCAAAGCCGATGAGAAAGACCCACTCGTGCGGCAAGCTCAATCGATGCAGCGCCCAGAAGTAGCCGACGCAGATCAGTACGAAGCCGACGTCGACGATACGCGCGACAAAACCTTTGCGTAAACGCTCCCATCGCGGCAGGTCGGCGTGTTGTTTGAGCGTGGCGTTCTCCAGTAATGCCCATTGAAATACTCCCGCGAGTGCCGCCGGCCAGGTGAAGAGGAATTCTCGAATGCCCCAACGGTTCAAGATCGGCGTGGCGACGACTCCGAGTACAAGACAAAGTCCGCACCAGACGCGAAACGGACCACGAGCCGACGATTCCGCTTCGCGACGCCAGAGCAAGAACTGCACGACAATTGCGATCAGCGTTGCCGGCAGAAACACACTCAACAACGCGGCGACGAACCAGTCGCGGTAGTCGTCAAGCATCGGCCGCATGAAGGGATGCTCGCGTTCGGCACCGAGCAACCATTGCCAGTTACGCCGGCGCGAGCCCACGGGAATCGTCGCCGAGGCTGCAACTGGTGTACCGTCCTGTGGGGGACGCAAATCGATGCACGCCGCACGAGACTGTGTTCGTACGAAGACTTTTCCATTGGCAAAAGCGGGCGACGTCCAGCAGATTTCATCGGGGAAGAGTTCGAGCCGTGCTTGCTCGATGTACTCGTTGCGGCTTGTTTGCGCGACGATGAGTTCTCCTTTGTCGTTCCACATCACCAGCCGGCCGTCGACGGCGACGATGCTGGCTTGTCCCACTTTGTCGGTCGACCAGAGGATTTCCCCGGTAACGACGTCGAGAGAGCGAAACTCGCCGCGCGACGGACGATGGGCTTTCGACTGGGCATCGTGGAGGTCGAATCCGTAAATCGCATCGCCGACAATCACGCTCGATGAAACGTCGTTCGAGAAATTCTTCGCGAACCAGACGTACTCGAGATCAAGTTTGCCGGCGTCGACTTCCGCCGATGGTTTCCACGAGAGACGATATGCCGTCGCCCCCGCGCGAAACGGTGCTGAGAAGATGAGATACGGTTCTTTGTAAAGCGGCGCGGCGGAGTGTTCGTCGTATCCGGTCGAGAGTTCGTCGCGCCACAGCAGCTTGCCGTCGGCGGCATCGAGAATGGCCGCGACATTTTCGAGGTACGCCACCAGGAGTTGTTTTCCCTCCAGTGATATCGGAAACAGCGTGCAATAACTCGCTGCATCGTCGAGAGATGACCAGACGACGTGTCCGTCGGCAACATCAAACGCCACGACTCCGGTCCCTTTGCCTCCCAGAGGAATGATCACACGGTTGCCCAACACCAGAGGGGATGCGGCGTATCCAAAATCGGCTCCCGTGGGACGAAAATTCTTCTTGAGATCGATCGACCAGAGCGTTCGACCGGTCTCCACCGAGAGACAGCCGAGTTGCACATCGGGTGAGATGAAAAACAATCTGCCGGCGGCAATCGTGGGAGTGCTTCGCGGACCGGGATAAATGCCGACAGCTTCAAACGGCAAATCGTAGCGGGTCTGCCAGATTGACTCTCCGGTTTCGATGTCCAGAGCGATCACATATTGACCGAGAGCCGACTGATACTGCGTAAAAGCCCGATCGCCATCGACCGCGAAGCTCGAATACCCTTGTCCCAATTCCATCGCCCACTCAACGCGCGGCGGGTATTTTTTGAAGTCTTCCGCCAGACCGGTTTCGGCGGAATGGGCATCTCCGGATACGCCGCGCAGCCCCGGCCAGTCGTCGGCGACGGAAACGAACGGCTGCAGGAGGATGCCACAGAAGAAGATCGCTATCGCCGATCGAATTTGCACCGTTCGTTCCTGCAAACGGAAATCCATAACGGCCCTCATGTTCGGTGTGTTGCCGGCGCCGGCAGTTGCAAACAGAAAAGAGCTGCGAAGGGAAAATCGACATGGCAACATGACGCAACGCTATCCAGTACGCTTTTCAGACGGGGAGCGTTGGGTTTTTGCCATTTTGGCGGTCGAAGACTCCAAGGCTTTGTGAATCGAAAAGGGTTCCGTAAAAATAAAAAGCCCCCCGTCCAAGACGGGGGGCTCTAGGTTTAATAAGAGGACAATGCTCGAACGTTACTTATCCGTACGAAACGGTGACGCCGGGAGTCCTTCTTTATTCATCAGGTTCGGTTCCGCAAGCTGATCCCAACCGAAACGGACCGCTTTCGGCTTTTCGACCTGGTCGCTGGTCACAACGATCGTCTCTCCTTCGATCGTAGCCTCGGCGGGAACAAATTCGCCGTTTTCACCCGCGATGGTGAAGAGCGACAGTGGTTGTCCGTCGCGCGAGACCAATCCACCGCCGACATGGGCGAACGAGAGAATCGCCTTGTTCCCTTTGATCGACAGTGATTCGAACAGCGGTCCCGAATAGACCAGATCTTTCTTGCCGTACGTTTTTGCTAATGCCCAGAGAGCAAGGCGCTTGCCGACATCCTGCTTGTTGGGGGGGTGAATATCGTTGAGAGTCGTTATATCGGTGATCACCGCCATGCCGGTGTGAGGCACAGCCAACGTCGCCGTCTGGGCTTCCCAGATTTTGGGCAACAGATCCGGAGCAGTTCCATATTTGAACGGAGCGAGTTGCACGAAATAGAACGGCATTTCTTCGCCCCAGAACTCGCGCCAACCATGAATCAGAGCCTTCATTTTCTCATGATACAACATGCCGTCGGCGAGATTCGATTCTCCCTGATACCAGATGGCCCCGCGGACGGCGAGCGGGCGGATGGCATGGACCATGCCGTTGTATAGGCCGGTCGGTTGTTGATTGGCGTTCAGGGCGTGGTTAGGCCAGGCGGGAGGAGCCGGAATCGGTTCGCCGGCTGCAGCGGCCGCTTGTGCTTTGGGAAGCCAGTCGTTCTTCATCCGTTCGATCGTGGCGGCAGTTTGCTCGACATACGATGTATTCGCTTGTGCTATCATATCGACGATGGACGAGAGCGCGGGAACCGATTTGAAACCGTTAATCGTCGTCCACGGTTCGATGCGCGTCCCACCCCACGACGTGTTGATCAACCCGATGGGAATGTCGAGTTCCTGATTGAGATGTCGACCGAAGTAATACGACACGGCCGAGAAGTTCGGGATCGTCTCGGGACTGCATTCCACCCACGCGGCGTTGACGTTGTCTTGCGGCGTTCCCGAGGGAACCTTCGGAATGTGGAACAGTCGAATTTTCGGATGTTGGGCGGCGGCGATTTCCTGCTCGCCATCTTTCGTGATGCGGACCATCCATTCCATATTCGATTGACCGGAGCAGACCCAGACTTCGCCCACAAGTATGTTTTCGAGCGTGATCGCGTTGTTCCCGGTAATGGAAATCTGATGCGGACCCCCGGCCGGAAGCTCGTTGAGGTCGACCGCCCAGTTCCCTTCGGCATCGGCTGCTGTCGATTTGCTGTCGTCCCCCAGAGTAACGGTTACCTTTTCATCGGGAGCCGCCCAGCCCCAGAGATGAATCGGTTTGTCGCGTTGCAAGACCATATTGCTCCCCACGACGGTGGGAAGCCGCACATCTGCCGAGGCGGAGCTTGAGAACGCCAAGACGAACAGCGTGCCGGTCATCAATCCGGCAAGCCATCTTCTGGCCCAATTCGAAGATACTCGCAGTTGAAAACTCATAAGAACTCCTCTCGCTGGTAAGTGTGAAATCATCGCATCGTTTTCGATTGCAGCATCGATATTGAACCATGTCTCACCGTTTGCGTCAAAGCTGCTGCGAAAGTTCCGTCGCCGTTCGATCGATCATCGGGTTAATAATTCATCAAACGTGTTCGATCTCTTCTTGCATTCGCCGGGTGAATGCTGTGGAATACCCTTGTGACAAGTTACGACATACGCCATGAACCGAGATAGTCAGTCAATCCACTATGTTTAAAGGAACCGGGTCGAATTCACCTCACGAGAACCGGCGGTTGTGGTCGGTGATTCGTCGGTCTGTTCATGCCGTCATCTGGGGAATGAAAAAAGCCGCCTCCTCAGCCGTGCGAACGGTATCCTATCTTCAGAGCCGTTACGTCCCTGAGACCCCTGCAAACGGTGTGGATCACCCGAACACTTCTGACCAGGTGACTTCATCAGCCGGTAACTCGTTTCTAAAACGTACGATCGGCTTGTGCAAAACCGTGGCAAATGTGACGGGTCGATGGGGGATGAAATACGGCCGACGGTTCGCGAACTACGTCATCGGCGTTTTGCAGTATTACTGGCGGAGCGGTAACTCGATCAAAGAGTATCTGATCGATTTCGACCCGAATTTTCGTCCGCCGAGCGTAACGCGAAAGGAAATCGTTCTCGACGCCGACCGCAAGCAAGTCGGCGGTGTGTGGGACGGCAAGAGTTGGGAGGTCGATCTTCCCCCCTGCTGTGTCGTATGCGGGAAGCAAAGCCGGGTCGAACGAAATTCCGAAGTTCGCATCGTCGAACATTTTCGCCGTCCGGTCTGGATAGTCGCAGCGTGCTGGGGCATCGGCTTTGTCTGGGCGATCTGGAATTTTCGTTTCAGTTATTTGTTGCTGGGTGTCGCCGTCGGTTTGGCGCTCGGTTATCGATTTCGTGAATTTCTCACCGTACGTATTCGGTTTCAGCGATGTCGTGACCACATCCAGCAGACCGAATTTCCCGGATTACGGGCCGTCGGGCGTCGGTTGGTCGTCACGACCGGCCATAAGTCGGTGCGACAACAGTTCGTCGATCTGGCCGAAGGGCACGACCTCGGCGGGGTTTCGCACGACATGGGGTTGGTAGCAGCAGCAGGCGGGTCTTCGCCTGTTGAACAGGTACCGATCGCTCTCGTCGACGATGTCGAGGGAGAAGCGTCGATTCAGCATCAACTCCCAGGTCTGGAGTCCTCAACTCGGGAAGATTCAGGTTCTTCCCCGGCATCTGACGTTTACATTTCGGTGCCGGAGGCCCCGTCGCGATCGACGCCGGTGTCGCAATATTATCGAAAAACTCTTAACAGTCCGATCGACAAAGATCGTTCGATGGTGCCCGATTCAGAGGAACGTCCCGCAGTTCCTTCCAGCGACGAACCCCGTGTTCCGCTGTTCGATGAGAGCATGGCTCCATTCCAGCAGCGAAGGGACGACAGTTATCGACCGAGTTCTGAGTCGATCGATTCGTACGGTATTCGCGATCGTCAGAACGTTTCGGGGGCAGACATCGATCAATCGGCATTACAACGTTCGGATTATCAGCGGGCGCTGTTGTGGCAGGAAGGTCTCGCTGAGCAGACGCCTCCCGGGCTCAAGCGAAAACCGTCTTTAACGAATGTGTTGCAAGGCTGTTTCGATGCCGAGCATGTTCTCGCCGAAGCATTCGTATCGATGCTGGTATTTTTTGGTTGGGGTCTGATCGCAGGGATGATTTATGGCGCTTACTTGTATCGCGATCTGGTCCTCGGAGGCAACGATCAGATGCTCGCCGTGTATGCCGTGCTCAACGTGTCGTTGAGCGTGTTTTTTGCCTTGGCGCTGGGGTGGGGCACATTGTACATGCTGACGGTTGGCCTCGTCTGTGTTGTCATTGCCTTCCAGGAACAGGTTCTTCCGGTGATGGCCCGTGATTGGATCCAGTCGCATCTTACCGTGAGCACGCTCAAAGTCGAGTTGATCGTCCTCAGTACCGTGCCGCTGCTGGCAATGATGGGGTTCTCGTTTCTGCGCAGCCTCTCGGCACAATGCGGCAATCTGATGTGGATCAGCCGCCGCGCCGCGTGGGAAGAGAATGCCATTCAGGGTATAAATCGTCCGCTGGGAGATTTGAACCGCGCATTAACCATCGTGATCTGGGGATTCATGCCGGCACTGCTGGCAGCGGCTGGAATAGCCTACGGCTACTATCAGCTCGACTGGTCGCTCGATGAAATCCAGTCGAACGAGTGGTTTTTGCCCGCAATCGCTGCGATGGTCGGTTTTGCATTGCTGTATATTCCCGTCGGTTTTTCGGTTGCAGGAGTGAAACCATCGACGAATCCGCTGCGTGTGCTGTTTTGGATGCTGCGAACGCCAATTGATTATCTCGCGTGTTATGCGGTCGCACTTCCCTATGTGTTACTGGGTGCCGTCATCGTCGGCGGTGTCTACTTCGCACTGTCGCGGCAGAATATTCACATCGGCCGCAGCGGGAATCCGGAGCTCACCTGGTGGGCGACGATCACCGTGGCGCTTGGCGTGATTCAATTTCCTCTGATTGCATTATCCCATATGCTCGGCCTCGTCGCTCTCAAGAACGAATCGCGTCTGCACTGGAAAGGGACACCACAGAATGGCTAAATCGTCGACCGCGAAAAAACGCCCTGCCCCGCGTCGAAAGTCGGTGATCGGACGGACTTCGAAGACATCGGGTGTCGCCACGAGAGAAATTAAACCGAAGGATCTGCAGAAGTTCGTACTCGTCGGTGACCCCCAGATTTCGCCGGACGGTGCGACCGTGCTCTTCACCCGCAAGCATGTCGGCGAAAAACTGCAAACCGTCTCGAACCTCTGGATGGCCAAAACCACGGGACGCGAGACACGGTTATTCACAAACGGAGAAAAAGATTCCCACGGACGCTGGTCCCCGGAAGGATCACAGATCGCATTCATCGGCGAACGCGAAAAGGGAAACCCGCAGGTTTTTGTGATTCCATCAGCAGGCGGTGAAGCCGTGCAACTGACGCAGTTCCCGGAAGGAAAACTGCGCTCGTTCCGCTGGTCGCCTGATGGAAAAATGCTTGCCGTTGCCTTTCGTGAGACCGAAGACGATTTTACGTCCGCCGCGAAAAAACGCCGTGAAGAGACTGGCGAGAGCGACCCGCCGCGCGTCATCGATCAACAGTTTTACCGACTCGACGGCGATGGTTACTTCAATGATAAGCGACATGAATTATTCATCGTCGATGTTTGCAGCGGCGAACATCGGTTGTTGTTCGATAAAGATAATTGTGGTTTTTTCAATTTCGACTGGTCTCCCGACAGTCGTGAACTCGCCGTCACTGCCAACACGGCCGACGATGCGATCGTCTCGCCATGGAAATCCGAATTGTTTCGAATCGATGTTCGCGCAGGTAAGGTGAAAAAGCTGCAGAACACTCCCGTCGGAAGCAAGTCGTCCGTGGCGTGGTCTCCCGATGGAAAGTGGATTGCTTTCGCCGGTCGTGAGGGAAAGGAAATCTGGGGTTCGCGCAATACGAAATTGTATGTTTGCGATGCCAAAACCGGCCAGACGCGCGACCTGTCGGTCGATCATGATTACTGCCTTGCCGTGGCCACCCTAAGCGACACTGCCGAGGCCGAATTTGGCGCGACGATCGTCTGGAGTCGTGACAGTCGGCGTATTTTCAGCGCGCTGGGCTGGCATGGAACCTGTCATATCGCCTCACAGTCGATCGAAGGGGGACTTTGGACGTTTCACACCGAAGGCCCTGCCGTCCATACCCTCGGCAACATCAGTGACGACGGCAAAACGTGTGCATTGACGCAAGCACACACGCTCACTCCGCCGAACATCGGCATCGGAAATCTCGAGATCGACATAGAAGGAAGCCGCCCGACGGTCACGGCGTTGACCGACTTCAACGACACGTTTCTCAAATCGCGGCAACTCAGTCAGCCCGAATCGTTTTGGACCGAATCGGCCGACGGCACTCCGGTGCAACTCTGGATCATGAAACCGGCTGGTTTCAAAGCAGGAAAGAAATACCCCACGGTTCTCGAAGTGCATGGCGGACCGCACACGCAATATGGCGAGGCGTTCTTTCACGAGTTTCAGGTGCTTGCAGCGGCAGGGTATGTTGTCTGCTTCAGTAATCCTCGCGGGAGTAAAGGTTACGGAGAGGCGTTCTGCGATGCCATTCGCGGCAGCTGGGGCATCGACGACTGGGCCGATGTACAAGCCGTCACGAAATTTTTGAAAAATCAGCCGTTCGTCGACAAAAAACGTGTCGGCATCATGGGAGGAAGTTACGGCGGGTTCATGACGAACTGGGCGATCGGCCATTCGCAAGACTACCTCGCCGCCATCACCGACCGCTGCGTTGCGAACCTGGTGAGCATGGTCGGATCGAGCGATATTCCCTTAATCCCGAACCATTACTGGCCCGGTAATTCGTGGGACAACCCCCAACCACTGTGGGACCGCAGCCCACTGAATTCGTTCGGCAAGGTGACGGCTCCCACGTTGATCATTCACAGCGAAGGGGATTTGCGGTGCAATGTCGAGCAGGGCGAACAAGTCTTCGCGGCGTTAAAGTTGAGAGGCATTCCCTGCCGTTTCGTCCGTTACCCGCAGTGCACCAGCCACGGTTTAAGCCGATGCGGCCCACCGGATTTGAGGATTCATCGATTGAAACAGATATTGGAATGGTGGGAGCGGTGGTTGTGAATCATTGGTCCCTGGGGATGATTTCGCCTCCGGTCGGCAGAAATGGCTTGTTGTTGACACGATTTTTACAATTCGGCGGACGGGAGTGAATTTCAGCGGCAGAGTCATATTGACGAGAACGCCCAGGTGTGCAAAATACGCCCCTCATCGGGGATTTGGAATGGATTTCAATTTTCTCGTGACGATTTTCACTTCCTATTGGCATGTCCGAAGCTCGTCAGCGATTAAAATCTATTTCTTCAGCATGTACGCCCCTTAACCCAATCATCGGCCCCTGTTCGGGTCTTCGGTCCAGCAAAGGAGTGCATTGGCCGTGAAAAAAGCAATTCTCTCGGCGTCTGCGTTAGCCATGTTGTTGGGATGTACCTTCGGAGTGATGACCGCCTGGGGTCAGAACAACGGAGCCAAAGCCAGCAAGAACGCAAACATCGCCTTGATCGACATGGCGGAAGTCTTCAAAAAGTATGAAAAATTTGCGGTTCTTCGCGACGGCCTGAAAGCGGAAATCGAAAAAACCGATCTCGAAGCCCAGCAAAGAGGCAAAGAGATTACAGGGCTGCAGGCCCAAATGAAGGAAGTCAAACCTGGCAGTCCTGACTTCATCGAAATGGAAAGTCAGCTCGCCCAATTGACGACCGAATTCGAAACGTTCCGCAAAGTCAAACAGCGCGATTTTCTTCGTCAGGAAGCCGCACTCTACCACACCATCTATCTCGAAGTGACCGAATGGGTCGGCAAGTATGCCGAACATTACGAGTACACGATGGTCTTGCGATTTAATCGCGAAGAACTGGCGACCGACGATCCGCAACAACTCATTCAGGGAATGAATCGTCAAGTGGTCTATTTCCGCGCCAACGATGACATCACCGATCAGGTCATCACATTGCTCAACAAGCAGTACGAAAAGGAAGTGAATCCTCCTGCTCGCAAAAAGTAAAAAAATGCGGCTATAACAACATACAAATGACGCGAAGGTGGGTGGTTGATGCCTCCCACCTTCGTTCATAGCGTCAGCACTTTAAAACCGATTCACGATGAATCGGTTTCCCATCATTCAATCTCCGCGATCAACAGAAGAATGGAGTCTTGCATCGTGCCGCGTCTGCAACAGACGATCGCCCAGCCCGCTGTGGTCAAGGGTGTCGGCTTCTTCACGGGAGCCGATGTCACGATGCGATTTCATCCCGCTCCCGAAAATACCGGTGTGTCGTTCTGCCGCGTCGATTGCCCCGGCCGTCCGCTGATTCCCGCGAGTATCGAATTCGTCGTTCCTTGCAATCGCCGAACTATGATCGAAAAGGACGGCGTCCATGTAGAACTGACCGAACACGTGCTCGCAGCACTCGCCGGACTGCAAATCGACAACTGCATCGTCGAGCTGAATGCACCAGAACCTCCCGGTTGCGACGGTTCTGCGAGAGAGTTCACGTTTCAACTGCTGGAGGCGGGGATCGTGCCGCAGTCGGCTCCTCGCGATCGGTTCGCTGTTAGCGAACCAATTCGTCTTCACGCGAACGACGGTCTACGCATTCCCGGCTGCCATGTTTTCGCACAGCCGAGTTCTCGCCAGTTTTTGACAATCTGTTACGACCTCGATTACGGACCGGATTCGCCGATTCCCAGGCAAAGCTTGTCGCTCGATATTACACCGCAAACGTTTATTTCCGAACTGGCGTTCGCGCGAACGTTCGTACTCGAATCGGAAGTCGCTGCGCTGAAGGCACAAGGAATTGGTTCACGCGTAACCACGCGCGACGTACTTGTTTTCAGCGAGCGCGGCGTGATCGAAAATGAACTGCGTGCTATCGACGAATGCGTACGGCATAAAATTCTCGATTGCATCGGCGATCTCGCACTTGCGGGGTGCGACTTCACCGGCTTTGTCAGTGCCCATCGCTCGGGACATCAACTCAATCAGCAATTAGCATCATGTCTCCGCAAGCAGTTTCTTGATTCACAGAGACATTGGAATTCTATCGAAAAACCCCCCGCGGATAAGACGGCTCCCGTTCGCCGTCGACACGCCGCTTGAATGCGACTTCTGACGAACACTTTCAAACGACGGCATTTAAGGAACTAACCATGTCGACCCAGGTTTCTCGTTTGGCTGACGTGCACCCTCGTGCAGAACTGGGGAACGACGTCATCGTCGGTCCGTTTTGCTGCATTGGGCCCGATGTAAAAATCGGTGACGGTACGATTCTGCAAAGTCATGTCGTCATTCAGGGTCATACGACGATCGGCGAACGCAATCGCTTTTTTCCGCACGTCTCGATCGGAACCGAACCGCAGGATCTCGGCTATAAAGACGCCCCGACCCGCACCGAAGTGGGAGACGACAATCTCTTCCGCGAATCGGTGACGATTCATCGTGCTTCCGAAAAGGAAGATGGCGTGACGCGGGTCGGCAGTCATAATTTCTTCATGGTGAATGCTCACGTGGCTCACAATTGCCGCGTTGGCAGCAAAATCGTGCTGGCGAACAATGTCCTGTTGGGAGGTCATGCCCACGTTCAGGATGGCGCCGTTATTTCCGGTGGGTGTGCCGTTCATCAATTCGCGACCATCGGTACGCTGGCCTTCATGGCGGGTATGGCCCGAGTCACGATGGATATTCCCCCTTACATGATGGCGACCGGCTGCGCCAATCCGGAAATTAAAACGATCAATCTCGTGGGTATGCTGCGAAATGGGATCAGTTCATCGACCGTGACATTGCTTAAGAAAGCGCATCGGCTTTTGTTCCGGCAGACGAAACAGATCGACGTAGTCGAAGAGATGTTTCTTCAGGAACTCGACGGAATCATTCCTATTGAGATCTCGAATCTCTTCCGATTTCTGCGACTGCAGCGGGCTGGAAAAATGGGCCGCGCGCGAGAGGCTGTGCGCAACCAGCCAGGATCTCAGGGAGAACAACCCGGTGACGCATCCGCGCGGAGAGCAGCATGAATCGTTTACGTTTAGCAGTTATCGGTACTGGTGCTCTCGGGCGTCATCACGCCCGTATTCTGTCAAATATGTCGGATGTCGAACTCGTAGCCGCGGTCGATCCGAATGAAGCCAACGGTCGGGCGGTTGCCGACGCGTGCGGCACGACGTGGTTGGCCGACTATTCCTCGTTGTGGGGCCGAATCGACGCTGCTGTCGTCGTCGTTCCGACAACACTGCATCTTGCCGTCGCTCGCGATTTCATATCACGAGGCATACCCCTGTTGGTCGAAAAGCCGCTGGCAGCCACCGTCGAACAAGGACGTGAACTCGTCGAACTTTCACGCCGGCATAATACGATACTTCAAGTGGGACACGTCGAACGGTTCAACCCGGCGATTCAGACGGCGTGGCGAAACGTCGATGCTCCCCGATACATTCGTGCCGAGCGGTTGAGCCCCTATTCGTTCCGTTCGATCGATATCGGCGTAACACACGATTTAATGATACACGATCTCGATCTTCTTCTCAGTCAGGTTTCTGCACCGCTGAGAAAACTCGAAGCGTGGGGGATCTGCCTGATGGGGGGCCGCGAAGATATTGTGCAGGCACGGTTATTTTTCGAGAATGGTTGCATCGCCGATCTTTCCGCGTCACGTGTGCATCCCGAAGCGCGCCGGGCGTTTCATATCTGGTCGGCGCAGAGTTGTATCTCGGCAGACCTGAATGCAAAAAAAGTGACGCGTTATGCGGTCACTCCTTCGTTGATGTATGGCCAATCGCCTGTTGAACAGGCTCGAACCGCCGGTGCCGATATTTCGCAACTCAAACAGCAGGTCTTCGACAAATGGATTAATGTGACCGAACTCGAAGTTCAAGATCACGATGCGCTGACCGCTGAACTCTCGCATTTTCTGCATTGCGTTCGCACCAGCGAATCGCCGCTTGTCGATGGCGAACAGGGATTACGAGCGCTCGAACTTGCCGAACAAATTGTCGCGGCCGTCGAAGTTCATCAATGGGATGGCGACTCTCGTGGTCGTATCGGTCCGCATCTGCTGCCGTTCGAAATGCCGACGCGCCGCGCGGCGTGAGCGAACACCGACAGCACATCGAAAGTCATTCACTGGTTGTGGACCGACGATAGGTCGCAAACGAGCGTGCGGTTTCCCACAGTGAGACTTCAAGAACAGGATAGCCTGCTTTTTCAGTGTAGTCGTAAATCAGCCGGGCAATATTTTCCGCCGTCGGATTCACAGGGAGCAGATACATCGGTTCGTTGTGTTCTTGGAACACAGGCACCAGCGGATCGCGGTCGCAGAGAATCATCCGATGATCGAGTTCCGAATCGATCCACCGTTGTATGTCTCGTTTGATATCCGAGAAATCGACAAGCATCCCCCGGTGATCGAGCTCATCGGATTCCAGAACGATCAAAGTGCGGCCGTTATGACCGTGCGGGTGGCGGCATTTTCCCTCGTAGTTCAAGAGGCGGTGCCCATAGCAAAAATCGATCTGTTGTGTGACGCGATACATGAAATGATTACCCTTGTATGTAATGCCGATTCTTCGGCGACGGAAACATGCGGCTACGCTTGTTGTTACCCGATTCCCAGGGAGGGTGACAACAACCAGAACGCCGAGTCGGCAAAAAATGAAAGAAAAACTGTGTATCGAAAAAAACTCCCGCAGAATGATCTACGGGAGCTGCACGCGCCATTGGGGGGTTATGAAGACCCGCGGACAATATTTGACGCGTGATAATACACGTTATTATTTATCGCAACCCTGATTTCAGGCCGTTTAACGGCATTCCGTTGATTGAAAAGCGATGGGTTGCTTGTACTCGCCTCGTCACGTCGTATTTCATCAGAAATTCATGGTTTGTCAAGTTGTTTCACTTGGATTTTTCGTAATATTCATCAATTAATGGCAAGCCTAACATTTGTTTCAGATGTTCAAAGTCGAGCTGCGACGTCGATTGAGCATCGAGCCGACCTTCTTGAAGAAACGTCTGGGCCAGACGCTGCATCGCGTTCGCACTCACTAACAGACTTGATACAGGGCAGACCACGAATTTATAACCCCATTCCTCTAATCTCGTCGCCGAGAGAATCGGCGTCTGTCCCCCCACAAGCATGTTCGCCAGCAGCGGAAACGGAATTTCATCGGCGATCCGCCGTAATTGCTGCTCGTCGGTTGGTGCTTCGACAAAACAAACATCGGCCCCGAGCTTGCCGAAAGCCCGGGCACGCTGAATCGCTTCATCAATGCCTAATGTTGCCAGCGAGTCGGTCCGCGCAAAAATGACGAACTCGTCATTACGTCGGGATTCAAGGGCGACCTCGAGTTTCAATAGCATCTCTTTTTCGGAGATCACCTGTTTCCTGCCGAAATGTCCGCACCGCTTGGGAAACACCTGATCTTCCAGCAGCATCCCCGCCGCTCCAGCCTGTTCGAACTCAACGACCGAGCGAGCAACATTGTGCAATCCGCCATGCCCGGTGTCGCCATCCGCGACGACGGGAACATTCAATCGCCGTGCCATATGCGAGACGGTACTCGCCATTTCGGTTAATGTCACGAGTCCCACGTCGGGATATCCGTACCCGCTCGCCGCAATGCCGAACCCCCCGGCGAACAATAATTCAATTCCCGCTTGCTGAAACACGAGTCCGCTAAGGAGATCGTGGATTCCAAAACTCCGAATGATACCCGGCCGCGCCAACAGCGTCCGCAGTTGGGCCGGTCCGGCAGGAAGTGCACTATCTCGCACGGGAATCATGATTACGGCCTTTTTATCGAGCAGATCGTGCGACGATCGATCAATGGCAACGCACGGCATCATACCAACAACGCTCGGTGAAATCTTCCGTGTCGAATCTTCTGGATGGAAATCAAGTCGCGACCGGAACCTTTTGTTTTGGCCCCGTTTCACAGCCTCGGTCTTAAACTTTAACCCGGTGGACTGGAGATCTCGCCGTGGAATGGTTATGGATCTCTATACGGCTTTTTTCTGTCGAGTTCATAACCCTCTGAACAACGAGCACTATGCGGCATGCCAGGCGGCCGATCGGGTTGTGGATTCAGAACCATATCACGTTCGTTTTTATCGGAATCTGATTTCATGAGTTCTTCGAGTTCATTGTCATTTGGGCGGGCGGTTCCGTTGGTGCAAGGATTGACCGATGTCGAATTCTTGCGACAGGTGCAATGGCGGCAGTCCACGCCGACGGGAATATTGCAGGCGGTCAATCTCGGTGACCGGGATCGATTTCAAAAGGGGGTTCTCAAGGAGCTTGCGGGGCATTTTACCTCGCCACCCGCCGGGAAGTCTTCCAGGCGATACGATGCGAGTGAATGGAATTTTTTTCCGTTTGAATCGACCGAACGATTTCAAGCGTTGTTAAACGCCCTGAAATCGACCGTTGCTTCACCCGTAAAGAGTCGTACCGAGAAACTGACGATCGGTGGATCTCTCCGGACAAATGGTCAGGAAGAAACGGTACACAACCACAACGGAAGAGAAAACGGTCAGAAGCATGAGAAGAACGGCAAGAAAGTCGTGCAGTCGCCCCTCACAGCCGCACTGGCAGAGTGGTTGCACGACGCGAAAACATCTCAGGGGCTGACTCCTCCCGAGTGGTTATTGCTTGCGGATGTCATTTCCCTTCGCGGTCGCGAACTGGCAAGCGATGTTTTTTGCAAACTATGGCGACAGTTGCTCACGGACGCGGTGCAGTGGTCGCATACGCCTGTTGAGCAGTTCGCCTATGCGTTGAATGTGGCCCAGCAGGGAGTCATTTCCGGCGAGATCCCCTGGCGTTCGGGTCTCTTGTTTTCGCAGGTTCGAGGAGTCAGGGCGTACCGAGTGACAGGTCAACAGGCACTCGATCAGATTCTCGAACGGCAGATCGATGTCAGTGGGATGCCCCCCGCCGAATGGCTGCCACACCTCGCCGATGATATGGCAACATTCTTTCGCGTCTGGAGTCTCGCTCAGCTGACGAACAAACCCTGTTTCTCGCCGGCGGCACAAGAACGTTGCGGGACGTTGTTACTGCGTTCGCTGGCGTTGTGCGAGGCGCAGGGGACGCATCCGTTCCACGAAGCGGGCCGACATGCGCTGATTGATTTGTATCGCCAGATGGCGCGCAGCCTTCCGCCGCGGCATTGGCCGGACGTCTGGAAAGAGGTGTTCGCTTTGGCTAAACACCTCGGCCTGGATGTTGAATCCCGCGGTCGACAGGTCGGTAAAAACGGACGCAGCAATTTAACCCCTCGATATGTCGCGTCCGTGCTCAAGAGAACATCTAAAGCCGAAGCCTTGTCAGCCGTGTTTGAAGACGGCAATTGGGTTGCCATGCGGGCCGATTGGAAGCCGAAATCTCCGATGCTCTCGGTGGTCTATCAGCAGCCGTGGCCTATGCTGTCGTTACATGCTCAGAAGCAAACCTGGCTGGAAGGTGCCTGGGAATGGGATCTGACGGTCGACGGCAAGACGTTTACTTCTCCTGACGATTGGAGCTGCGTCTGCTGGACCTCCGACAAAGATGGAGATTATATCGAATTACAGAAGTCGCTGACCGACGATATTCACTTCGAACGCCAGATCATGCTTTCGCGAGACGATAACTGGCTGTTACTGGCTGACAGTGTCTCAGGGCTGAGCGGTTATGGCGACAATCCGACGCCGCGCATCGAATATGCGATGCGATTGCATCTCGCCGACGGAGTGCAGATTTCTCCGAGTCTTACAACCCGCGACTTAACGCTGGAGTCCGGCAAGAAGACACGCGGGGTGACGGTTTATCCCCTCGCCTTGCCCCAGGAGCGGGGTGAATATTCAGTGGGTGAGTTTATCGTGGAAAATCGCAAATTGATCCTCAAGCAGACGAATTCAGGCGACGGATTGTACGCCCCCCTGATTTTCGATTTGAATCCGCAATCTGCAACATCGATCCGCAAAGTCTGGCGCAGTCTGACGGTGAGCGAGAACATGAAGGCCGTAAAATCCGACGTCGCTGCCGGGCATCGTTTGCAACTCGGAAAACGACAATGGTTAATCTACCACAGCCTGAAGAACAACGGTTTGCCGCGGGCCGTATTGGGACATCATACGCAATACGAAACGGTCATCGGCCGATTTGGCGAAACGGGAACAGTCAAACCGCTGGTCAGAATTGAACCTCCGGGCTATGAGAGCGAAGGGGCGTCCGACTCGTAAGACGCACCCCCTGCAAGTCATTTCATGACCGGCTAAACGGTGTGCATCGATCGGTTTTGCGGAGTTTTCGACGCCGATTTACAACGACTTTTTCGCGAATTCAAGATACGCACTGGTCAGCGGTCTATCGGCCGCTTTAGAATGGCGTACTAACGCGGATTTGGAGGCGATGACCGCGTCAGGCAGCCACCTCGATCTCATTGAAAGAATTTCATGACGACTGTGCTTGTGACCGGGGGGGCCGGTTTTTTGGGAAGTCATCTCTGTGACTATCTCCTCGCGCGCGATCACGACGTGATCTGCGTCGACAATTTCTTTACCGGGCGGAAAGAAAACATCCGCCATCTCATCGGCAATCCCCGCTTCGAAGTCATTCGGCATGACATTGTGCATCCGCTGTTCGTCGAGGCCGACCAGATTTTCAATCTTGCCTGTCCCGCTTCGCCAAAGGCGTATCAGCATAATCCGATCAAAACAATTAAGACGTCGACCGTCGGTATGGTCAATGTGCTCGGGCTCGCCAAGAGGTGCCATGCACGTGTGCTGCACACGTCGACGTCGGAGGTTTACGGCGACCCCTTGATTCATCCCCAAACCGAAGAATACTGGGGACACGTCAACCCGATCGGCCCGCGAAGTTGTTACGACGAGGGGAAACGCGTCGCCGAGTCTTTGTGCATCAACTATCATGTCTCGCATGACGTCGGCGTACGGATCATTCGCATCTTCAACACCTATGGCCCGCGCATGGCTCCGGACGACGGCCGCGTGATCTCTAATTTTATTCTGCAGGCGCTGCGCGGAGAGCCGATCACGATCTACGGCGATGGCGAACAGACACGCTCGTTCTGTTACGTTTCCGATCTCATCGAAGGAATGTACCGCATGATGAATCAGGAAACCGACATTGGGCCGATCAATCTGGGAAATCCCGTCGAAAACAGCATGTTGGAACTCGCGGAGAAGATTCTGGAAATCACCGGTTCGTCGTCGAAGCTGGTTTATGAAGAGTTGCCGAAGGATGATCCGCAACGACGTTGCCCGGATATTACCAAAGCGCGTTCGGTATTGGACTGGGAACCCGTCGTCGATCTTAAATCCGGGTTGACTTCAACCATCGATTATTATCGCACGCGTCTCGCCACAAACGCAAAGTAACGAATCTCCGGGAGTACGTGTGAGTAAGTATCTCGTGACTGGTGCTGCGGGGTTCATCGGGTTTCACGTGGCCCGGCGTTTGCTCGAACGGGGAGACCAGGTTGTCGGACTCGATAACGTCAACGACTATTATTTGGTGAAATTGAAACGCGATCGGCTGGCGCGACTTCAGGAGAACGATCGTTTCTCGTTTACCGAAATCGACCTCGTCGACCACACCGCTCTGGAGTCGACCTGTGCATCCCACGAATTCAACGCGGTGATTCATCTCGCAGCGCAAGCGGGGGTGCGGTATTCGCTTGAAAACCCCTCAGCTTATGTAAACAGCAATCTTGTCGGGTTCGCCAATATTCTCGAACTCAGCCGGAAACATCAGATTGCACATTTGGTGTTTGCCTCGTCGAGTTCGGTGTATGGTGCGAATCGCCGCATGCCGTTTTCGATACGTGATAATGTCGATCATCCTCTATCGCTCTACGCCGCGACGAAGAAATCAAACGAGTTGATGGCTCATACCTACAGCCATCTGTTCGGGTTACCGACGACGGGGCTGCGATTTTTCACTGTCTACGGACCGTGGGGTCGGCCTGATATGGCGGTGTTCAAATTCACGAAGGCCATTCTCGCCGGGCAGCCGATCGACGTTTACAACCACGGCCAGATGCGTCGGGACTTCACGTACATCGATGACATTGTCGAGGGTGTTCTGCGGGTTGCGGAAACAATTCCAGCGCCGAATCCGGAATGGAATGCAGAACAGCCCGACCCGTCGAGCAGTTTCGCTCCGTATCGGGTCTACAACATCGGCAACAATCAACCGGTCGAGTTGATGCACCTCATTGAGGTCATCGAGCAAGCCGTCGGGAAACCAGCGACGAAGAACATGCTGCCCATGCAACCCGGCGATGTGCTGGAAACATACGCCGATATTTCGGACCTGGAACGCGATGTCGGGTTTCGACCCGCGACGCCGATCGAAGAAGGGGTCGAGCGGTTTGTGGAGTGGTATCGGGAGTATTTTGGAGTGTGAATCGCAGAAACGAAGAGCCGCGCACGAAGTAAGCGGTTAACAGTTCTGAACATTACATTACCGCTTACTTCGTGCGCGGCTCTTATACAGCCTGTCACATCGCAGCGGCAGCCGGTGTGAAAACTTGAAATTGTCTGACGCATGTGGTATATTGTCAGACAGGGGTGAAATGATGGCGACCGATCGATTAAGCATCCGACTCACCGAGCCGCTCCGAAGCGGTCTCGACGCGATGGTCGAGGCAACCGGACGGACGGAATCCGACATTGCCCGTGAGGCAATCGAAGACTATCTGCGCCGTCACGCCAAGTTGCCGACCTGCTTCGATTTGGCCGAGCAAGCCGGAATGATCGGCTGCGTGGCCAGCGGTCAGCGCGATCTGAGCACAAACCCGCGGCACATGGAAGGTTTTGGCAAGTGATCCAGCCGCTGCATTCGCGGGTGCTGATCGATACCGGGCCGTTGGTGGCGATCCTCGACCGTAACGACCAGTATCACAAACTTTGCACCGAGTCGCTCCGCACGATACAGCCGCCGATGTGGACGACTTGGCCTGTCATCACCGAAGCGGCGTGGTTGCTCCGCAGCATGCCGAAGGGGCTGCAACAACTCTATGGGAGCATCGAATCGGGCCTTGTGCAGATCGCTCACCTACCGCAATCGTCCCTCGCCGAACTCGCGAAGTGGCAGAAGCGATTTCAGAATCTCCAACCACAACTCGCTGACCTGACGCTTTTATACGTTGCCGAACGCGAGACGTTTCCGGCGATTTTTACACTCGACCGGCGAGATTTTGTCGTGATGCAAAAGAAGAGTCGCCCGTCGCTCGTGCTGCTCCCCGAAGCTGTACCGTGAGGTTGGACGCGTTTTCTGCGTCGCTTCTCTGATGATAACTGGTGCGACCCGCTTCTCAAGCAGGACCGTTGCGATGAGCAAACTGCCCTTGATGAGTGTGATCCCGACAACCGTTAACGCTTGGTTCAGTTGCTGCTGAAACCCGTGTATTGCCCATTTTTACAGAAATTTGGGTTCTGCGGGTAGTTCTCTGCCGTCACATTCCCATGTAGATTAACTAAGCGTTACGGCAGGTACAATCGTCACAAAAATTGACGTAACTAATTTGCCTGACAACGGTTGGTGAGGTTCAAGCGAACGTTCCGGTCTCGCCGATAGATCACACCAGTCCTAGAAAAACGGATTTCTCATGGAGACACGGACTCGCTGATCGTAGCGATTAACGCACGGGACGAAACCAAGCTCCCGCGATCAGGACGACACGCTTGGAGAATGGATTTGAGGGTCGGCAGACCCGCGAGCAATACGAAAAAAGGTTCGTCGGAATCACTCGGACAAGAAAGTCTCCTCAGGCTTTCTCGCACCCCTGGTCATCCTTTACGACGAACACCCCGACGAACAGTTCGTGCTGCTCACGATAACGACCCAAGTGAAGGAGACGCTGCATTATGAAATGGATTAAGTTCACTGCATTCGCGGCGGCGATACTAAGCGTTCATGCCGTGGCACAGGCAGCCCTGTTAGACTTGGAGTCGCCGGAAAGCGAACAAAGCGAAAACGGTGCCGCCAAATCGGCAGATTGCGCCACGCCTGCACAGCCCGAATGCTGTAAGCCCGTGATTACGATGCCTTGCGATCGAACCGTACACAACTATCAAAGGAAGTGTGCTGCTCCTCGCACCGAATGCTGCAAAGAAAAATGCCGTGCTCGTGCACCCCGCTCGTGCAAACAGACTCGATGCCGGGAAGAACGCAACACGTGCAACGATGACGGCTGCGGTCGTTTAAGACTCCCCAAAATTAAATGGGGTAAACAGTGCTGCGAAGAAACCGAAACGTGCGAAGCCGATTGCTGCAAAACGTTTCGACTCCCATCGTTCAAATGGCGTCAGGATTGCTGCGAAGACGACTGCTGCGACAGTGGTTTCAGCTTGCCGAAACTGCCGAAGCTCCGTATGCCTTCGTTCGGTCGCAACGAT
>JAQCEJ010000195.1 GCA_027618475.1 Planctomycetota bacterium | reverse complement strand
GCACATCGATGGGGTGACCGTCACAATGGAGGGCTGTTGTGCCCGATGTGCCATGCCGAATGACGCGAAATGGAAATCGAAAGGAAAAGATGATCAATCTCAAGACGATTTTGTTTCCGACAGATTTCAGTCCCCAGGCCGATAAGGCGCGAGAATATGCGTATTCTCTCGCCGAGAAATTCGCTGCCGAGTTGCATGTGGTGTGCGTGGTTCAAGACGTGGCATTGATGGCTCCGGAGATGCCGGGGACATTCACCATGCCGGTCAGCAATCTGAACGATGTGATCAAAGGTGCCGAGCAAGGGTTGCAAAAGTATCCTACCTGTGCCGGCAAAGAACCGGTTCGCACTGTGCGCACGGGAGAACCGTTTGTCGAGATCATTCGCTATGCAAAAGAGCAGAATATCGACCTGATCGTCATGGGGACACATGGTCGCACCGGACTCACGCATGCTTTGCTCGGCAGCGTTGCGGAGCGCGTTGTACGCAAAGCGGGATGTCCCGTCTTGACGGTTCGTCCCGAGGGGCATCAATTTGTGTTGCCGTAATTGAAACGAGAACGCTCTCGAACAGGTAACGGGCATGTCGAACTGGATTCGTGTCGCTTCGCTTTCCGAATTGCCTGCCGATAAGGGCAAAGAGGTCGTCGCCGAAAACCGGGTCGTGGCGTTGTTTCGCGTCGACGAAGACGTCTACGCCATTGATGGAATCTGTCTACATGCCGGTGGTCCGCTTGCCGACGGCAAACTTTCGGGAACGGTCGTCACGTGCCCCTGGCATGGTTGGCAATACGACGTGACGTCGGGCGAACATTGTTTAAACAAGAATCTGTGTGCGGTCTCCTTTGCCGTCGACGTACGGGGAGATGACGTGTACGTGCGCATCGATTGATCGCGCGACGCGGGAACTTCGGCTAAACGTTCCCCCGTTATGCTCGAAGATCGCCCCGACGGCCCGCATTTTCGTTCTTTTCGTCATGATCGATCCAATCGTTGCCGATATCACTGATAATACGTCGGTATCGCCGCACGTGGACTCGTATTTCGAGCGATTGCGACCCGGTGTAACGGACATGGGGACGGTGGATTTTCGATTCCCCGCCGGCGAAGGGGTAATGTGAATCCACGGGGTTCTAAAGCAGCCGTCGAGCTGCCGTTAACCCCGTAGACGCATGATCGACTGCGGCGGACGACGTCTCAAAGCAAAAGGCAAACAGTTCTCGGGGGGGAAACCATGGATCGGCGGACCATTAAGCGTGTTTTTGCGTGGGGATTTTTTTGGACGGCGACCCTGACGCTTCCGCTCTCCAGCCTGGCTGAGGACGACGGTTGGTTTATCAGCTCTGAAGAACGGGCAAGTCGACGCCAAAGAGCGTGGGAAGAAAAGGCGATGAGGCCGGTCGGCGCACGCCAAAAAACCTGGTATGGAAAATTGTGGCCGATCAAGCCTCGCCCCACCGGCCCGAACCAGCCTCTTGTTCATCGTTATCACGCAGCTCACTACTGGCCATTGCCGTATATCTGTGAAGATCGTGCGTACATAAAAAATCTGAGCGATTTACAGGTCGCCGGAGGCTGGGTGACAGCGACGACGTTATACGATTATCACTTCGATCCCGTGACGAATGAATTGAATCGCGCAGGAGAAATCCATTTGCGTTGGATTCTCGAAAACACACCGGCGAAATATCGAATGACGTTCGTGCAGAACTCGGGAGACAGCACCTTCAATCAACATCGACTGGAGAGCGTGCAAGCCCAGTCGGTTCAACTGATGGGAGAAGGCGCGACACCTCCTGTGATGCTGCGTGTGACTTCTCCATTGAGCCGTCCCGCGGTTGAAATTGTCAACATTCATCGAGCCGACCTCGAAACGATGCCCCCACCGAGAATCACCGGGGTCACGGGGGGGGGATCGGCCGATGGGGGGGATGGAAATTAAAGGTCGGTTCTGAAGGGGCGAGTTCCCGCGTCGAATGGCTGTCGAGATGTTCGAATCCTCTTCCATTCCGAACTTGCCGTATCGATCGTTACTCGCGAGACAATCGCTGCCGTCGTCGTTTCTCTCAATTGAATTCGGTGTGATCAATGACTGAAACACATTCCGCAACACCTTCCGATCCGCGTGATCCCTGGAATGGCAGTCATTCCCCCTCGAAACCTGCGGCAAACGTTCCACCGGCGGGCTTTGATCATTTTGAGTCCGACTTATTTGCAAACTTTTTTCCCGAGAATGCGGAGCCGGAAACCGGCACGCCGGCCCGACCGATCAATTCCGGCCCGCCGCAAACGAAAAAAGCGGCACCGGTTGCAATGAATCGCCCCGAGGAGTCGTCCGCTTCGCCGGGCTCGACCGTTATTCCTCCATCGGTTCCCACGACGCTGGAAGAGTCGGGTCTGACGATCATGCAGGTCGGGGATCTGATTCTCAAGCAGCTCTACCTGCAAGGGTGTTTGCTGGGGGTCGACATGGCCCGCAATGCCCGTTTACCGTTTAACATCGTCGACGACGTCTTGAGGTTTCTCAAAGATGAAAAATGCCTCGAAGTGATGTCGGGCGAAATGATCGGCCGAGCCTCATACCGTTTTAATCTGACCGAACTGGGACGGCTGCGAGCCCGCGAAGCGTTCGAACTCTGTCGATATGTCGGCCCGGCACCGGTATCACTCGAAGCGTATGTGCAACAATGCCGTCGTCAGACGGTTAAGGGGATTTCATGTAATGCCGAGTCGCTTTCCCATGCGTTCGCGGATATTGTGCTGAAGAAAGACCTGCTCTCGCTGTTGGGGCCCGCCGTCTGCAGCGGCCGATCGATTTTTATTTACGGTCCCCCTGGTAACGGTAAATCGCTGGTCGGCAGAGGATTGGGACGATATCTCAACACGTTCGGCGGCGAAATTTACATTCCCTATGCGCTGCAGTCGGAAGGGGCCATTATCACCCTGTACGATCCGACGCTGCATCAGGCGACCGATGACGGCGATCTTCCGCACAAGCCTCTCAATCCACGGGATGAACAGGCGATGGAAAACGCGCGGCATTCGTACGAACCCTCCGTCGACATGCGCTGGCGCAGAATTCGCCGTCCCGTTATTATCACCGGCGGCGAGCTGACGCTGGAAATGCTCGACCTGAGGTATATCAAGACGAGCAATTTTTACACCGCTCCCCTTCACATCAAAGCTAACAGCGGCGTATTTCTGATCGACGACTTTGGCCGGCAGATCGTCAGTCCGCGTGATCTCCTGAATCGGTGGATCCTGCCTCTCGAAGAGCGAATCGATTATCTGACATTAATTACCGGCAAGAAATTCTCCGTCCCGTTCGAGCAGTTGATTATCTTTTCGACAAACCTCGACCCCGCCGAACTGGTGGACGAGGCCTTTCTTCGACGAATTCGTCACAAGATCGAAATCGGGCCCCCCGATCGGGAATTCTATACCCGCATCTTCCAATTGTGTTGTGAACAGCGGGAGATCCCGTATCGTCCTGAGGTGGTCGATTTCATCTACCGCCAATATTACGACCAGGGAAAAACTCCGAAATCCAGCGATCCGCGCGATCTGCTCGATATCGCCGATTCGATCTGCCGTTTTAACGAAAAGGCGGTCGACCTGAGTCCCGAACTGTTGGGAGTTGCCGCCGAACGATTCTTCTGCAAACTGTGAGATTTGTGATGCCGTTTTTCACTTGCTGAATGATGATGACGTCAGAGACAAGCGGATGGTCAATGGAATGGTGTGATATCGAAAATGAAATTTGAAGTCGCATGGTCAAACCAAGTACAATTATGACACGTCGCCCAATGTATTCGTGGCTGTTGCCTGCGGTCTTGGTTTCCGTTGCCGGATGTCAGACGGTTGCCGATCATCATGTGAGCGTGGATCATCCCGCCGTTTCGAGCGAGTTGGCATTGCCGTCTACCACGCCCGAAATACAAAGCGAGTCGAACGACCCGAACCAGTCGCAGTTGATCGAAGCCAAATGGCATTCGGAATTGGGAAACAGCGAAATTGCCCGGCAGTCGTACGTATCGGTGCTCAAGCGGAATGCGCAATCGATCGATGCGATCATCGGATTGGCGCGAATCGATCAGACGGCGGGACGGCTGATCGAAGCCGAGCAGGGCCTGAAAACGGCGCTCGCCATCCGTCCCGACGACGTCGATGTCATTTCGGCAGCGGCACAGTTCTATCTGGATCAGGAACGCTGGGCCGATGCCCGAGATCTGCTGGAACAGGGAATCGAACGGCATCCGCACGAGACGAACCTGGCATTTATGTTGGCGGTTGTATTCGCAAGATCGGGCGAGACGCCGTTAGCGATGACGTATTTTACGAATGTCGTGGGAAAAGCCGAAGCACATTACAATCTGGCGATCATAATGTATGAACAGGGAAATCGACCGGATGCCGAATCCCATCTGCTGCAGGCGCTGCTGTTGAAACCCGACTTTGACGATGCCAAAATCTGGCTTGCAGAAATCACCAACGAACGCACGAGTCAGAACCTTGCTCTTAGCGATGCGTCGCGAGCGGTGTCCGACCGGCTCGTCAGGACGAAAGCCGTTCCGCCGCCACAACAGCCGACACCGACTCCAGCCGCTTCCACCGCCGTCGGGAGTGAGGTCGAAACGGTCATCGAGCAGACCAGCGGTCGTGCCGATTTACCGGTGTTGAAGAGTTCGCGTCAGGTCGGCATTTCGCTGACCGATGCACGACTCGAGATCGAACGGAATCGACTCAAAGGAGCAAGTGATATCTCCTTTGCGGACGCGGTCGCTGAGCCCATGTCGAATGCCGGGGGAGCGTTGAGAAACTCCCAGCCGAATCAACTGCCTACTGGTGTCAGAACGCCGGCTCAGCGCGAACAAGGTGAAAACCAGCTGCGTGCCCGGCGAGACATTCGCTGAGAGGTACAACTCCCGCTTCTCATTCGCCAGGTGCCACCTAAACGATGGGTGGCTGGGGCATTTGTGAATCCTACGAAAAAGTCGCACCATCGATTTCGCAAGAGGTATTGAAATCATAAACGACATCCACGGCCCCAGTCGATGATTCCTGAAGCATCACCCAGGGGGATCGGGTTTAACACAAAGGGTCGGGTGGCGGGGGCGCACCGCAGGAAGCCCCCGTTCTGGAA
>JAQCEJ010000194.1 GCA_027618475.1 Planctomycetota bacterium | reverse complement strand
GGGGGGGGGGGGGAGAGTGGGAGAGGGGGAAAGGGGGAGATAAGAAAAGCGGTAACGGACTCCCATCATTATTTAACGGTCTCATGTTTTATATGTCTTCTTTCCCCACTCTCCCTCTCCCCCACATCCCCTCTCTCTCCAAACAAAAGACGGAGTAACCAATGAAAACCATCACCGCCGCGGGAACCACATTCGCCGTCGACGACCGCGGCACTGGTTCGCCGATTCTGTTCGTGCACGGCTTCCCTCTCGATCATACGATGTGGGAGGCGCAACTCGAATCGCTGTCGCGGACGCATCGCGTCATCGCGCCCGATCTGCGCGGGTTTGGTAAAAACGCCGTGGTCGAAGGGACGGTCACGATGGAGCAATTCGCCGACGATCTCGCGGCGATTCTCGATGCGCTGTCGGTCACCGAACCGGTTGCATTTTGTGGATTATCGATGGGAGGATACATCGGCTGGCAATTCTTCCGACGGCATCTCACGCGGTTGAGTTCGCTGATTCTGATCGACACTGTGGCAAAGGCCGATTCGGAAGAAGGAGCGGCCCAGCGGCATAAGACTGCCGAGACGGTGCTCGCACAAGGTGCGGAAGTGATGGCGAAAGTAATGCCGGCGAAACTGTTCGCCGAAGGCACGCTCAAACATAAACCTGCCATCGTCGAACGAATAAAACATGTGATTTGCAGCACGGCACCATCGAGTATCGCGGCGGCGCTGCGCGGGATGGCGGTTCGTTCCGATTCGACGCCGCTCTTAACGGACATTGACGTACCGACGCTGGTAATCTGTGGAGCCGAAGATCAGATCACCCCTCCTGAAGAAATGCGCAAGATGGCGACCGCGATCGATGAGGCCGAGTATGCCGAAGTTGCCAACGCCGGTCACATGACGCCGATGGAACAGCCGGAAGCCGTCACCGCCGCGATCCGGCAGTTTTTGGCAAACCACTCGTAAAGTGCATGTAGCAGAGATCGCAGACAGACACCGAGAAAACGGAAGATCAGCGGTTTCAAAATCCACACCGAAAGGCATCACACCATGGCCAAGCACGCTCCTCGGTTTTTGCAGATCGTGAACGAAGCGAAAAAACACGTGCGCGAATGTACGATCGCCGACGTCAAACAGAAAATGGAGCACAAAGAGACATTCGAGCTTGTGGACGTACGTGAGGAAAGCGAATTCGCCAAAGGGAGAATCCCTGGAGCCCGGCATCTCGGAAAAGGCATTATCGAACGAGACATCGAAGCTGCGATTCCCGATCTCGACGCGCCCATCGTGCTGTATTGCGGCGGAGGTTACCGCTCGGCCATCGCCGCGTGGACCCTCGGCATGATGGGCTACACGAATGTCATCTCGATGGACGGCGGTTACCGCGGCTGGAAAGAGGCAGAATTGCCGATCGAATCGTAAAAACGCGATATAATCTCACGCTTTGCGAATCTTTTCGCGGTTGTCGGTCACATTCTTCGTGGCGTTGCGTGTGTCGAGAACCATGCGGGCGTGTTTGACGATGAAGTCGTAATCGTAGGCCGAATGGTCGGTGGCAACGATGACGCAGTCCTGGGCCGCGAGGTATGCGGGCGTCAGATCCTGGCTGATCATGCCGGGGAAGTCGGGATAGTGCCTCATCTTCGGCAGTTCGGGGACGTGCGGATCGTTATACGTCAACGCCGCCCCGCGTTGCAGCAGAATTTTCATCAGCTCGAACGACGGACTCTCTCGCGGGTCGTCGACATCTTTCTTATACGCTACGCCGAGCATCGCGATCTTTGAATTCTTGATCGGTCGACCGTTGTCGTTTAAGAATTCGGCCAGGCGATTGATGACATAGAGAGGCATGTGCAGATTGATTTCACCGGCGAGTTCGATAAACCGCGTCGTCTCGCCGTATTTGCGGGCCAGCCATGTCAGATAAAACGGGTCGATCGGAATGCAGTGCCCTCCGAGCCCCGGTCCGGGATAAAACGCCTGATAGCCGAACGGTTTGGTCTTTGCGGCATCGATGACTTCCCAGACGTCGATCCCCATTTTGTCGTAGAGCATTTTCAATTCGTTGACCAGCGCGATGTTCACCGCGCGGTACGTGTTTTCGAGAATCTTGCAAGCCTCGGCGACTTCCATATTCGTTACGGGGACCACTTTGACGACGGCCGCAGCATACATCTGGCAGGCAAGGTCTGTACTGACGGGATCATATCCGCCGACGACTTTGGGAATTCCCTCCGCACTGAAATTCGGGTTGCCTGGGTCTTCGCGTTCGGGACTGAAGGCGAGGTAATAATCCTGTCCCGCTTTGAGCCCGGATTCATTTAAGATCGGCAAGACGACGTCGCGCGTCGTCGTGGGATAGGTCGTACTTTCGAGAACCACGAGCTGGCCGGGACGAAGCGCTTTCGCAATCGAACGGGCTGTTCCTTCGATGTAACTCAAATCGGGATCGCGACTGTCGTTGAGCGGCGTGGGAACGCAGATGATGATGCAGTCGGCCTCTTTCAACCGCGACATGTCGGAGGTCGGTTCGAACTTCTTCTCTTTGATCAGGCTGGTGATCTGCTGCGAGTCGATGTGCTTGATGTAACTCTTGCCGGCAAGCAGTTTGTCGACCTTGGTTTGATCGACGTCGAAGCCGAGACAGCGGTAGCCTCCCTTCGAAAACGCACGAATAAGCGGAAGGCCGACATAACCGAGACCGATGACGCCGATCTGAGCCGATTTGTTTTGAAGGGCCTGTTCTAACGCATTCGACATGAGTCACTCCATCCGTTGAATGACGGGGATTGTAGAAAATACGGGTCTGGCGCGCGAGATCATATCAGCGAAATCAGCACGCTGCAACTACAGTCGGGCCGGATAAAGGGGAGGCTGGGAGACAAGGAGACGGAAAACTTGGTTAGCCGCGACGCGGAGGCTTGGCGCAGCAGAGCGCTAGTTCGTCATTCGTTCTTAGCGGCACTCATGGTGCCGTCACCGTCACAAACACCGGCTGACTGCTGTACGTCGTCTTGACCACGAAATTGATCGAGACGTGGGCCAGAACGGCGATCTGTACTTTCTCGATCGGAGCCGCCTTGTCGGACGCGGTGAGCGTGATGTAACCATCCGTCTCGGTGCCGCTGAGGAGCTTCTTGCTGTTGGTCTTGTCGACGGTGACTCCCTCGGGGAGCGGGTCGGCGAAGATCGAAAGATGCTCGAACAATACGTCGAGGGTGATATTCTGATTGAACTCGGGAGCCCGTTCGACATGAATGTCGATCTTCTGCGATTCACCCGGTTTCAGCGTGACTTCGTACGTGCTCAATTGAACGGCACGAATATCGTTCGGTTCACCGACACTGACAGTATGGACGTCGACCGGCCAGTGGGCGCGGCCTCCGCCGGGGCTGTAGATTTCCTGATAGATCGTGGCGACGTCGGTGAGCGTGGTTTCCACGCCCGCGGCGTCTTTATGAATGGCGACGCCGCTGATGTCGATGTTCGCCGCGCCGAACGGAGCATCCGCCGCCGCTTCGAGGACGACGCAGCCGTCGCGACGATTTGCGGGAATCTTTCCACAGTGAGCGGTGACCCCTTCGGGAAGGCCGTCGACCTGTAATTGTACGTCCCCGGCGAACCCGTGCTTGCGAATGGCGTGAACATAGAACACGCCGCACGATCCGGGAGAAATCTGCGTCTTATCGGTGTCGGCATAAATCTGAAACAACGGATCGGCTTTAGTAACCTGAATGAAATAGGGATAGTCATTACCGCCGCGGAGGTGCAGGTCGCGGATTTCGATGGCGTATTTGCCGTCGGCGGGGACGGTCCAGTTGTCAATCATCGAATCGGCGTAATTCATCTTGAAGTCGTTCAGGTCATCGATTTCGAACAGCGAGACCCCATCTTCGTATCGCAGTACGCGCATGTTCGAGTCGAGGTTCGACTGACAGCGGCGGGCAACGACTTCGAAGATCCATTTTTCATCCTTTTTCGCTTCGAAAACGAAGGTGTCGATATCCGCTTCGGTCGAGATCCGTCCGTTGATGCCGGTTGGCAGCGTTACGATCTGTCCCTGCGCGGGAGCGTTATTTTCATCCGCAATCTCGGTCACCAACGGAAGGTCGGTGACATGGAGTGAAACGGGGTTCGTCAGGCCTTCGCCGAAGGGGAGCTGCATAAACTGTCGGCCTGGCGGTGTATCCCCGGAGACTGTGAAGGTGCTGATCGATTCCGGCGTGTATTGCGGACCGAACAATGCAAAGTTGACTTCCTCACCGGCTCGCACGCCCAGCGGAAAAACATTGACGGCGAACGGGCGCGCGTTGATTTCGATGCAGTAGTCCCAATACTGATTTCCCTGGTAGCGGACATCGCGAATTTCGAGCAGATATTCGCCATCTTGAGCAAACGTGTAAGAGAGCAGGGGATCGCCGTGAAAATAATTATCGGAGGAAGCGAGCACGCCTCCCTGGGCATTCCGCAGGAAGAGAATCGGGTCGACGTGCGTCTGTAAATCGTGAATGCGATCTTGCAGTCGTTGCGAACGAACGTGAAACGTCAGGGTCGTTCCCGCCGTCGCCGCGAACTTGTAGAAATCGACATCTTCGGCGGCTTCGATCGTGCCACACACGGCGACCGGCAGCGTCACAGGCAGTGCCTTCTCGAGCGTATTGTTGTCGCCCGATTCGAGAAACACAGGGTCGCGGACGATCACAAGCTGGCCAACGGTGCTCGCGCCTCGTGGCGTCTGCAATCGATAATCGCGGATGCCCGGCAATGCCGCGGCGTCGGCGGTGAATTTCACCTTGAGGTTATCGATGCTTTTGGGAGCCTCTCCTTCTTTGACTTCGGGGGGAATCACTTCGCCTGCGACTCCCACACCCGTGATGAGCACCTGACTGCTCCCCAGCAGATTGTAGCGAGAGATCACCGAAACCTCGGACGTCTCCCCCGCCTGCACGGCGATCGGCCGCGTCGTCATCAGCATCGGATACGAGGTCTGAGCGTCGGCGCGTCCGCCGGAGAGAAGCACGATCGTAAGTATAGTGAGTTGAGTCACGTCATGTTTCATGGTGATACCGATAGAGTACGAGGAGATCTGCTTTTTCTTCACCTCTCCCACCGGGAGAGGTCGGCGGCTACGCCGCCGGGTGGGGGGCGG
>JAQCEJ010000069.1 GCA_027618475.1 Planctomycetota bacterium | reverse complement strand
CAGGCGCGGCTCGATGGTTCCGCTGCCCCTTCTCTGCTGCCTGCACAGGCCGAACTGGCCGCCGCCTGATTGGCGAATTCTGGCCGGGGGCGGGCTGCTCGGGAGTCCAATTCGGGCCCAATCTCGTCACCAGCGAGGGATTTCTGGCCCGATTGCAAGGGAATTCGCGATTTCTTGGGAGGGGGGGGGCAAGAAAACCGTTGCAACGCCGCGCATCGCAGCTATACTCAGGGGCACGCCGTTTGGGTAGATTGTCCGGTGTGTGCCGGGCCTTGAACGGCTACATTTGTTTGTTGCGTCGGCCGTTCGGCGTGTCTTAGAATTGATTTGATACAGTTCAACCGTCTCTGTGAAGCCGGCCTCGTTCCTGTGCCACCGAGGAAGACCTATGTCAAAACCACGTCGTAACGGTCGCATGAGTTTGGGTAGCCTCAATCGTCGTGAAACCCTTCACGTCGGCGGATTGACGGCGCTGGGAATCACGCTGCCGCATCTCTTGCGATCCGAGGGGCTGGCCTCGCAGCCGCAGCCCGCGCGTAGCGAAACCGCCCCGGCAAAGGCCTGCATCCTGTTCTTTATGGAGGGCGGCCCCTCACACATCGATATGTGGGACATGAAGCCCAAAGCGCCCGAGCAGATTCGCGGCATCTATAAGCCAATCGCCACATCGCTGCCAGGGATGTCCGTCTGCGAGCACCTGCCGCTGCTGGCGTCGCAGATGCACCACATGACGGTCGTGCGTTCGGTGAGCCACAGCATCGTCGATCATAACGCCGGGTCGCACTATATTCTGACCGGCAAGTATCCGATGCGAGAATCACAACTGATTCGCGGTCCGTCACCCGAAAATGCACCGCCCTATGGATCGGTCTTGGCGAAACTTCGCCCGATCTCGCAGCCGCTTCCCGATTATGTCCATCTGCCCAAGGAGTTTTTCAACTGCGGTCACTTCATTCCCGGTGTGCTGGCCGGCTTTTTGGGAGACGCCTATGACCCGTTTATTGCAGGAGACGCCAGCGATGCCAATTACCGAGTGCCCGGACTGGAACCGCGGTTGCCTGACGCGCAGTTCGACAGTCGTAAGGCCCTGCTGAAACAAATCGACCGCGGATTGGGCCAGAGGCGAGCGACCGATCGGATGGATACGTTCTATCAGAAAGCGTTTTCGCTGGTGACCGCTCCTCAGGCACGAAAGGCGTTTCGGCTCGACGACGAACTCGCTTCGGTCCGCGAGCGTTACGGCCTGCCCAAACCAGTCAGCGGCGTGCGAGGTAATGGGATGCCTCACTTGGGACAGTGTATGCTGCTGGCTCGGCGTCTGGTCGAGGCCGGCGTGCGGCTCGTCAGCGTCTGGGCCGGCGGTCAGGCCTTCGATGGCCACCGCGAGCATTTTTCGAGTCTCACCAACGGCCTGTGCCCGCCCACCGACCGGGCGCTCTCGGCTCTTATTGAAGACCTGGCCGAGCGCGGTCTGCTGGATGAAACACTGGTCGTCGCCCTCGCGGAATTCGGCCGGACGCCGAAACTGGGACAGGTGACGTCGACGGCCGGGGCCAACGCCGATGGCCGCGACCACTGGCCGCAAGCCTACACAATTTTTTTGGCCGGAGCCGGCGTGAAGCCGGGCTACGTGTTCGGCGCAACTGATCAACACGCAGCCTACCCGATCGAAAATGCGGTTTCCCCCGAAGACATTGCGGCCACAATCTACACATTGATGGGAGTCGACCCGCACATGCGGATTTACGACCCATTGAACCGCCCGCACTCCGTCGCCGACGGCCAGCCCATCGGCGATCTGTTTGCATAGCGACGGACATGGCAAATCGGCATGCCGCCAATTCAATCCACTCACGTTTTCTCGACGTTGTTAGGCCTTTTCGCGGCCTTGTCATACTTCGGTGGTACAAAATAGGCGGTCACTGGTTTGCACGGAGGTCACTCGTTCGATGGCGGATTTACCACCGAACTACCATGTTCCCGTGTTGAAAATCGACAAGATCAACCAGGTGCAAACACGCTGGTTCAACCGGGGGTATTCTGGTTCAGAACCAGATCGCGAGCAAGATGCCATTTGCGCATGGTCGTTTCGGCCAGAACCGATTCAATCGCTTCTTGGCTTGTGAAGATAGGGCGATGATTTGGTGCAGAACCAGAAGTACGGTAAAAACCGCCAATGACCAGTCCGTGTGGTACGATCGGCCATTGGTTGAGCCGTCGCCCCTTCGCCTTCCATGCTCGAAACAAAACAAATAAAAAACCTCGCACCATCCGATGAGACGATGCGAGGAAAATACGCGAGAAGCCAATTTGGCTTCTGAAAGGATAACCGGTTAGCCCGGGTTCACATTCTCGGCACAAGGGCCTTTGGGGCCTCGGCCTTCGGTGTAAGTGACTCGTTGGCCTTCGTGCAACTGTTCAAAGCTGACACCTTGCACGGCTTTTGAGTGAAAAAACAGGTCCGTCCCACCGCTGGTGCTGATGAAACCAAAACCTCTGTCCGTCAATTTTTTGATCGTACCTTCTGCCATTTGCATCTTCCCTATGGGTTTGAATGGGCGCCGGTTGGCAACAATGTATCACCACTCGTCGTCCCTTGTGTGTCGTAAGTGTATCCAGTTACGGCGTCTTAAAGCAAATAGGTCGAAAAGGTCACTGCATTAGCGAAAATACTCGTCCTCGCCGGCGTGGATATTTTGATCGTGTGAAGTACCATATTCCGATTGATAAAATGTTATCGTACGTGATTCTTGGCGGGTCGCATTATTTGGCTGAGAATGTAGAACGCCTGTAGGGCGGGAAGGCTGAATATTTGCGGGTGGAGTTGGAGGCGTGGCGGGCGGCGACAACCGGTCGTTAATTCAGCAGGCCAAGGGCGACGACGCGGCTATTCACGCAAGTGAGAACTTATGCGTTATTCAGCATTCACGGCATCGTACAAATTTTCGAACGGTCCAGAAATGATTGACGATTCCGGCCTGCATCGGGCGTTCTGCCAAGAGTGCCCGGCCCTTTTTTCGTCTTTCGTCTTTCGTCTTTCGTCAATTCGTGAAAATGTAAAAACTGTCAAACCGTCGAATTCGGCTTTTACCTTGCTCTCTGCGAGCTGGCGCGTATGATCCCATGCCGCCGGCGACTTTTTCATGGCCTTTTGAATCTGTTTTCGTAGCGTCTTGGGGACGTCTGCATTGGGTATTTTTCGGCGGTGGACTTACCCACAATTGGTGGGCGCCTTGAGAAGAGTGTAAACTCATCGACAAGGAGCAGACATCATGAGTGGTTCACAACGGTCGTATACGCTGGAAGGCGAATGCTCAGCTTCGAGGTTGGAGACGGCCTGCGAATTGACATGTGTGAACAGTAACTGCCGGGGTACCACTGTCCGCGATACTCGATCTCGCCGATGTAGGCTCGGTCTCGGAGGATGTTGTGCACGGAGCTTCGGGGGAAGCTCGGCTTTGATGGCCGAAACGTGCGGCCTTCAGCATGCAAACGCTCAACCAGGGCATCGAGTGTCAGCGGTTCATAAGCAAAAAGTCGAAACATGCGGCGGACATTGTCGCCGGTGACCGAGTCGATCTCGACGATTCCGCGTCCATCCTGTTGACGGCGGTCCAAAATGGCGGCGCGGGGGGAGTGTTGCGGCGGTTGAAACTGGCGGCGCGCTATGGTGCAGCCTTGTGAGTTGGCAAGATGGGGGCGAGAGCCCCGATCTTGCCCCAGCTGACAGGGAGGCCCAGGAGTGCGATGCGATATGGAGTTTTGGAAAGAGGTTCGTCGGCGTGTGCTGACACACGAGTTGAGCCAGCGCGCCGCTTGTGCGGAGTACGGTTTGGGCTGGCATACGTTGCAGAAGATCTTGGCGCATACGGAGCCCCCTGGTTACCGCAAGTCCCGGCCGCGGGTGAAGCCCAAGATCGACGAGTTTTTGCCGGTCATTCACCAGATTCTGGTCGATGACCGTCAGGCCCCGAAGAAGCAGCGTCACACGGCTTGGCGGATCTTCGAGCGTTTGCGGGACGAGCACCAGTTCCGCGGCAAGTACACGATCGTCAAGGGCGCCGTGCGGTCCTGGAAGCAGTCGCACCAGGAGGTGTTTCTGCCGCTGTCGCATCCTCCGGGGGAAGCCCAGGTGGACTTTGGCGAAGCGACGATCCAACTGGCCGGCCAGGAGACGAAGGTGGCGTTGTTCGTGATGACGCTCCCCTACTCGGGAGCGATCTTCGTGCAGGCGTTTCCACGGGAATGCACCGAGACCTTCCTGGAAGGGCATCGCCTGGCGGTGGAATACTTTGGTGGCGTGCCCCGACGGATCAGCTACGACAACTCGGCCATTGCCGTGATCGAAGTCCTCCAGGGCCGCGAGCGGAAGCTGACCAGGGAGTTCCTACGGCTGCAAAGCCATTACCTGTTCCAGGAGCATTTCTGTCTGGTACGGCGACCGAACGAGAAGGGACACGTCGAGCGACTCCTGGGCTTCGCGCGACGCCGCTTTCTGGTCCCGGTCCCGCAGGTCGCTTCGCTGGAAACGCTGAACGCGCACCTCCGCGGGGGCTGCCAGTCCGATCTGCAACAGCAAACTCGCGGCAGGCCGGTCCCCAAGGGGGAACTGCTGCAGGAAGACCAGGCCGCGTTCCTGCCGCTCCCTCTGCAGTCCTTCGAGGCGCGACGCATCGAAACGGCCACCGTCGATTCGCAGTCACTGGCTCGGTTCGAGACCAACGACTACTCGGTTCCCGTGAAGTACGCCCATCGCCGGCTGTTGGTGGTGGCCACGGTTGCAGAAGTCCGGCTGGTCTACCAGGACCAGCTCGTGGCGCGGCATCCCCGTTGCTGGCAACGCGCGCAGATTCTCTTTGAGCCGATCCATTATCTGGCGTTGTTAGAACGCAAACCGGGGGGTTTCGATTACGCCCGGCCTTTGGAGAACTGGCAATTGCCCGAGTGCTTTGGCCTGCTCAGACGCCGGCTGGAAGCGGCTGATCCCCGCTCCGGCACGCGGTCCTATATCCGTGTGCTGCGGCAATTGGAGCGGTTCTCTCTGCCTCAGTTGACGGGGGCGGTCCAATATGCCCTGGACATCGACGTCATCGATCCAGAGAGCATCCGCACGATCGTCGAACATCGAGCCGAGCGGCCGGTGGCGTTGTTCTCGCTCGACGGTCGTCCGCACCTGGCCCTGGTGCGGGTGGAAACGACCAATGTGGCGGCCTACGGTGCCTTGCTCACGGAGGTGTCGCCATGAACCAGACCGAGACCAAGAGCCGTGTGCTGCTGAAACACCACCTCAAAGCGCTCAAACTGCCGACGATCCACGCCGAGTGCGAGAAAATTGCGCAACGCTGTGCCGCCGACAACGCCGATCATCTGGCGTTTCTGTTGCAGGTGTGCGAACTGGAATTGATCGAACGCGAACGCAAGGCGGCCGAACGGCGATTGAAACTGGCCCGCTTCCCCGCCGGCAAGCTGCTGGATGAATTTGACTTCACGGCCCGCCCCAGCGTCAACAAACCCCTGTTCCTGCAACTCATTCAAGGCGAGTATCTCGACAACCGGGAGAACATCCTGCTGGTGGGACCGTCCGGAACGGGAAAGACCCACCTGGCCACGGCACTGGGCCGGGCCGCCTGCGCCGCCGGCCGCAAGGTCCGCTTCTTCCGCGTGACTGAATTGATCACGCTCTTGCTGGAAGCCAAAGAGGAGCGACAACTCTTGCGGTTACGACAACAACTTGCCAAGCTGGACCTGTTGATCCTGGACGAATTGGGCTATGTTCCCGCCAGCAAAGCCGGGGCGGAACTGCTGTTCGACATCATTGCCACGGCCTATGAACGGAACAGCCTGATCCTGACCACGAACCTGCCGTTTGAAAACTGGACCGAGGTGCTCGGCAACGAACGCCTCACCGGCGCAGCCCTCGATCGTCTGACCCATCGCTGCCATATCCTGGAAACCACAGGCGAAAGCTACCGGCTCCAGGATGCCAAACGACGACGACGCACCAGATGATGGGATGGATGTTGACCGCGACACACAACTAACCCTCGGAGACCTTCACGGAACTAGCGCCACCAGATTCGACCGCCCCGCGCCGCCATTTTGAACCGCCGTCAACAGTGAGGGGAACTGATCGAGGGGGAGTTCGCGTTCGACGTTTCCCCCGGTCGCCGTCTTATCATGGAAGAGAAAGGCATCGCCGTTGCTGCTGAAGACGAACGGCAGATCGAGTGCGGACGGGTCGGCGTAGTCTTGGGCTTGCTGCATCCCGCCGCCGACCGGGTGATTGTTGTCTTTGGCTTCGATGACGGCAAGCGGGAGATTCGGGCGGAAGTAGAGAATATAGTCGGCCCGCTTGGCTTTCCCCCGTTTGACGGTCTTCCCTTTGACGATGACCTGCCCGGCGGTGAAAGCGACCTCTTCACGGACTTGAGTCGAGAATTCCCACCCAGCCTGCTGAAGGGCAGGGGTGATAAATTGCGTGCAGATATCGCGTTCACTGAGGGATTTCTTGTCGACGGTCATCGTGAAGCCCTGGACAATGTGCAACGGTTGCCCGTGGACATCACGGATTTACAACGGTACACAAGAAGCCAGCATACCGGGAACGGGGGAGAAGGGAAAGAATAACGAGACGGAGATCTATGGCGGGGTACGTTGGCAGAGAGAAATCGCCGAAACAGTACGTGAGCGATATGAGTTCCAAAACTCAAGAAAATATATGCGCGGGGATTCGTGCGGTTAACCGGTAAAGGCCAGTATAATCCCCCCTACATTTTGCGCAGCGTAAATCAATCATTTCTTCGTCAGTTCCCTTTGCAGTCATCTGTATGGACCGTCGGGAAGTACCTTATGACCTCTGAAAAGGTACTTCCTGGGGGAATTTCTTACCGCGCTGTTCCCTGCATCCCCCGTTTTTTTCACACGATCGACGTCATTTTTTTTTGCGGTAACGCAAAAAATGCGCAGGTACTTCCCACGGAAATTTCGATAGATGCATGATTCAAGAATGAGCGTCGATACGGACTGCCTTCACTTCGATGTCAGGGGGAATTGAGATATCCATCGCGCCCTACTATCCGATCATTGTGACTTCGCCGTCATCGTCGTCTCGCTTGATTTCGTACACAACGGCAATGACGACAGTGACGGTATTTTTTCAACTTTGAGGTGAAGAGAAAGAGGGATCGAAGATTTCTAGAATGCGATGACAGGTCGCTTCGTCGAGCGTGTGCACGATCTCGATCAAGCGTTCGCGACTGGTAACAAATTCGGTGCGCGAGCGATCATTGTCTGTTTTTCCGCTCGTTTCAGAGGGAGGTTCCCCCCCTTGTGAGGGCATTTGACGAAAGCCCTTGTCGCGATAGTTATTGCGGCAAGGGCTTTTTTCGGTTTCTCAGATTCTCTAATTGCGTCAGCTTTGCAACCGATGAGCAGTCATTATACAGGCTGCCGAATCGAGAAGTCCTTCACCGGTCGTTTCGGTTGTTCTGGGATTATGCTCAGGTTCAAGCTGCTCCCTCCGGTGACCTGATTCTGGCAGGATTGAAATGGGACGAGGAGACATCACGCTTCCGTGCCCAGAATCTGCTGCTGAAGGCGACTCGCGTTGGAGAATGCCGATTAATTTTCCTGAGTGATGCAGAAACCCCGAATCCGAAAGAATATCTGTTCGCCCGATATGAACGATCCGATGAACACAACTTTCGAATCTATGGGGCGATCCCTGAACGGTTCGCTGCGGCGGTAGAAGCGGGGAAACTCGAGGGGACCGTGGAGAGGAAGGAACGATCGATCGGTGTGAAACTCACCGGGGTACCTCAATCGATTCAAGCTCATTTTGACACGGTTGGAATTGATGAATTCTTTCAAATGGATTCGTTCACCACGCTCAAAATCGTAAAACCTCAAAAATAAAGTCACTAGCGTCGCCGACCATCGGCAATGAGCCCCACAGCCCCTAAAAGCAACAGGGCGATGGTTGATGGTTCGGGAACGGATTCCCCCAATCGTTCGGCGATTACCCAGTTTTCTAAATTGGAATATGGCAACAATGTATACCATGCTAGCGGATTGGATGAGTACCCAGAGTTATAAAGACTCTCGTCAATGTGGTAGCCGTAGAGTGCATAATGTGACCGAAGCCAGTTGATCCAATTGGTGCCGTTATCGATGTAAAGTTGATTTTGCCAGAGCGATGAACTCTCATCGGGTGGCGGCAAATAGATGAAGGAAGGAGTGATAAGAATTGTTCCAATCGCTTGTGCCCGACCATGGTCATCCGTGGAACTAATGACATAGTTGTAGTTGCCCGTGATATTGAATTCGAACGCAGTGATTTCAGAGCTGAGCAACACACCATCATCGGGAGCGGAATCCAACACCGTTATCATTCCAGAAAGATGGTGAGATTCCTGATCCAAGAAGCGATCGGGGAAGTTGTAAATGAGATCAGCCGAGGCTGGCATCGAGAATGCGGCGACAACTGCCAGCATTATCATGGACGTCGCCATCATGCGGACCACGGATGAGGAAAGACGACTCCCTCGAACAGATTTCATCGGGCGAAACGGGACGAATACCGTGTTCGGGGTTCGGCTTGGCATGTTGATTCTCCTCATCACTATAAGTGGGGTCTGAAAGTGTGGCCGGCCGATTGACATCTGTGAATAAAACGCAAAGGTGTGACATTCATCGGCCAGAAAAGGCTGAAAACGCTCCATTCCACGCCCATGTGAGAGCGGCAAGTCATTTCACAGAAATGGCTTAAGAAAAGATGGAATATCGAAAAATACCGAGAATTCCTGAGTCGTGCCGTGAAATCCAGCGGCAGGATGATTAGAATACTCATAAAGCTGCTCGACAGGAAAAACGACGTTGGCGCTCGTTCGAAACGACAACGCCGAGAACGTCGATCTGTCAACAACCCTCGGAGAGCCTACCCGTAAGGCTTGACTGATATCGTTCTAATCAACCGTTAAGTGAGAGACATTGTTGTGAATGAGCCCCGTTCAAAACCGGAACTGACCAAACGACAGCAAGACATCTACGAGTTCGTTAAGGAAAAGATCGTTAACCGTGGTTACGGCCCCACGATTCGAGAAATCGGACTCAAATTTGATATCCGCTCGCCCAATGGTGTGATGTGTCACCTGAAGGCACTGGAGAAAAAAGGCCTCATTACCCGCGAACCAAATATGTCGCGGGCAATTCAATTGACCGAACCACCTGTGAAACGAACCAGCCTGCTGCTGGCGGGTCAAGTTGCCGCCGGTTCTCCCGTGCTGGCCGTCCAACAGGACGAACGAGTCGATTTCGGTGACCTTTTCGGCGAAGAAGACCACTTCTGCCTGCAGGTCAAAGGTGAGTCCATGATCGACGATTCGATTTCCGACGGTGATTTTGTCATCATTCATCGGCAGTCAACCGCAAAAAACGGCGACATCGTCGTCGCGATTGTCGACGGTGCCGAGACAACCTTGAAGCGATACTACAAAGAGTCGAGCCGCATTCGACTGGAATCTGCGAACAAGAAGGTTCAACCCATGTATTCGAGTAATGTTCAAGTCATGGGGAAGGTACAGGGGGTCATTCGTCGTTATCGGCCCTGATCGACTGTTGAAAATGATCTGATCGGACTTTGATTTTCCACGGGGATCTTTCCGCTCTTGATTTCCCACCATCGGACAATGACACAGTTGGATAAATCGGCTGTGCGTTCCGTTTATTAGCAGACTGATGACCGCCACGAATTTTGCGTGATTCAATCCTCACTTTAAGTCGGCGTGATCCTCCAATTTTGAGGGAGGCTTATCACTTCGAGCCATCACACCAGCGCTGTCCTGGTCTTGACAACTGCATATAAATTGGCTCGATCAACATCAACCGCCTAAATTGTCGTAAATGCCGATGAAATTACCGATGACCCACGATCAGCCGACACTTTACGAACCCCTCCGACTCGATCAATTCCTTAAACTCAGCGGCATTGCCGGCACCGGTGGACACGCCAAGGTACTGATACAAGGGGGTGAAGTACATGTAAACGGAGATTTGGAAATCCGACGTCGACGTAAACTGGTCGCGGGAGATGTGATTCAATTTGAAGGGCAGTCCTACCCTGTCGACGACTTCATTTCAAGTGGTTAGGAGCATCAGATAAAAAACAACTTATCTATTGGCGTTCGACCGGACGATGATGTACGATACTGCGGTGGTTCTTAACGATGCAGGTTGTAAAAACATTCGCGTTTCTCACCCGATCTCCTGGGGTTCGCCGATGGCGCTCATTCCCGATCAGTCGTCACGTTGGACACGACGAAATCTCTTGCAGGTCGGGGCCGTCTCGGGGGTAGGCCTCAGTTTATCGTCGTTGTTGGCGCAGCAAAGCCGGGGAGCCGAATTCTCAACGGACGTGCAGCGTTCAGTCGCGGGAACCGGCTTCGGCCGAGCGAAATCGTGTCTGTTCATTCTGCAATATGGCGGCGCGCCCCAGCAGGATATGTGGGACATGAAGCCCCATGCCGTTGAAGAAATTCGTGGGGCGTTTCAGCCGATCGATACCAACGTCCCCGGTATTCAAATCTGCGAAAAGATGCCACTGCTGTCGCGTCAGGCCGACAAGTATTCGCTCGTGCGGTCGATGACGACATGGGACGGCGGCCACGATGGGGCGATGCATATCTGTATGACCGGGCAACAGCGACCGACAGAACATTCGCCCTATTACGGTTCGCTTTTGTCAAAATTTCTGCCGACATCATCGCAATTGCCATCGTATGTGTGGGTACAGAATCTCGCGGGCGACGTCCGCCCCTGGTATCTGACTGGTGGCTTGCTGGGAATGTCACATAGCCCGCTTCGCGTCGGTACCGATCTGGATAATCCCTCGAATCCTGCGTTCAAGTTTACGGCGTTCGATCCACCGGAAGGAAGTTCGATCAGTCGATTGTCCGATCGTTATCAATTATTAGGTGCACTCGATCAGCAACAGGTCGGTACTGTCTCATCTGGCGAGTTTCGGCAGTTCCAGGACAAAGCATTCGATCTTGTCACCGGAACAGAGGCGCGAGAAGCGTTTGATCTCGATCTCGAACGTGTCGAGACGCGTGATCGATATGGTCGGCATCCCCTGGGGCAGAATCTGTTAATGGCCCGGCGATTGATTGAATCAGGAGTCCGTCTGGTGACGGTCGTTGCCTGGGCGGGTACGCCTGCGGGCGAACAGTTCCGAAACGTGCAAACATGGGATATGCATGGTGTGCTGTATCAGCCTGACGACAGCATTTTCGGAAGGTCGGCGTATGGACTCAGTTGGGTCTTGCCAAATCTCGATCAAGGTATTTCGGCGCTCCTCGAAGATATGCATCAACGCGGAATTCTGGAAGAAACTCTCGTTGTAATGGTCGGCGAGTTCGGACGGACACCTAAGGTGAATGCGCGCGGGCGAGATCACTGGCCGAGCTGCTATACGGCGATGTTCGCCGGCGGTGGCATACGAGGTGGGAAGTTGCATGGTTCGACGAACGGAGAAGCCGGATACGTGCTCGACAACCCCGTCACCCCAGCCGATTTCGGTGCGACAATGTTTCATGCCTTGGGAATTCCGCCGGAAACACGCTATGGTTTGGATGGATTTTCGAATAAAATCAGCGAAGGACAACCGGTTGTCGACTTGTTCAGTTGACGATCGTCCTACCGACAGTGATTCGAGAGAAGGGAAACCGACTCATGCTTACAATATTGGGAAAACCGCAACGCTCTTGCCAGGGATTTTCACGACGGGAAATGTTGCAGGCAGCCGGAGCCGGTATGCTCGGCGTCGGCTTCCCGCAAGTCACACAGGCCGAAGCGATCGTGTCGCCGCAGGGTGCGACAGCGAAGTCGATTCTGTACCTTTATATCTATGGCGGACCGAGCCAGCTTGAAACATACGACATGAAGCCCGAGGCTCCGAGTGGTATTCGCGGGCCGTTCAAACCGATTGCTTCGCGTACACCCGAGTTGTTGATGACCGAACATCTGCCGCGCATGGCGATGATGTCCGATCGGTTCGCCGTGATTCGTACGGTGAATACCACACACAATAATCATCATGCGTGTCACTGGATCAAAACGGGACGGCCGTGGCATATGCCTGAGACCGTGCTAAATGCAACCCCTGATCAGGATCAACCGGCGATCGGGTCGCTGGTTGAATATCTCGATCAAAAATATTTTCCGCGCACGCCGGGACAGTTGCCGAGTTACTGGTACGTGCCCGCACCGCTCGGCCATCTGCAAGGGTATGACTACCCCGGCCAATATGCCGGTTGGCTGGGGCGGGGCTACAACGCGCTGGCGACAAATTTTCGAAGACGCGATGCGAAGGATAACCCATTCTTCCGCGATTGCACCGAAGAGGAACTCAACTTCCAGATTCAAGGGTTGGAACAACAGCCCGAGTTGTCGCTCGATCGATTGAATCGACGGCAGACGTTGTTGTCGCAGTTCGACGACGCCCGCGTTCAATGGGAACAATCGCAGTCGGTCGGAACACAAGATCAACTCTGGCAGCGAGCATTCGATCTAATGAGTTCCGAAACGATTCGTCAGGCACTCGACATCAAGCAGGAAACGGACGTCGTCCGCGACAAGTACGGTCGACATCTCTACGGACAATCGGCGCTACTCGGGCGACGACTGATCGAAGCGGGAGCCCGTTTTGTTACCGTGCAATGGGAATGTCCGGACGGCTACAGCTGGGACTCGCATATCCACAGTAACGACATTGAACATCAGCTCTTGCCGCGGCTGGATCAGACGTATTCGACGCTGCTCGATGATCTTCACGAACGGGGATTGCTCGATGAGACGCTGGTTGTGCTGATGAGTGAAATGGGACGAACACCGCTGGGAACCTCAACGTGGGGCAGGGGACACTGGTGTCACACGTTCCCCGCGTTGCTAGCAGGTGGCGGCATTCAAGGAGGAACCATTTACGGCAAGACCGATAAAGATGCCGCTTATCCCGCCGATTTCCCCGTCAGTCCGGGCGACATTGCCGCAACGCTGTTCAAGGCATTGGGTATCGATCCGCACATGCGCATACCTGATCCGCAAGGGCGACCGGTCGGATTAGTCGTCGACGAAGCCGAGCCGATTGATGCATTGTTTGCGTGAGTGCCCGTAAGGAGAGAGACTCTCAAAACGTACGCAGTGACCCAACAGAGAATCGGTGACTACAAGTAGCTTCACAACCCTATGGATGACGGATTATTAGGGCAACTTGAACGTTCAATTCTGTCGCCAACCGGGTTAATGTGAGACCAGTTATAGGCCTATTCGTCATTGCCATCACGGCAAAAAGCCACGCTCTCTGAGTTCCTGGATATTATCCGGCGTACTCGACCAAATGCGTTCTGCGGCGTAACGCAATACGGCGATCCCCCCGAGTTTGGAAGGGGCAGAGAGAATCGCGACCTGGTCTTCGTCTTCGCCGTCCAATTCGCGATTAAGCCGATCGACCGTTTCTTCAATACTATCGCTGACGATTCGCGGTGCCCCCGAGTGATTGTCGAGCTTGAGGTGCGAAAACCCTGCCGAACGAGAGAGCATGAATTGAGCCGCTGTCAATTCATCATTTTCTTCAAAGAAATTCTGAAGTTCAACCGGATAATTGTCGGGGGTGAGTATGAGCGGCCGCGTCACTCGCACATCGCCTCGCGTCACCGTCACGGTCCCTCCCGTTTTCGGCGCCCCACAAACCAGAAAATAAGGAAGCACCGACTCACCGAAAGTGAATAATCCATAATTCACTGAGCGTTCGATCTTGACCGAATTCCAAGCTTTGAGGAAACGCTGGTCGGGAGGAAATGAATTCATAATAATCTGCCGGACGACGCCGATCGCTCCGGATAAAATGTATGGTCGTCGTTCGCGGAATAATTCTCTGAAAAATAATTCTGTTCGCTGAGAATAATTTGACCCGATTATGAAACTACTACGTTGAAAGAGTTGCAGGTAAGGTCTCTCAATACGACTATAGTCGAGGAATCGTCCGCTGCCAAGCCAGGGCACGCCCTGGCGACGTATCAGATAGAATCTCGATGAATTCTCAAAACATTTATTCGCAATTGTTGTTTTTCGTTGCGCGAGACGAATGGTTGTCTGGTCAGAATGGCTCAAGGGTTGGACTGGCTTGCCAGCCTGCGAATCCCTACAATAAGACCTTCGATTATAGGATTTCTTACCGAATTGCCGTTTCATAATCCTCCGGATGTAGAGTTTTCCGGACCGTGGTTACGTTAATTTCGTCGCCAACCGGGATACGAAACCAGTTCTAAACATAACGAAACCTGCCCGATGGAAAACCGAGATCATCGCGTTTCGCTGAAAACCCCCTGGCTCGCCGCGCTATTAGCGTTTCTGGTTCCGGGTTTGGGTCACATTTATCAAGGGCGATACTTCAAAGGAACGCTCTATGCCGTGTGTATTCTAGGCACATTCCTCATGGGGATGTGCATGGGAGATGATAAAGTCGTGTATTTTTCCCGCGAACCGGGACAAAGCACGTATGGTTATTTTTCGCAAATGATGGTCGGACTCCCCGCGCTCCCCGCACTGGTGCAAACCCGGAGATATCAGAATCCCGAGAATGTCGGCGTTTCGATGCTCGATGGCGATCTCTCGGCTCCGTTTAAGGGGGTCATGATCAGCCGCACGGCAAACAACCGTGCTAAGAAGGAAACCGTCCACGGTGAGATCTCACTCAAGCCCGAACCGGGAGATTTCGGTCCAGTCGTCAGGGGCAAATTCACAGGTTCAGACGAGCATGGAAAGGAAGTGACCCTGCAACTAAGCGAGCCCTTTGATCTTGATAAACCCATTGCAGCGAGCGACGGGCGTTATCTCGAATGCGATATCGTGATGGGAGATGAAAAACGGTTTTCGTCGGTTGGCAAATTAGAAGGCGTGATTCCTCGGGCGTGGATCAACCGGTTCGAAGTGCCTCTTGGCAAAGAGGATCTGGAAGACCTGAACGGTCGACTGGGAAAATATTACGAGTTGGCGCTGGTTTACACCTGGATCGCCGGGTTGTTGAATATTCTTGCGATCTGGGATGCTTTTGAGGGGCCGGCCTATGGATATGGCGACGAATTGATGCAGACCATTCAGCCTGCCGTCGCAACTACGCAGGCCCTGACTGCGGGTAATATAAGCGAAGCTGCTCCGACGGCGTCAGTGGCATCTCACACGATGGCCCCCGCACACGATATGCCCACTCACGGCAATCCCTCGTAAACGTCGGAAAACGGGTAAATATCATCAACGCAACGAAGTGCTCTACAATAGCCGAACATCACGAAAGCAAGTATCATGGGATTGGGACTTCAACTCACGTTACTGGCGAATTTCAATACCACGTGGTTGTTGTTACCGTTAGCAGTGGTCATCAGCTTGGTATATAGTGCCAGCCGGTTCGAAAACACTTCGGTTATCCTTCACCGAGCGACACGATTATTCTTGCAGATTACGGGTTTAATGACCGCTGTTTTTCTTGTTTTGCTGGTTCTCTCGTACAATCTGTGACAGGAGTGCCGATGTGGAGCGGAGATTGGGACAAATGCCTGTTCGACACGGGCGAGCGACCGAATATGGGATTGACTTCCAACGCACCGCCAGCAAAGATATGACGAGAGAACATTGAAGGAGTGTAATTCACAGGTCGCCCCCCAAACTTCATGCACACATACCCCTATCGAACGACAACCCGGTTTAGAACCCCGTTTTGAGGTTGTACATGTTTAATTCGTCGATAACGGTGTTGACGGTGCTCTCGCTGCTCTGGCACGCGATTGTGGGCTGTTGCGGGCACCACCAGGGGATCTGCAATCCAGCACATGTCAGCGTCAATCCTGCGACATCGATGAGCGACTGCCTCCATCATCTCATGGCTACAGAAATTGAACGCGATCACGACGAAAACTCACACACTGATCGCGATTGTCCTGAGGGTGACGAATCGCATCATCAGGAAAAGGGATGTGAGCAGTTTCGCTGTGTCTACATCGACACCGATGGAAAAATCGATGGCGATTTTTCCATCGCCATGACTCAGACGGCTATATCTCATGACGACAGCATTGTCGTCGCCCATGGCTCGACAAACTTTAGTCGATTCGACGAGCGGGATGAATTATTCCCTGTCTCTCGCCGACACGCGCTCTTACAGCGATGGCAGATCTAACAATCCGCCCGAGTCATCTCTTGTGGTTTTAGCTGCGCTGATCGTCCGCCTGTCTTGGCGGTCTTAGAATTCGGCATCCGGCTTCGACTGACCCGTTACGTCATTGGATTGTCCATCAGCGTAACCTCCGCAAGACTCCACAAACCTGTCCAAACGTTGGACCGGCTTTGCGACCGGATGAAAACCTCACTCGCATAACTTTATCGAATCTCAGGTGTGACGATGAACGTTCAGAAACTCCGTGCGTTGATATCACAAATCTCCTGGAAATGGATCCGAATGACGGTCGTTCTGATTCTGATCGTACTGGCAGCGACTTCTTATCAGATCTGGTGGCCACAACTATCGAGCTGGGTTGATCAAACAGTTACCGCTCGTAGAACAATGAATGCTGAGGCTGGAGCACAGCAAAGCGGTCATCATGAAGGGAGCCTGTCGCAACTGGAATTGTCGGAACAGGCACGAAAAAACCTTGGACTGACGAGCGAATACCTTCGCCCCATTCAACTCCGTACGTTTCGACGTACACTCACAGTCCCTGCGGTGGTAACGCACCGCCCGGGGCGTACCGAGATTCAAGTCTCGGCACCGCTGACAGGTGTGATAACCCACGTGCATGCGGTCACTGGCGAGGCAGTATTACCTGGCACGTTGCTTTTCGAAATCCGCCTCACTCATGAAGATCTGGTCAACGCTCAGACCGAATTCCTGAAGACACTTGGTGAACTCGAAGTCGAAAAACGGGAATTGGCACGACTCGAATCGATAACGCAGAGCGGTGCCGTCGCGGGGATAAAACTACTGGAACGGCAATATGCCATGGAAAAACTCGAAGCCATTCGCAATGCCCAGCGTGAAGCCCTTCGCTTGCACGGTTTGTCTGATAGACAAGTCGATGGGATCGCCATAGAGCGAAAACTCCTGCGAGATTTACAGATCGTAGCACCCGACATAGACGAACATCACGAAAATGAAGAATTGCATCTGAGCGGTACCGACATCACACCGGTGACATTTCAACAGAAACTCCCAGCCATCGACAAAGAAGTGCGCCCGCTTGTTATCGATCAACTCCATGTTCTAAAAGGTCAATCGGTATCGGCGGGAGAAACGCTTTGTTCGTTGGCCGATTTTCAGAGACTCTACATCGAGGGGAGGGCCTTTGAACAAGACAGCGCTGCGATTGCCCACGCCTGGGAAAACAACTGGGAAGTCACCGCTCTCTTTCCCGGTGAGGGGGGTGAGCAGATTGTCGACGGTTTGAAGCTTGCCTACACCTCAAATTCGGTCGACCCCGATTCTAGAACCTTGTCTTTTTATGTCGACTTCGATAACGAAATCGTTCGAGACTCGACCAATCACGATAACCAGAGGTTTATTTCTTGGCAATATCGTCCGGGCCAACGCTTGCAACTCCTCGTCCCCATCGAAGAGTGGCCCGATGAAATCGTACTACCGGTCGACGCTGTCATTAAGGATGGAGCCGACTGGCACGTCTTTCGTGAGAATGGCGAACATTTTGATCGTGTGCCGGTACATGTCAAACATCGAGGGCAGAATCAGATCGTCATTGCCAACGACGGATCGATATTCCCGGGCGATGTCATCGCGATGAAAAGTGCGCATCAAATGCAGATGGCGATCAAGAATCAGGGCGGCGGTGCCATCGATCCTCATGCGGGTCATAGTCATTAGGCGTAAGACGGAGGAAAGTCATGCTCAACGCTATCATTCGTTTTTCGCTGAGGCAACGACTGCTTGTCATCGCCGTTGCGTTATTTCTCGTCGGATACGGCACATGGCAGGTGGTGAATATGCCGATCGACGTATTTCCCGATCTGAACCGGCCGCGCGTCGTCATTATGACGGAAGCGCCGGGGATGGCCCCGGAAGAAGTCGAAGCATTAATCACTTTTCCCGTTGAAACCGCGATGAACGGAGCCAACGGCGTCGAAGTTGTGCGGAGCTCATCGGGTGTCGGCATCGCCGTCGTTTACGTCGAATTTGCATATGGCACCGATATCTATGTCGATCGGCAGATTGTTGCCGAGCGGTTGCAGATTGTGCAGGATCGGTTGCCGCCGGGAATTACGCCGCAGTTGGCACCCATCTCGTCGATTATGGGACAGATCTTGATGCTCGGGATGTGGAGCGACGACCCCGAGATCGACATGATGGAACTTCGCACGCTGGGGGACTGGATCGTACGACAACGGTTGCTGACCATCCCCGGTGTCGCACAAGTTTTCACGATGGGAGGTCAGCGAAAACAGTTTCAGGTGCTCGTCGATCCCGATGCCATGCTTCGTTATGGTGTGACGCTCAATCAAATTGAACATGCCGTCGCAGCCAGTAACGAAAATGCGACCGGTGGTTATCTTGATCAGCAGGGGCCGAATGAATTACTCGTGCGTGCATTAGGACGAATACAAACACTCGACGATCTTGAAAAAGTCGTTGTTACGATTCACGACAGAAGGCCCGTCGCTTTGACACAAGTGGCCGACGTCGTCGAAGCAGCTCAAGTCAAGCGCGGTGACAGTGCCGCGTTCGTTCGCGACGACCAATCGAAAACCGGCTGGAGTGGCGGTCCCGCCGTCGTACTGACGATCAACAAGCAACCAGGTGCCGACACGAAGCGAATCACCGAAGAAATTGAAGACGCGATGAATGATCTGAAACAGTCGCTGCCGCGGGGAATTCGCTTATTGCCGCTTTATTCGCAGAAGTCGTTCATCGATCGCGCCATCGACAACGTCGTCGAAGCCCTGCGCGACGGCAGTACTCTTGTCGTCATCATTTTGTTTTTGTTCCTGATGAACTTACGTACGACGTTTATCACGCTGACGGCGATCCCCTTGTCGATTGTAATGACAGCCGTCGTTTTCCATCTATTCGGGTTGTCGATCAATACGATGACGCTTGGAGGACTGGCGGTGGCGATCGGGGAACTGGTCGACGACGCCATTGTCGACGTCGAAAACATCTTTCGGCGACTCAAAGAGAACCGTCATGCAGAAACGCCGTTGCATCCGCTGCTCGTTGTATTTCGCGCCAGTGCCGAGGTGCGGAATTCGATCGTGTTCGGAACATTGATTGTTATTCTTGTATTCATTCCGCTGTTTGCACTCGGCGGGATGGAGGGAAAACTGTTCGCGCCGCTGGGCGTGGCGTATATCGTCTCGATCCTGTCTTCGCTGATCGTCTCGCTCACCGTAACACCCGTATTATCGTATTGGCTGTTAGGAAGATCAGGAATGTCTCACGAAGACAAGGACGGCCCGCTATTGTGGTTGCTCAAATGGATCGGCGAAAAAGTCATTCGATTCAGTCTCTCGTTTCCGTGGTTCAACCTCACCGCGACACTGGTCGGGGTGACGGTAGCGCTGTTGTTTCTCTCGCGGCTCGATCGCGATTTTCTGCCGCCGTTCAACGAAGGATCGATTCAACTGAATGTCCTTTTGCCGCCAGGGACCTCGCTGCGCACGTCGAACGACATCAACCTCACCGTCGAACGTGAACTGATGAAAATCGACGACGTCGAACGGTTCGAACGCCGAACAGGTCGGGCCGAACTCGACGAACATGCCGAGGGAGTAAACACCAGCGAATATATCATCGAACTCGATCCCGAATCACCGCGCAGCCGGGAAGAGCAACTCGAAGAAATTCGACGCGCCATGGACGAAATTCCTGGAATCGTGACGGCCGTCGAACAGCCGATCGCCCACCTCATTTCCCATATGCTCTCGGGGGTGAAGGCGCAAATCGGCATCAAAATCTACGGCGATAATCTCGATGAGTTACGCAATCAAGCCGAGAAAATGAAACGGGCAATGGAGGGTATTCCCGGCGTGACCGATCTTCTGGTCGAGCCTCAGGTGCTCATTTCGCAACTCCGCATCGACCTCGACCGCGACAAGTTACTGCTCTACGGGTTGACGGCGAACGACGTCAACCATTTTATCGAAACGGCCATGAACGGCGTTGTGGTTTCGTCAATTTTGCTCGATCAGCGAACGTTTGATCTGCTCGTCCGTCTGAAAGAGGATTACCGCGAAGATATCGAGGCTCTTAAACGTCTGTCGATCGAACTTCCTGAAGGTGGAACCATTCCGCTTTCCGCTGTGGCAAACGTGTATGAGTCGGGTGGACCGAATGTGGTTAATCGAGAAAACGTTCGCCGGAGGGTCGTTATTCAGTGCAACGTCGCTGATCGCGGCGTGGTCGACGTCGTCACCGACATTCAGCAGGCGGCAATGCCGATTGTGCAGTCGTTACCGGCGGGATATTTCATCGAATATGGCGGGCAGTTTGAAAGTCAGCAGTCGGCCAGCCGGATCATCAGCGCGCTGTTTCTAGTATCAATGATCGGTGTGTTTCTGGTGCTGTTCACGATGTTTCGTTCGGTGAATCTGTCGCTGCAAGTGATGGCAGCACTGCCGATGGCATTTATTGGTGCGGTCGCTGCGCTAGTGCTCACCGGGCAGACCTTTACAATCGCAGCGATGGTCGGTTTCATTTCTCTGGCAGGAATCGCCTCGCGAAACGGCATCCTGCTGCTCAATCACTATCTGCATCTGGTACAACACGAAGGAGAATCGTTTACCAAATCGATGATTGTACGCGCCGGACTTGAACGGCTCGCCCCTGTGCTGATGACGGCTCTTACCTCGGGAATCGGACTCGTGCCGTTGGTCATGGCCGCGGGTGAACCGGGGAAGGAAATTTTATATCCCGTGGCAACGGTGATTCTCGGCGGCCTCGTCAGTTCGACGCTGCTCGACTTTTTTGTGCATCCGGCTTTGTTCTGGCTGTTCGGCCGGAAGTCTGCCGAGCGTTCACTGTTGAATCGACCGGAAGCGGATTTGTCGGAAGGAGAATTTGGCGTGTCGAAAGGGAAAATTGGGGAAATCGTCACCTGAAAATGGTTTTGAACTTTAATCGAAAGGATTGGTGCGAAATGCAGGAATGGAAACTGACGAAAATGAGGGCAGTGGTGGCGTTGAGCGGTATGCTAGGCCTGGTCATAGGCTGTCAGCAGCAGGGAGAGACGAAATCTTCACCCGTTGAAACACCTGCCGAATCGACGGGAAAGGTTGGTCATGATGACCACGATCACGCTGATGGGGGCCATCATCACAAAGAGCACGGGCCGCATGGCGGGTATGTGGTTGATCTCGGCAAGGGGAAATATCACGCGGAAGTGATACACGATGAAGAGAGCGAGACGATTACGGTTTATCTGCTGGACAGCTCGGCCAAAAAGCGGGTTTCGATCGACGCTAAAACGTTGTTGGTGAATGTCACAGGGGCGGGTGAACCACAACAGTACGAGTTGGCAGCCCTTTCTGAGGAAGGGCAGTCGGAGGACGGAAACTCGTGCTATCGATTGACCGATGAAGCCTTGTTTTCCGCACTGCACGGGGACCACGTAATAGCCCGATTGACAGTAACTATCAATGGGAAGAGTTACTCGGGGATATTACCGTTGGGGGACGATGGCCACGATCATCAGCACGGCCACAAGCACGACGATAAACATGGAGAGAAGAAGTGATATCGCCTCCGTTTGCCCCGGGTAACTTTGTGTGCCCGGGAAGTATTGTTGCCATTCGATTTTCGGTCGCAATAACGGTTCTTTGCAATGAACTGGCACGAGTCGTTGTCCGTTTTGCGGAGTGTCGAGCCTGGTTGACCATCGCCTTGAACGGGGTGGCTGACGGCACCGGGATCGGAGAGAGGGGCACGAAGGACTAAAAATGGTCTAAAATCGCAAATTCGTTGATAAAACTTTCAAAAAAAAGCTTCACAGGCTATAGAAGCATTTGACTCAAACCGATTTCTTTTTACAATGCTCGCAATGTTCGACCAAAGTTCATGGCTATGCCGGGGAGGCGTTATGTACCGCTATGGCTGACTTCACACAACAAAATTCTCGCGTGTCAATTGCACCGTCGCTCCGGAGATTCGTTTCCGGTGTTTGTTCTTTCTTGCCAGTTTCACACCTAATTTCCTCCAAAGGCTCATTCGACAGTTGTTCTCAACTGTCGCTCTCTAGTACAGAGCCTGATCTCTCGTCTGCTTTTCCGACCGAAAGCACGTCCGGCTTTGAACCGTTGTTTCAAGCCGTGAAACGGTTTTGCGCATCTTTTGATCTCAGTTTTGCAAAGCTGAGTTTTGTTCAAAATTGTGCTGGGACTCAACCGGAACCGAAGGCTCACCAGCATTTGGCTTCTCCGTAATCCGTCGATTTCGCTTTCTCAGGTCGCTGAACTTTCCTCCAAACGTTGAATTTCCGTTTTGAGGAACCCCTAAATTTCCAGACTTCAGCGGACTGTCGAGCGAACGTTGCCAATGTCCGACTTTGACCGGGGTATCGGTCTACACAAAACCTTCCGCCCCATTTTCTGTCGCGAAAAGCCGAACCTAAAACGACTTCTAAGTCATTTTCTGTTAACAACATACTATCTGTGCGCCAGGCGTACAGTTGGAGAGGGATCAGTTCAATGATTACAGCTTGTGAAACCATGCTCGCCCCCCAGATGCGTGCCGCCAAACCGGTGCTCGATTTTTCTCAGGCCCGCCTGTTGGCATCGGAATATGGCTCGCCGCTGCTGGTTGTCTCGCGATCGAAGCTGGCCGAGAACTACCGTACGATGCAATCCTGCCTACCGGGAGTGGAGTTCTTCTACGCAGCCAAGAGTAATCCGCAGTATGAAATTCTGCGGACGCTGCACGAACTCGGTTGTCCGGTCGACGTTTGCTCGGCCGGCGAGATGAACGCCGCCATCAATGCCGGGTTCAATCCTGCCGACATGTTGCATACTCACCCGTGCAAGACGGTGCAGAACCTCCGCGACTGTTACGAAGCGGGAATCCGGTTGTTCGTGTACGATAATGCCAACGAACTCGGCAAGTTCACGCGGTACGCTCCGCAGGCACAGTTGCTGTTGCGTCTGGCGATGTCTTCGCAGTCGAGCTTGATCAACCTCTCGGCCAAATTTGGTGCCGCCCCCTCCGACGCCGTCGAACTGCTCATCGCCGCTCGTGACGCGGGAATGAACGTTCGCGGATTGTCGTTCCACGTGGGTTCGCAATGCCTTTCGCCGGAAGATTTCCTCGTTGCTCTCGGTCAGGCACGCCAGGTCTGGGATGACGCCGCTGCGGCGGGCATCGAGCTCGAAATCATCGATTTCGGCGGTGGGTTTCCCGCCCCGTATCGTACCGAGGTCTTGACGCTCGAAGAATACTGCATCGCCCTCGGCCGCGCTTTGGAAATGTCGTTCGGCGACGTGAATGCGAGGATCATCGCCGAGCCCGGTCGCGGCATGTGCGCTGACACGGTGACACTCATCACCAGCGTGCTGGGAAAGAACGTTCGCAACGGCACGCCATGGTACATCATCGACGACGGGTTGTACGGTGCGTTTTCGGGGATCGTTTACGATCACGCCGAATTTCCGATTTTAGCGGAGAATCAGGAGCACCGTTTGACCAGTCCCTGCGTGCTCGCGGGCCCGACGTGCGATTCGAGCGACGTGGTGACGCGAGATCAGGAACTCCCCGATCTCGAAATCGGCGAGTTGCTGCTCGTCCCGACGATGGGGGCGTATTCCTCCGCCAGCGCTTCCGGATTCAACGGTCTGGATATCGCCCGATACGTCGAAATCGAATAAGCAACTCGATAACTGCCCAGTGCGGCATCGATTCTGTCGATTGAACCCTCGAGCGCGTTGTTAAATTCACAGGTCATAGGGCTTGCAGTTCGCGCTGCGATATCGGATAAGAAGTATTCTCGTTTTTAAATCGAGTTGTAATTGAAGAATACACCGTGGATGTTCCACTGTGGCAAAATGGATTCGCGCCCATAACCAAACAGAATGACGTTGCAAACGCCATTCAGGAGGTCCCAGCGAATGAGGAGCCAGGGTTGGTTCCTCGTGTTATCAGGTGATCTCGACAATGCCCGTTAACGGGATGTCGACAAGAGGCAACCGGCAAATGACGGATTGAGGTCGGTGTCACAACTGTTAACCCGCACTCATGAGGAGACAAACCATGAGTAACGTTCCATTTCACGGTAAACTACTGGTTCTTGGTTGCGGCAGCGTCGCGCGCTGCACGTTGCCGCTCATCCTTCGGCATGTGGAAATGCCGGCCAATCGAATCACAATACTAGAAATGGAAGACCTGCGGCATTCAATTCCGTCCGTCATTTCGACAGGCGTTCGTTATATCCGACAACGAATCACCCCCGAAAACTATACCGACATTCTCAAGGCGCAGGTCGGCCCGGGGGACATGATTGTTGATCTCACTTGGAATCTTGAAACTGTCGACTTGCTCGACTGGTGCCATCGTCACGATGTACGTTATCTCAATACTTCTGTCGAGCAATGGGATCCGTACGCCGATGTCGATACACTCCCTCTGACCGATCGAACGCTGTATTACCGGCAGATGGAAATCCGCCAGCTTATCGATTCATGGGGAGCTACGAGTAAGAGTCCAACGGCGGTTCTCGATCATGGTGCCAATCCCGGACTAGTCTCGCACTTCACCAAAACAGCCCTGCTCGATATCGCTCAGAGGTGGTGCGAAGAGCCCGACTGCCAACATTCGTTGGGCGAAACGGCATCGCTCCGCGAGATCGAAGAGGCGGCATCTGTACGCGATTTTCCCCGATTGGCCATGTTACTCGGTGTGCGCATCATTCACATCAGTGAATGGGACACACAGTACAGCGAACGCCGCAAGAAAGTCAACGAATTTGTCAACACATGGAGCATCGAGGGATTATACGAAGAAGGAATCGCCCCGGCCGAAATGGGATGGGGAACACACGAACGGTATTACCCCCGCGGAACAGAGCGGCATCGATTGGGTCCGCGAAATCAGATTTGTCTCCAAAGCATGGGCATTAACACGTGGGTGCGGTCGTGGGTTCCCAGCGGTGAAATCGCCGGCATGGTCATCCGCCACGGCGAAGCGTTCAGTATTTCCGATCGGTTGACGGTCTGGAATGACGATGGTAAGGCCTTGTACCGCCCGACGGTACATTATGCCTATCACCCCTGCAAAGATGCATTGAAGTCACTTGAAGAGTTGCGACAGCGCAATTATCAGCGGCAGTCGGCTGACCGGATCATGGGAGACGAAATCGCATCCGGCCGCGACGAACTCGGTTGCCTGCTCATGGGGCATCCTTTTAAATCGTGGTGGATTGGGAGCCTGCTTGATATTCATGAAGCCCGCCGGCACGTTCCAGGCCAGAATGCGACAACATTGCAGGTAGCGGCATCGGTTTTGGGTGCGATGTACTGGATGATTCGCAACCCACACAAAGGCGTAATGCTCCCCGACGATTTGCCCCATGAAGAAATTCTCGATGTGGCGAAACCGTATCTGGGACCGATCGTTTCGCAGCCTGTCGACTGGCCAAATTGGGTGAATGACGATTCGTTCGATGACGACACTCACTGGCAATTCAAGAAATTCCTGCTCGAATCACCGAAGCACATTATCGCGACGCAACGCCGCCGGTTGGAAACGAGTTCGCGGTAGATTGATCGCTTTGCCGAGACGCGGTCGCTTTGTGCATCGGAGCGTTGGTGTTACAGCTTACATGTCGCTGTAAACCTGAAATCACGCCGGAGGTATTACGCCGCATTTCTTCAGAAAATTCGCCGTGATCGTCTGCACTCGCTTGTCTGGTCCGTGAGGTCGACCGTAATGGGCGAACGGGGGAACGAAACCCGGGGGACGTGACAACCCCATCGACCAGTAAATTGTCGAGGCATTGAAGACAAGGTTTCCTTTGGGACCGGGGTAAATCGTCGACATCCAATGGGCTTCATTATTACCACCATTGATGGTTGTCCCCTCAGCAACAATTTCGAGTCCGGGAATCTTCGCGGGGTCACCGTGAAATTCCCACCCGACGAGGCCGGGAATGCCGTCGCCGTTCTTCATGTCGGTACCCTCGAATAGCCAATGGTCGGCTTTCGAGGCAATCCAGTCTCCCGATCCGTTGAAGGGGTTGATCGTCCGTGCTCCGATGATCAGGTTCTCGTTTGGTCCTTCCATATCAAACGGCCCCATAAAGCTCTCGGCTTCGAGCAATCCGCCATATCGACCCGCTCGGTGAAAGATCCGGTTTGGTCGGCCGTCACTGCTTTCCACCAACGGCGCGACGAAGCAAATCGAATTCCCCGAGAGAAATGCGACGTTGAGCCCGTTCTCGATCGCCTGCTTCATGCTGTTATACATCTCGATGCTCCAGTACTCGTCGTGTCCCACCGAGAGGAACAACTTACCCCGTTTCAATCCCTCGGGATCGGTATGCAAATCGACGTTCGAGATGTACGACACATCGTATCCGTGCTGCTCAAGCCAATAAGCCAATGGAAATTCCCATAAGAGAAACTCGCCGGAACCGACAGAGAGCGCCTGATCGACGACCTGAGGATATTTTGCGTATGGCCGATCGAAGCTGACACGCGTCGTACCGTTTAGCGAATGATGCGGCGGATCGCTGTCGTACAGCGAGTATTCATCAGGCCATTTGTTGTAAGCGCACCAGGTATTATCGCTGCACTGAAATAGTAAGTCCGCCCGGCGATCGTCACGCACAATAAAAATGATGTAACTCTGATACCGATGGCTGTTACTCATCAACTTGCCAAGGTACACACCGCTGAGCCAGTCGTCTGGGATCGTAAGCGTCGTTGCTTTTTGCCAATGGCATTCACGAACACGGTTCGCTCCGATCTCTGTCTCGGTCTGCGGAGTGACAGGAAACGGCCCAAGCCGTGTGATTTTTCGTCCCCCGGCTCCGGCGTAGTATCCCATGCGATAGACGTCGATCACCGCTTCGGTGTCGGCCTCAGCGTTGAGCATAATCTCGATCGTTTCACCGGGGCGGACGCTCTGCCGAGAGCAATAACCTTCGAGAGGAGTCGAACGTCGTCCCCTGCCGGTATGGACGTAAGTCAGTTGCCAATCAGTCGTACCGGGCTTCTGGTTTTCGTCCCAGATTTTCGAAGTTCCCGGCGCGATATTGGCGCTGGCGGTGTCAGGTCGAGAACTGATTAATCCACCGAACAGTCCAGCCGCAGCGGCTGATTTCAACAGATCGCGACGAGGGATTTGATTTCCGTAGTTCGAATCAGGGGAATGGGAGGATGTCATCGCAATTCTCCAATTTCAAGAGCGTCTTTGTGGTGGGAGGTTCAGTATATCGGGCCACTCTGATTTATTCCATTCCATCGGCTTCATCGACATTGTCGTGATTTTCTGAATATTCGCTACATTAACAAACGATTCGACAGACCAGTGACTCTCACGTTTTCCTGTTTCCTGTCATTACCCGCAATGTGAACTATGTTTCCAGGAACCCATCATATGGATTTGCAGCCTCTGTGTTTATTAACGACCGGCAACTCATATTCGCTACTGATACGAAATCTGTTTCTATGACAACACTTTCTTTAGATTCCCACAGTGTCGAAAACGTCGATGAGGAATCGGTAATTGTCGACAATCACGTATTGACAGGGGATGACTTTTCTATTGACGACGACATGTCGTCATTTGTCCGGCTGGTCGAAAAGTATTCCACGACCGCGAATCTGCCATCGTCGCATTGGCTGACAATCTTGAAATTACAACATACCCGAACCGACGTCCGTTGCCTGTCGGAAGCAACGCGGATCATGAAGCGGTTGATGGACATCGTCATTTCTGCAGTGATGCTGGTGCTCCTGGCACCTGTCATGTTGCTCGTGATGTTGCTGGTCAAGTTGACCTCACCCGGTCCGGTGATTTATTCACAGATACGCGTAGGGTTGAATCTCCGTCGGCCGAACCGAGACCGGCGGGACTCACGAGGTCACGATTCCGTTCCTTCAAACCGACGGGAAAAGGCAAACGATCGGCGACTTGACAACGGATTCGGCAAACCTTTCGTGCTCTACAAGTTTCGCACGATGCGGATCGACGCCGAGAAGAACGGTGCTCAGCTCGCCGTAAAGGGCGATCCACGAATTACTCCGATCGGGCGATTATTGAGGAAAACTCGCATCGACGAACTGCCTCAGTTGTGGAACGTCTTGAAGGGTGAGATGTCGCTCGTGGGTCCGCGACCGGAACGACCCGTTTTTATCGAACAACTATCTCAGGAAATCCCCGATTATATCAACCGTCTGGGACTTAAACCTGGTTTAACGGGCCTCGCACAAATCATCAACGGTTACGACACCGATATCGACAGCATTCGCCGCAAGGTGGCGCTCGATCTACTCTATCTGCAGAACTGTTGTATCAAAAATGATCTCAAGATTCTGTTCCGTACGATCCGCGTGATACTTACCGGCAGCGGGGCGATGTGACTATTGAGAATGTCGGATAAATTTATACGAAGGTTCCGCGCACCGACGTCGGACTCTGGATTGTACTCGTTCCGAAGATCAGTCCGATTCGCTCTTCATTTCGAATGTTCAGTATCGCGACTCACCACGTATCAGCGACCGGTTTGATTTGACCACTACACGGTTGTCTGCCTGCTTTTTGCCACTTCCTTCTTGAACTTCCCGTTTCGCCGCCGCACAATATCCAAGTGTAGGATTATTACCACTGGTGATATGATAAACTCCGTTTTGTTCAAAACAGAGTTTGCGGTTCCGACTCATCTGTCGTGAAGGGAAACGCCCATGTCTCAATTCATCGACTGCAAGTTTCGATCCCTGTTTGTTGTTGGCACAATAGCATGGATATTCTCCGCGACAACACATGCCGATGAATGGCCGCTGGTCATCGAGATCGAACGTCAGCCGTTCGAGGCGGCGACCACGCGACTGATCGAAGCACTCGAATATGTAGGGGCTCCGTTGTCGATCGAAGATCGCCGCACCCTGAGCGCCGCGAAGGCCATGGACGAATCAAAAGATGCCGTGAAAGCGATACAGGATGTGCTCGATCCGCATTGTCTCGCCGCAGTGAAAATTAATCCTGAAAGTCGGGTCTCGGTTACGGAAGGACCGGTTGCAAAAGAACTGATTTATAACGGCTGGGGG
>JAQCEJ010000068.1 GCA_027618475.1 Planctomycetota bacterium | reverse complement strand
ACCAGCCGCCCAGCAACAACTTGGACAACCCCACCCCTGTGCAGAAATTGAGCCGAACTATACTGGGGTAAACCCCGCCGCTCATTCGGGATTCGCGATGAGGTACGAGACTCACGTCATGCCGCTCGAATGGTTGCCACGTTGGCGAGGGGCAATTCGTTGCCGCCGACGCCGAGGTAGACGGCCTTGTTCTTGAGGAAGATCTGATCGACCTTGCCGGTGATTTCGAGCTGGCCGTCGGTTACTCCGGTGACGGTTTGTCCCAGGAGAGATGCCGCCGAAGAGAGTTGCTGGTTGGCGCCGAGCGCTTTGAGCGTCGATTCCAACTCGATGTTCGACTGCAGATTCTGCATCGACGTAATCTGGTTGAGCAACTGCTCGTTGTCGGTCGGTTGCAGCGGATCCTGATTTTGCAATTGAGCGATCAGGAGTTTCATGAAATCTTGCGACGTCAACCCGGAGAAACCGATCTTGGAAGCATCGACGCTCGTCGAACTCCCCGCTGACGTGACATCATTAACAGCCATGATAATTTCTTTCGCGAAGAGATTGTTTCAAATTTCATCGGGCGCGAGGCCCGCGGTTTCAAACCAGGTTCAGATGTGGATATCGATGCGATCCAACGGTCGATACCGGGGAGAGGCATTCGTCGGTTGAGGGTTCGCTGCCGATTGTTCCGTCGCATCGACAGGGGGATCGTGTCGGTACTGTTCGTTGTGGAATTCATCGCGAGACGACGATTGTGAAGACTGCCGATCCTGACCGGCGAGATCCTGACGATCTCCTCCGCTGAACGTCGACTGCTCACGCTGACGCGACTGCTGCTGTTCGGAGTGGCCGTATCCGGAACGATCCCGGCTAGTCTCGGCGGTCACCAGTTGCACATCGATACGTTCGACGCGCGCCCCCAGCTGCGACAGCGCTTCGTGCAGTTTCGGCAGCGAGTCGCCGAGGATTTTTTGTGCGAGTTGCGACTGGACCTCGAATCTCGCCGACATCACCCCGTTACGTTCGGTGACATCGATCTGCAACGTTCCGAGTTCGACCGGGTGAAGCCTGACGGAGATCGTACGGTCGTACCGTTCGGACTGCTGCACGAGCGATGCGAGCCGGTCGAGTTGATGGGCAGGATTAAGACTTTCTGGTACGCGAACGACGGTGTTCGTCGGGGCGGGCCGCGAAGATTTCGCCGCAGGAAGCGACGACGCATCGGTCTCGGGAGGCAACAACGAAGAGACCGGCTCGGTTCCACCGGTATCGTCGGCTGCGGCAACCGGCCCCTTCGTTGTCGTTTCGACCGATTGAGCTACGTTGATTTCTTTATCGGCGACGGCTCGATCGATCTCCCCCACCGCAGGGGGCGTCACCGGCTGAGCGGTCTCGATATCGGTTGTCGTTCGGCCGGAGGATTCCCGCGAACGGGGCGAATTCGTGGTATGCTCCGGCACGGTCGTCTCGTGTTGCGCGACACCGGAATTCGGTCTCGCCGCTGGCTGAGGTGTCGTCTGTTCCGACGGAGGAACCTCTCGTGTTACACGTTTGCCCGCATCTGAATCTGTGATGGTTCCCGCAGCCGGTTTTCGATTGCTCATCTGATCGGGAATGTCGGCCAAAGGAGTCGTCGGGACGACGAGGGATGGCGACCGGGCGTTTTGATCGACGGCAATACCGACGTGATTGTCCCGTATATCGTCAGGGATGACGCCGGTGTCATCTGCCGGAGACGACTCATCCGACTGCGACGAGGGGCGTTCGACGTCGATCGAAACAGCGGCGACATCGTCTGTGGATGATCCGGTTGAATTCGCGTCGGCCGTGTCGGAGGTGTTACGAACGGAGGAGGCCGGTTGGTCTTTTGGCTGTTGCGGCTTTCGCGGCTCCGCTGCTGTGGACGATTTCGGTTGTTGAGTCACGGCGGGGGGGATGGTTGTGTCGGTGACATCCGATGTCGAAACTTGAATCGGCACATCCGCCACATCGTCGTCGAATTCGAGAAGTCTCGGCCCGGATGATTCAGCCACTTCGCTATCATTCTCGGTGTTGCGCGAGGGGACAGAATGTTCGATCGCGATTTCGGCGGGAGGGATGTCGGTCACCACCGAATCGGCGGAGGAGAGCGCCCGTGCGAAACTGGCCGGAAGGGAAACGACGTCGGTCGACATCTCTCGAGGTGTTGTCTCCGGCAGATCTGGTTCAATGTCGATCTCGGGGAGGCGACTCTCTGTCGACGTCGACTGGGCCGAGAAGACGTCGACCAGGCTCTTCGGTGCGGCGACAAACGCCGAGGGGAACGGAAGAATGACGGCCTCATCGGGCGAAACGTCGTCCGGTTCGGTCGACGACTCAGCGGCTGCAACCCCGTCACCAAAGTTGCATTGAATAATCAGCGTCGCACAATGGCTGTCGTGATCGATCTCGCCTTGCGATTCCGTGGTCGTCTCGGAGGGGGCGATGTCGTCGACCGTATCGGCGACCTCGTCAGGGGGTTCGATGGGTGCTCCGTCAACGAGGGAAACCGGAGGCATGGCAGAAACCACAATACTGCTGGCGAAACCGGGATTCGCGCGGGAAGTCGTCTTCTCCATAGAACCATCGGCGAACTCGCCATCCTCGGTCGTCTGTTCCCCCTCACCGACAACGGGAATTACAGTTCCCAATGGCGATGTTTTCACGGAGAGTTGTTTGGCAAATGTCGCCGAGTGACTCGAATCGACGAACGAGACATCGCCGTCGACCGGAACGCCCCGAATCGGGTCATTGTTTGCATTCGTATTAATGACGTTCATAAGTGACACGCTGAAGTCTGGCAAAGTGAGATGCGGGGATCGGATCGTGAGATGATGAGTCTGTTCATTACTGCGGTGTGTCGGGAACGTTTTTGAGTCCCGTGTCGTTTAATGCTTCGCTGGCGAGTTCCATTTCGGGTTTTCCCTCGAACAGAGCCTGTAGGATTTCCTGTCCGCGGGTTTTTATCGGTTCGGGGCCTCGGTTGAATTCGGTCATGATTTTCCCATTTTGTCTTTGGGCATCCCTTTGACGAGAATCAGGTCTTGCTCCAATGTCATTTCCATCAGGTTGGTGACGGCGTCGGAGGGAGACAGCGTAACGAGTACGTTGCGGGTCTTCTTGGTCGAATCGGCGTCGAACTGTGCGATCAGTTCTGCCAGTTCGTTGCGAAACTCGTTTTGTTTCTTTTCGAATTCGTTCTGTTGCCGGGTGAGTTCGTTTCTTTTTTCCAGCAAAAACTGCTCGATCTGCGAAAGTTCCGATTCGCGCGAATTCAATTCGAGAATTCGCGAAACCCGCTTCGTCGATATGTCATCCAGCGACGGCGCGGCGGGCTTATTGAGAGCGACTTCGCTTTCCTCCAGTTCCTTCGGATGCATCACCAGTTCATAGACGCCGTTCAGCAATTCTGAGTTCAATTTGCCCCGGCTCCAGAGTACAGCGAGTCCGACGCCTTCGGAGATAAGGACAGCGGTGCTGAATACGGCTATAAATGTCATCGCGGTGCGCATTATGTCCCTCCTGTCGTCAGCCGAATTGCCTGCCACGCCTCTTCACGCTCGAACTGTTCTTTTCGCTCCTGCTGCCGGTCGAATTCTTCGCGTCGGCGCTGTTCGATTTTGTCGATCACTTTCAGTTCCTGTTCCGCCTTGACGATGGCGTGCCGGCAGAGTTCCAACTGTTGTCCGACGATATGGCGGTGATGTTCGACCTCTGCGATATCCACCGAAACGCGACCGGCATAAAATCGGCGGGAGGCCGTTCGGTCGACATCAACGGCCCCTTCCCCGGTTCCCTGTCGGATTTCGGAGAGTTGCAGATCGCGACTCGACTGCAGTTCGCTCATTTGTGCATCGAGTTTTCGCGCTTCGCCCAGCACATAGCCGAGAAGTTGTTCGCATAAATCGAGCCGATGGCGTCGAATCTTACGAACCGCTTCAAGAGGAAAAATGTAAGCCGTCACGATAGGCACTTCATTGAAAACGATTAAAAGGTTGCGTTAAAAATGACTCCGAACGGTCGGAAATCATTGCATTACGGGGGGGATGTCATCCGTCGGTTGAATGGATTCATTCGTCGCAACGGCTTGAGGTCTGACCGGTTGAGGAGTCTGAGGCGCAGGAATAGTCGGTGTGCGGATTTGTGCCGACTGCAACAGCGATAACTTCATCAGTTTGTCGACGGACTGGGCATACGTCATGCTTTCGTCGCGTGTCTGACGTAGATAACCGAGAATAGGATCCCGCAATTTGATAGCGAGATCGAGTTGAGGATTCGTTCCCGCCTGATAGGCTCCGATCGTCACCAGATCTTCAGATTGTTGATAGGTCGCGAGCATGCGGCGAATTCCTTCTGCCGCCGATCGGTGTTCGGGGGTCACGATGTCGTACATGGATCGGCTGATACTGGCAAGCACGTCGATGGCAGGCCAATGCGCCTGCTCGGCCAGCTTGCGAGAGAGCACAATATGACCGTCCAGAATACCACGTACTGTATCCGAGATCGGCTCATTCGTATCGTCTGCTTCAACCAGAACGGTATAAAATCCGGTGATACTTCCCGTATTGGTGCGGCCGCTGCGTTCGAGAAGCCGCGGGAGCAAAGCGAAGACACTGGGGGGATATCCGCGTGTCGCCGGGGGTTCCCCCGCCGAGAGTCCGATCTCGCGTTGTGCCAGCGCCAGCCGGGTTACGCTATCCATCATCAATAGAACGTTGCGTCCGGTGTCGCGAAAATACTCGGCGACCGCCGTTCCATAGAACGCCGCTCGCAGGCGGAGCACGGCGGGTTCGTTGCCGGTTGCGACGATCACCACGCTTTTTGCCAATCCTTCGGGACCGAGATCGCGTTCGAGAAATTCGCGAACTTCGCGTCCCCGTTCGCCGACAAGAACGACGACGTTGACGTCGGCCGTACTCGAACGGGCCATTTGTCCCAACAATGTACTTTTGCCGACGCCGCTGCCGGCGAAAATGCCGAGCCGCTGACCGAGCCCGCAGGTGAGCAGTCCGTCGATTGCATTCAGACCGGTTCCCAATGGTTCGTCGATACGGGGACGATCGAGAGCCGAGATCGGATCGGGATGAAGCGGCACACGATGCGGCAGCACCGGTCGATCTAGTCCGTCGATGAATCGCCCTTTTCCATTCAGAACCCGCCCCAACAGTTTTTCGCCGACTTGAATTCGGGGAAGCGAATACCGTAATTCGACGCGGTCTCCCCGACGAACGCCCGAGAGTTCTCCGAAGGGAACCAGCAGCGTCTCATCGTGATGAAACCCGACCACCTCGGCTTCGACCGGTTCGCCATGATCGCGGCAGACGCGACAGACGGCCCCCACCGGAGCCGGAAAACCCGAGACGGCGACGGTGAGTCCGACGATGCGCGTGACACGTCCCGTCAATCCGACCGGAAGGATGCGCGAAACTTGTTGTTCGAGAGTCGAGAACATCGGCTCAATACCCGTTATGTTTTGTCGTGTGAATTCGGACGCGGGAGAGGTGATTCGGTTTCTTCAGGAATCAATTCATCGAGAATACGGTTGAGTTGAGTTTCGAGGCGGGCGTCGATCGACCCGTTGATCGTGCGAATCTGACATCCGCCGCGACTGCATTTCGCGTCGGGAATAAAATGAATCGGCCCCACGGGAGAAATCAGGCGTTGGATCTGTTCGATTTCGTTACCGAGCCCTTCGATATCGGCGGGATGAATGTTGACCGTTATTTCCGGCTGTCCGGAGGCGAGCTGCAGGGTCTCGCGGATCATTTCGAGAGAAACTTCCCCATCCGCATCAATTGTCCGGCGAATGATGCGCTCGGCAATCGCGACGCTGAGCTTGACCGCCGTACGTTCCCAATGGGCGATCCAGTTTTCCTTTTCGCGGGCGACCCCTTTGACGAGGTTTTCGAGCGCCGGCAAGGTGTTCTGCCAGCGGCGATCGATTTCGGTTTGCGCCAGCTCACTGGCCCGCCGATGCACTTCGATTTCGATTTCTGCAAAGGCCTGTTCGCGTCCCTTCATGTAACCGATTTTTTGAGCGTCGACACGGAGACGCTCGGCCTCTTCGGTCGCTTCGTCGAGAATTTTTCTTCCCTGCTCGCGAACCTGAACGACGTAGGATTCTCCCTTTTCTTTCAGATCCTCAAAATTAAACGCCACCTTATGACCCAAATCGCGGGCGGCACCGGCTTTCAACAGTCGAGACGATTCGGCAGAAGGCATGATACGGTCAGTTCATTTCAAAAAACGATTCGGGGGAGTGATTCTCTCTGAAGCAAAGCCGTCATAAATCATACTTACAGACTGGACGCCGGCGTAAATTATGTGATGAACTCGTTTTCTTCTCCGCTGTTCGAGACGGTGATTTCGCCGGAGTCTTCCAATCGGCGAACGACGTCGACGATCTGTTGTTGAGCACTTTCGACGTCGCTGACGCGAACGGGACCAAGAAATTCCATTTCTTCGCGCAGCAGATCGGCAGCACGCTGGGACATGTTCCCCAATATTTTCTCTTTGATATCTTCGGCCGATCCTTTGAGCGCGAGAGCCCATTGGGTGTTCTGCACTTCTTTGAGCAGCGATTGAATCGCCTTGTTGTCGAGTTTTAGAAGGTCTTCGAACACGAACATCAGCCGTCGAATCTCGTCGACCAGTTTGGGGTCGTCCTGCTGAAGTGTGTCGAGAATTCCTTTGTTGGTCACACGGTCGGCGACGTTGAGAATCTGTGCGACCATCTGCACTCCGCCGGTGTTTTCCATCCGTTCGCTCATAATCGACCGCATGCGGCGTTCGAGACTCTGTTCGACGTCGCGAATGACTTCGGGGCTGGTCTGCCCCATCGTGGCAATGCGGCGAATGACTTCGGTCTGCTTGTGAGGAGCGAGCCCTCCCAGCGTTTCGGCCGCTAAATTCTGGGGAATGTGCGAGAGAATCAGCGCGATTGTCTGCGGATGTTCTTCGCTGATAAACGTCAGCAAGTTGTCGGCTCCGAGCCGCTGCAGAAATCCGAACGGGACCGCACTCATCGACTGACTCACCGAATCGATGATATCGGTGGCATTCCCCTCGCCGAGCGACTGGGTGATCAACTCGCGGGCGGCGTCGAGACCTCCCCGCTGAATGGGAGTCAGCGTCGCCGAAATTCTGTTGAATTCATCGAAGACGTGTTGCTGCTGTTCTTTAGTGACGTCGGACAACCGGGCGATTCGCATCGTCACCTGTTCGACCTGATCTTTGGGCAACTGGCTGAGAATTTCGGCGGCGAGCGGTTTCTCGAGACTCAACAGCAGAATGGCTGCTTTATTGAGCTCGTCGAGCGTCGATATTTTTTCGCTGATTTGAGTAGACATGGTTGACGTTTTTACCGTTTAACGGTGTGAGCGGGTCGATGTGTTCTGAGTGTCGTGTTTCTGATTGTTCTCCGGCATTACTTCGCCGCGCGAATCCATTTGGAGATGACCGACGCCGCCATCTCGGGGTTGTCGCGAATGACGTTATGCAAACGGTCTCGTTCGGTTAGTTCTACGGGAACGGGAATTTTAGGAGGATGATCATCGCCGTTGCTTCCGATGTTCATCGCGGGCATGGGACTGGGGGGAATTTCGGGCAACTGAGGGATACTTTTCTGCAACATCCGTAACGCCCAGATCGCAAAAATCCCCAAAGCCAGAGCCCCGCCCCACTGTCTGACAAAGTCGCTTCCCTGGTCGGTCCATGACGTCTCGATCACCGGCAGGTCACGCGTGACCTGAGTATATGTCGTCACCTGCACCGCTTCGGGAGGGGAGCCTTGCGGAATCGATCTCGACACGATGCTCTGCACATTCTTTTCGACATCGGTTCGAATCGTTTTGAGAGCCGCGGCAAACTTAGCCTTCTCTTCGTCGGTCGTTCCGGGGGCGATTCCCTGCTTGACGGCGACGGCGTGATAATAATCTTCGGGAATCGACACGCTGACCTGCACCGCCGTCGGCATGGCTCCGATTAACTGTCTCTCGGTGACCGTGAACGAGGGGGCATTCACCACATTGCTGTTCGTGCTGTTCTGCTGGTTCTGCTGCTGCGACGTCGAATCGGAATTCAGCGACCGGGGGGTATTCGGGGTGTAACCCGGCTCGGCGGATTTCATTGAATTCGTTGACGTGTCGTTGCGAGTCACTTCGCTTTGCGACAACGCCACCGTATTTTCGGGATCGATCTTCTGGTTGCGTTCGACCGACATTCGCAAGTTGTCGAGTTCGACGTTAACCGTCACGATGACGTCGTCGATAAACGCCAGCGCGTCGCTGATCTGCTGCTGATATTTGCGCGTGAATTCCTGCTTGCGTGCGAGGATCTGATTGTTCAATGGATCGTTCTCGTCATCGGCGACAAAGGATTCTCCGCTGATCAGATTGAGCACGACCACGTCGTCGGCTTTCAGATCGGGGACCATCCCCGCGACGGCGTTTCTCAGCGACGAGGCCAGCTTCGCCGAGATGTCGCCTCCGCGGCGCGGCTTGACTTTGACGGTCGCCGTAACGCGCGGCCGGGAATTCGGAAAACGAACCCGTTCTTTCGAACGTGCCCAGACGACGTCGGCATAGTCGATTCCGTCGATCTGTCGCAAGGCACGGCTGAGGCTTTTGCCGAGGGCGATTTCGTCGTTTGCCGAGCGTTGTTCGGGCGATGAGAAAATACTGGCGTTTTTCGAAATCGCTTCACGCTCGCTGGCCCAGTCGGTCGGAAGCGTATCGCTCTCGACGAGTACGGCGTTGTAACGATCGACTTCCGACGCCGGAACGAAAATCCGCCCCCCTTCCCGGCGGAAGGTATTCAATCCCGACTGAAGAAACGCCGTTTCGGCCTGTATCACTTCTTCGGTCGAAAAGACACGGCCCCACGAGACCGCTTCGTCGGCGTTGAAGTTGCGGTTGTAGATGAGATAACCGAATGCCGAAAGGACAATCAACGGAACAAGCAACAGCGTGGCCCGCTGGCTGCCGGTCATGCCTCGATAAAACGTGCCGAATTGTTGTGCGCTTCGTTGCAGAGTTTCCATCGTCGATCAGTCTGTTCTTGTCGCCGTGTGGTGTCTTGAAAATTGCGTTATCCGAACCGTGTTACCGTCACATTCTCAACTGTTTGATTTCATCGTACGCTTCGAGCAGTTTATTACGGACCTGCACCATCATCTTCAGGGCGAGGTCGGCCTTTTTGACGGCGGTCATCACTTCCACCTGGGTCACGTCGTCTCCCAGCAGGCTCTGTTCCACCATCTGGTTGGCATACGCCTCGGACTGGCTCGTCTGTTCGATCGAATTCTGTAACATCGACTGAAACGACGGTCCCCCCTCCGCTGGTTTTGCAGAAACTCCCGACGGAGTCGGCCAGATCGACGGTGATGAAATGCCGGAAATTGCAGACATAAGAATATTTCCTGAGTCGATTCACACTGACGGAACGGTTCAATTCGTTTGGCCGACGAGCGTCGGTCTTCTTGGTTTACGCCAGAATTCGGAGCGATGTCTGGCTCATCTGTTTGCTCAATTCGATTGCGACCACGTTGGCTTCGTAGGCGCGACTGGCTTCAATTGCATTCGTAAATTCGGTGACGACATTGATGTCGGGATACGCCACATAACCGTCGGCGTTGGCATCGGGATGTCCCGGTTCGAAAACCAGTCGCGGGGGTTGCTGCTTGTCGATTTCGATTTTGTAATCGACCCCGACCCCTCGCTGATCGGAACCGGGGGCCTGATATTCGGACGAAAAGACCGCCATCCGTCGTTGAAACGGCGACGGTTTTCCGTCGGCGTCGCGTGTGGTGTCGACGTTGGCAATGTTCCCGGCGATGGCATTCATACGCTCGCGCTGCGCCAACAACCCGCTGGTACTCAGATCAAGACTGCGAAACATCATAAACCTCCGGTACTAAGGCATGCTGAGGGCAACATTTTCAGAACAAGACTCATTCTGACTCCTCCCTCATCCTTTTCTTTAATTACAAGCGTCCCATAATCGCCGTCTGCAGCATGTTCATCTGCGTCGACATCACCTCGATCGCGAACGACTGCATCATCACGTTTTTGGTTAAGGTCATCATTTCTCGTTCGACGCTTCGATTGTTGCCATCCTGAAACGTGGCGTCTTGCGCCGGTTCGACTTCGACCGCTTGAAACACCTCTCGCGAGGCATCGATGCCCGTCTGATTTCCGTTAATCTGCTGAACCATCTGCGACATCGTGAGCAACGAATGAGGCGAAGCCGGATTCATCGTACCGGCACCGTTCGAAACGCTTCCTCCCGTCCGACGGGCGGCGATCATCTGTCGCAGCGACTCTTGAAATTTCTCCGCAGGCAAGTCGCGGCGGCGATACTCGGGAGTATCGATGTTCGCGATATTGCCGGCGAGAACTTCTTGTCGCCGTTCTCCATATTTCGCAACGTGTTCCAACAGGGGAATCGTCGTCGAGTTCAGGATGGGTTGCAGCATGGTTATTCCTTGTGATGTCACATTTCGAATCTGTGCGTCACGCTGCACGTGACGCCGATTGATGTCGATTCGACCCTGGGCCTCCGCGCGGCGGATAACCGTATTCGCGTAATTTACCCGAGAGCGTGCGCAGACCGATTTGTAATGCCTGTGCCGTTCGTTCTCGGTTTCCTCCGTAACGATTGAAGGTGGCTTCGATCAATTTGCGTTCCATGTCCCGCAGCGACATCCCCACGGTCTCGGTGTGAACTTCCGCCGTCGGGTGTTCCATCCACGGCCTGAGCACATCGGCGGTCAGACGGGTTCCGGCATCGACGCCGCAGGCCCGTTCGAGCACATGGTTCAGCTGGCGGATGTTTCCCGGCCAGGAGTACGACTTGAGCAGTTCGAGGGCATCGAGAGTCATCATTCGTGGCGGACGCCCTTCTTCGCTGGCGAGCCCGTTCAAAAAATGTTCGGCGAGCAGGCCGATATCTTCGGTCCGCGAACACAACGGCGATGTCTTCAGCGTGACGAATTCGAGGCCGGGAGTTTCGTTGTCGCCGATCAATCCGCATTTCGCCAGCACGTCGGGCTCGGCATGCGAGGTTGCGATCAATCGAATGTTCAACCGCCGGGCAGTGCCGGTGGCCGGATCGTGATAGCGTTTTTCGAGAAACATCCGCACGATTTTTTTCTGCAGGGGAATCGACAACGCCTCGACGTTCTGCAAGAGAAGCGTTCCCCCTTCGGCGAGTTCGAGCAGTCCGGGATGGAATTGCTGTTGACCCGGGGCGATATCGACAACGCGGCCGAACAGCTCGGCTTCGATCGCTTCGGTCGAAAGAACGCTGCAGCGAAGTTTGATAAACGGACGATGGGCCCGGCGGCTGACATCGTGAACCGCCTGTGCCGTCATCGTGAGGCCGGTTCCCGATTCTCCGAGAATCAGTACGGCGTCATCTTTTTCTGCGGTCCGCAAGATCGCTTCACGGAGTTCCTGCGTGGCGGTGCTGTTTCCCAGCATCTCGCGTTGCAGACGATGCTGCAGTTGACGACGCAGCCGTTGAATGTCGCTCAGCGACCGCGCCATACGGAATGCGAGAGTGACCACCGGTACGAGCTGTCCGACTTCGTGCGGCGCCACCACACGATGCAGCGACGAACCGAGGTTGGTCTTCAGCACGGGGCCGGTCGGCTGGTTTTGCAGATGGACGAATTGTGTGGTTCGTCTCGACGCCGCCAGTTCGTCGGCGAGCAACTCGACATCGGCATGTACGAACGACCCGTCGACGATGCACACGTCGATTTCGTGCGTCAGCACCAGTCGCCGAATTTCGGCCAGTGTGTCGCATTCTTGAAAGGTAGCTTGAGCGATATCGAGATTCTGCCGGAGCCGCTGACGTACTTCGGCATCGGTTGCACAGAGCAGAAAGCGTCCTGAGTCCACTTCACTGACTTGGTGTTCAATCATTGGTTATCCAGGGGGGGAGAAGAGGGAAGGATTTGAGGCAGGAGGTTATTGATTGACGTCGAGGTGAATGGACGTCGAATCGGAGGGAGATTCGGTATTGTGATACGCGGCATGAACGTGGCTGCCTTGCGAGACGGCCAGTAACTGTTTGCGGGTTTTGTCCCGGCGGGTTGTCAGATGGGTTGTGCTGGAGGTTTCTTCGGACAGCAGGTCGGCGAGCAGCGATTCCGATTCGGCCAGGCAATCTTCGCAGGCGGCACGCATCTTCGGGTCGAGTTGTTCGCGGGCCATGGTCCATTCCTGAATGTGGCGATGCCGCGTTTTGCTCAATTCGTCGAGACTGCCGAGAATCCTTTGTTTCTGGCTGAGGATATCGACCAGGTCGTGATAGTGTTCGTCGTGAATACACGACGCCTGTTTGCGCGACAAATTGAGCAACAGGCGAAAATATTCGCGTCGCGTATTAAACAGTTGCAGATAGTCGATCGCGGTTTGCGTAGTCATATCGATTAACTCGCGGGTTCGTTGAGAGGTAACGGACGACTGGCGTCGGGTTGATCCTGTTGATACAGACGGATGGCCCAATGCACCCAGCTCTGCCATTCTGCTTTCGAGAGATTCGTCAGTTGAGGCTGGAACGTCTCGTCCGGAAGACCTTCCAGAATATATTTGACCTGTTCGAGCTTACTGCGGGCTTCATTCGGCTTACCCAGTTTGTCGTAACAGCGTGTCATCTGCAGATAGGCCAGAATCGAACGGGCATCGAGCGGATAATGATTGGCGGCTTTGGTGTATTCGCCGATCGCCTCTTCGTAGTTCTCGAGGTTGTGACGAATGTGGGCGATTTCAAAGAAGCATTCTTCGAGCATAAACCGTTCGAGCGGTTCGATTCTGTTCTTCTTTTCGCGATCGAGCAGTTGTCCCTTCCCGTCGCGCAGATTCGTATAGACGTCGATCGCCTGGCGCAGTTCATCCTGCATCGCTTTCAAGTGATCGTGTCGCGCGGTTACGGTCTCGGCCGCGGCGAGCTTTCGCCGATATTTGTCGGCGACGTGTTGATGCGAATGCGCCAGCAGAAACCGGGCTTCGAAGATCTCTTTCGAGTCGGGGTATCGATTGCAATATTCGTCGAGGCGGCGAATGGCTTCTTCCGCCCGCAGATACGATTCGTCGAGCAACGTCTGATCGATCTCGTCCGCCGCTCCTTTGGTGGCCTGCCATTGCAGCAGGTCGGCTGAATTCGCAAGATGCCTGCCGAGCGAAAACAACGAGAGTCTCCACTCCCGTGCCCCCGGCCCGAGATCGCCGGTCGTGATGATCGAGCGCCAGGTCTGTAACGCTTTGTCGAGTTCTCCTTTTTCGAGATAACATTCTCCCGAGAGATACTCGGCGGTGAATCGAGCCGCGTCTGTGGGATATATCTTGATCACGCGGGTCAGGTTTTTGAGGGCTTCGTCGAGCCGGTCGAGATCCATCAGCACCTCGCTCAACTCGACATACGCAAGTGACATGCCGACAGCAGGATCGGCGTCGATAAATTCCTGCCATTGTTTTAACGACATTTCGTAATCGTGCCCCCTCCGAAACTGCTCGGCGCTTTTGCGAATCGCTTCGGTGTACCTGGAGGACGTTCTCCACGCCTGAGCCAGTTTTTCGAACTGTCGTCCGCTTAGCCTCCAGCGCTCTCGCAGTTCGGGAACCAGGACACCCCGGTCTTGCGGCGGCGCGTTATCGTGTTCGGCCTGCAGGTGCTCGGCCCACTTCTGATGGGCCAGTGCTGAATATTCGATGGCGGTCACATTGTCGAAGACGGAAGACATCGCCGGCGACAGGGCAATCGCCTCGGCGAACGCTTCTTGTTTGATCCAGTCTCCCCAGGTGTCGACGATTTCTTTTTGTAACTCCTCTTTGGTCAACCAGCGATTCCGATAATCTTCGTCCTGAGGAATCGACTTCAAGACGGCCAGATACCCTGCCAGCGCCTTTTCGTTGCTGGGAATTTTTCGTAGAAGCGAGGCTGCTCTCAACGTCGCCGCCAATGCTTCCGGAGAACCGACATAGCGGTCGGCCGTCCGTCGATAATCATCGATGGCATTCATGATGTTGGTCTCGTCGCCGACATTCTCGCGACACAGCCCCAGCAGGTACGACGCCTGCCGCGCCGTCCACAAACTTGCTGTGAAATCCTGAACGATGTGACTCAAATGATCGATCGCCTGTTCGAATTCGCTTTCGGCCATCAGCGTTTGTGCCTGCAACAAGACGAGAGCCAATCGACCGTCGGTATCGGGTGAGAGATTTTTGAGCGCCTGCTCGGCCTCTTGATACCGTTCGAGCGAAACCAGCAGTTGAGCCTGATGACGAAACTCGCGATCCCGCAGTTCCGTCGGCAGGTCCGAGACCGTTAACAGTTCGCGGCTCACTTCGAGAGCCTTTTCCAGATCGGCAGCGTCGTGAGAATTGAGATAAGACTCGATCAATAGAAACGAGGCGTCGTTTTTTTCGCGACAATTGCCCGAAATCGCTTCGAGGAGGATCGGCCCCGCCTTCGCCGCCGACCCTGTGTGATACAAACTCTTTCCCAGCGCGTAGGCCCATTCGGGGCGGTGCTCTGCGTCAATCAGATATTTGTCGGCTTCCAGGAGATTGTTTCGAGCCTGACGGTATCGTTGCTTGCGGACGGCGTCCTCAATGGCGGGATCGATCGCCTGACGAAATTCAATCATCCCTAAAATGTATTCGGGGGCTCCCGAGAAATTGGGATACTCGCGGAAACCTCGCTGCTGTAAATCGAGGCACAGTTTTTTCGCTTGCGCGTATTTTCCCCCCTTCAGCGAAGCAAATGCTGTTTCGAGATTTCCCATCAGATCCTGCTCGTCGACTTCCGGCATCAGCATCGAAAACAGACCGACACCGATCAGAACGATCCCGGACAGGCACGTACCAATCAGCACCAGTTGTATCTTTTTGCTGAGACCATTGCCGCGGGATTTCTCTTCGTTCCCGGTATCGGCATCGAGTTGGTCTGGTTTTGTTTTTGGCATGAGATGCAATGGGATTGAAAAAGCGATGACGAACAGATGTGATCAACAGAACGAGACAAGACGTTCGATACGCGTTCGAACGGTCATGGTCGTTTTTAGATAGGAATTAGATAGGAACTGGTTGGATGAAGGTGATCGAGAACGGAATGGTCCGACGTAGCAACAACTCAGCGCGATCAAATTGCGCACATCGAGAACGCAAAACGGACTTCGGCCGAGGTGTGAACGTCGTTAATCGGTGGGAACGAGACTGTGATCGAAGTGACAAACGGAGAGGAAATACCATTGTCGACCGCTACGAACGGCGATCGCGTGGACAGGGAGGATTGATATCCGTTTTGATCGATTTCTGTCAAGAGGGGAGTGCCGAAAACCGGCAATACCTGCCGAGCCGATCGGCATCAAACCGATCGAATCGGAGTCGAATCCATCGACCTGTTCAGCATTCCCCAGCACGCAGTATGACCACAAATCAGGGAGGAATCGGCAAATCGTGCCGACGCGACCTTCGACAACGGTTTCATCCTGTTGCAAATCTTACCAGACGAAACGCGATGTGCCGTGCAGCCTGATCTCGGGGGAGATCGACCTGTCCACACGCCTCGCGAAATCTCCTTCAGCACACCCCAATCGGTCGGCGATTTCGATATCGCAAACCAACCGATCGACGATTTACGCCTGTTGCGATTGATATGAACAGTGCATCAAGGCCGTCTACTCTCGAGTCGGCCTCGGGATTGTATTACGTAAGTTGTTACCACGCTGAACGATAATTCAATCAAAATTCGACGCGGCTCTAAATGTTAAGATTTCAACATTTCCTAAAGCAAGGGTTAAAGCTTTGTCGATTTTACAGTTACATCAGATGGTATCGATTGTACGGATTTTGAGGATAATATCGAATGTCGAGATTCATAACGATTTGCGAAACACTCTGTATCGCCGGCCTCGTTCTCCTGTTGATGCGTCCGGCGATGGCCGACGACAAGGAGTCGGCCGGAACGTATACACTCTCGGATGAAATTCCCATCTCAAATGCTCCTGCCGACGACGCCTCGCCGATCCGAAGCGGTCTGGAATACGAGCAACTGATCGAGCGGCTGGAACAGGCCGAACGCCGAATTCAGTTTCTGGAAGGGGATCAGAATTCATCCACCAACGAGACCCGTCCCGACATCGAGACGGTTTCGGCGAAAATCGCCGACGGCGAACCGACGATGGATCCGACCGCCGAACGGGTGACCAAACTCGAAGGTCTGTTCAAAAATCTGGAAGAGGGCCAGAAGGCGTTTGTGCTCCCGGGACATTCCGGTGCAACGATGAAAATCGTCGGGCGGATTCACCTCGATTACTGGGGATTCCCCGACACCGACCCGGGCATTAACGCGTTTGAAACCGGCGATCCTAATACTCCGGTACAAGATAATTTCCAGTTCCGCCGGTTACGGTTCGGCGTGCGGGGGGACATCAACCCCAATATGGAATACCGCATCGAAATGGAGTTTGCCGGCGGAAACGACTCTGAGTTTCGCGACGCCTATTTTGCGTTTAAGAACCTGCCGTTCGTGCAGACGTTAGTCATCGGCAATCAGAAACGGCCATACGGTCTTGATCACTGGAACAGCAGCCGGTACAACGTCTTTCTAGAACGTCCTTTTTTCGTCGAATCGGTCAATCAGGACAGTCGCCGCGTCGGTATTCAGTCGTGGTCACACTCCGAAGATTTGCATTACAACTGGCAATACGGCGTGTTCAATCAACGACTCGTTCAGGATGAGGGAGAATATTTCAGCAACCACCTGCAAGGTGAAATCGCCGGTCGGTTTGCAAATACGCTCTGGTACGACGAGACCTCAGGTGGTCGCGGTTACGCTCATCTGGCGATTTCCGGAACGGTAGCCCATCCTGACGGCACCGCTCAAGGCGATCCCGATCCTATCGGCTCGGGTCGCGATGCCGACGAAGCCCGTTTCCGCACTCGACCAGAAGCCCGAACCAGCAGCCGCTGGATCGACACCAGGCGTATTTCCGGTGCCAACTGGTATGAGATGGCAAACCTGGAAGGGGTGCTCAACGTCGGTGCCACACAAATCGTCGGCGAATACATGAATATGTGGTTGCAGCGTGACAATGGAACCACACCCAACGACAGCGATCTGTATTTTCACGGTGGATACGTTTACGTCTCTTACTTTCTCACTGGCGAACACATGCCCTGGGATCGACGCACTGGTCAGCTGGATCGTGTCAAGCCGTTCGAGAATTTCTTTCTCGTACGCACCGAAGATGGCGAAATCGGCCGAGGTTGGGGAGGGTGGCAGGTTGCCGCACGTTATTCGACCGCAGATTTCTCGAACCAGGATATCGCCGGAGGCGTCGGCGAAAGCGTGACGCTCGGCCTCAACTGGTACTGGAACGCATACGCCCGCATGCAGTTCAACTATATCTACGGAAGGATCACCGACCACGCACCGGTTGCCGGCTTCACCAGCGGAGACTATCAAGTACTCGGCACCCGATTGATGGTGGACTTTTAGGCCGCAAATTGCCGATCTGTTTTTCAGACTCTGACGTCTATGCGAATGGAAGCGAAGGGGGACGACCCGCATGAAACACTTACCCAAAAAATACACAATGCCCGCCGCGATCACCCTCGGTTTGATCGCCGGCTCGATTTCAGCGATTGTCGCCGGTGAAGGCTTCGAATACGGATTGAGGCGCTGTCCCGGTTGCGGATCGTGCAAATCCGAAGCGAAGCTCGAAAAAGACAAGAAAACGACGTTCACCGTCGAATGCAAAGAGATCTGCATTCCTCCGGTTCAATTCCCGTGGTCCAAATGCAAACCGGCGAAATGCGGGTACGTGAAAGCAGTCCGGGTTCTGAAAAAGGGAAGCAAACCGGTCGAAAAGTGCACATACGAATGGACCGTCGAAAAATGCGACGAGAAGACCGCCGTTCAGCCGGTCGCTCCGCAACCTCTCCCCGGCGTCAAACCGTTCGACGATCCCGACGACCCGTCGGAAGAATAAACGGACCTGTCGCCGCGATGTTGGCGATGTCGTCAGTGGGCCACGAGACCGAGCTGCCGTAACTTGTCGAGACATTCGTCCCGTTCGCGGCTGCGGGTGAGTTTTTTCCAGGTCTCGTCCTGCGCGGCGAGAAAGTCCTGTTCGCTGTAGGGGGGAGATTTGTGGTGCTGAGCCCCCTGCTCTGTCAGCCGCTGAATCACGCCGACGTCCATGCGTGTGAGATACATTGCCCCGACGCGGTAATCCTGCATCGCTTCCCAGACGACGGGAAACAACGGCTGCACGATCTTCTCGCCGATGGTCTGTGCAAACTGACGAATTTCCCATTGCGCGTGAGAATCCATCCGCAGATGCAGAAAATGCAAGAGGTTGTGCAGATCGACTTTCCAGTACGCTTCGGTATACGTCGCCAGCGGCAAATCTTTGCGTGCCTGTTCGCGGGCGACACCGGCCTGCAGACGGTCGTCGTAGAGTTTTCGCGCGGCGGCCTGAAATTCGCGTTCGGAGGCCGTCAGTTGCTCGCCGACTTCTGCCGGCAACATCGCGCCGCTTCCCTGGCGGTTGCTCTCGGACTGCGAACGCCATTCGTGCGGATCGGTCTGCTGCGCGGCGTCGATTGCCACCGAATAGCGCGTGCTGTATTCGTTGACGTTGGCCGTGCGATGCCGAATCCACTGTCGCCAGCAATCCATAGGAACGCGAACGAGCAACTTGATTTCGGCCATTTCGAATGGCGTCGTGTGTCGATGACGCAAGAGGTATCGAATCAACGTCCGATCGTCCGAAACATGTTTCGTTCCGGCGCCGTAACTGACGCGGGCGGCCTGCACGATCGCGCTGTCGTCCCCCATAACGTCGACAAGACAGACGAATCCGTCGTCAAGAACTTTAAATTTCTGCCATCGAAGTTGTTCGACCAATTCACTGTGCGACATGCGCATGTTCCTGTAAATAGACACGATTCGCGCCCAAAGAGCCGCAGGGTTTACCCCTGCGGTCTCGGGTCACGTGACATTTCTTATCTGGCTTTTCTCTTGTCCTGTGCCCCTTGACTGGCAGAGCATAATCGTTGTGGATTGCGTTTGTAAAACCGGACCAGTAAGTTTTATGGAAGAATGGCGGGTTTCGCCGGAATGATTTCGTTTTTTTTGTACACAAATGACAAGGAAAGCAGAGCCATGAGCGATGTTAAAGTACAAATTCGGCCCAACGGGCCGTTTCTGGTGACCGGACCGATCACGCTGCTCGATCCGGAGGGAAAAGCATACGACCTGACCGGCAAGGAATCGATTGCACTGTGCCGTTGCGGCCACTCGCAGAAGAAGCCATTTTGCGACGGAGCCCATAAGACATGCGGATTTTCCGGCATGGAAACGGTTCCCCCTCCGCCGCAGTAATTTTCCGCATCGAAGTCGACGCCAACACAAAGGTATGAAACGGTTGGGGGCCGATAGGCTCTCAACCGGCACGTGTTACCAGCAGCCTGTTGAAAAATGGGTGGCACTGCCGGCTTGTCCTGCAGTGTGCTTGTGAGACATCGGAAAACACGGGTGGACAAGCCAACCGTGGCACACAAAGTTTGATCATCAATCATTTTCAACGGGTTGCTCGACGAACAGGAAACGATCTCCGTGACTGTATACATCAAGCCTGCGGACTTGCGTTCGTATGCCTCCAATCTCATGACCGGGGCCGGGGCCGCCGAACACGAAGCCGAACTCGTTGCGGAAAGTCTGGTCGCCTCGAACCTGTGCGGTCACGATTCGCACGGCGTGATGCGTGTGCTCGAATATTCGGTGCAGATGCGCGACAAATCGCTCATTCCGAATGCCGAACTCAAAACGTTGATGGAGACCACCGCCGCGTTCGCGGGGGATGCTCAGTTCGGGTTCGGGCAGGTGCAGATGAGCCGCTGCATCGATAAACTGATCCCCAAGGCAAAGGAACAGGGAATCGCCTGCGGCACGCTGCGCAGCTGCGGACACCTCGGACGTCTCGGCGAATGGGCCGAAAAAGTGGCCGATCGGGGATGTGCCGTCTGGCTGACGGTCAACGACAACGGCGTGTTGCGTTGCGTCGCCCCTCCGGGAGGAAAAGAACCTCGCGTCAGTACGAATCCTGTCGGAATCGCCGTGCCAACGTCGCAGGGTCCGCTGGTGCTCGATTTTTCGACCAGCGTCGTGGCGAACGGAAAAGTCCGCGTCAAAATGCTGTCGGGGGAACAATGTCCGCCGGGTTGGCTGCTCGACGCCGAAGGACAACCGACGACCGATCCCCGCGTTCGCTTTACCGATCCCCGCGGGACGATCTTGCCGCTCGGGGGAGAGATGAGTTTCAAAGGCTTCGGATTTTCGCTGCTGCTCGATATGCTCATCGGCGGTTTGAGCGGCGGTTTCTGTCCACCCGCCCCCGACGGCGCCCGGCTGTCGAACAACGTGCTGATGGTCGTGTGGGATCCGCAGCGCTGGGCAGGGACAGAGCACTTTCTGGGCGAAATCGACAAATTGATCGCCTCGGTTCGCGAGACGCCGCGCGTCTCGGGAGTCGACGTCATCCGTTTACCCGGCGATCGCAGCCGTTCGTTACGCACCGAGCGCGAGCAAAACGGGGTTCCGCTGGATGAGGGAACCTGGCGTGAACTGAGCCGATTGGCGCAACGGTTTCAAGTCGCCGTTCCCGATCCGATCGGCAAGACTCAGGAGGCAGATCGCGGATGAATTCCGGAATCGAGACCGTCCGACGGCGATCGTCGCCGCGTAACGCCGTTCGGGTGAGCTGATGGACGTGTGGTGGGAAGCGGCTTCGCTGGCATTTGCGATGCTGATCTTGCTGGTCGCCTCCGGTTTTTTTTCCGGAAGCGAAACGGCGTTGTTCTTTCTGACGCGCGATGATCTCCGCCGCATGCGCGCCGGCCGGCCGACCGAACGAATGGCCGCCTCGCTGATGAACGACCCCGACCGTTTGCTGACGGCGGTTCTGTTCTGGAACCTCGTGCTCAACCTGGCGTACTTCGCCGTCGGCGTACAGATTTCCGAACGGCTCGTTTCCGCGAAGCAGACGGGGATGGCGAGTCTGTTCAGCGCCGGTTCGCTGGTTGTGATGATCTTATTCGGCGAAGCGTTTCCCAAAAGTTTTGCGGTTGTGCTGCGGTCGTCGCTGGCTCCGCTGATCAGCGTGCCGATGTCGCTGGCCGTTCGCGCACTCGATCCGTTTACGCCGTGGCTGAAACCGGTGGCCCGCCGCCTGCGCCGTGCCTTGTGGCCGCAAATTCAAAATGAGCCGTTTCTGCACATCGAAGATCTCGAACGCGCGGTGCAGGCGTCGGAACTGACCGACGACATCGTGCGTCAGGAACGAGCCGCGTTGCAGAACATCCTCGACATGACCGAAACGACCATCGAAGAAGTGATGCACCCCCGCGGCACGTATCCCATGTTTCGCGGGGCCATTCACCTCGACGATCTGTACGGGAAGGTTCCGCACGGCGACTTTCTGATCGTGCTGGGAAGCGACCACCAGATGCCCGATCGCGGCGTCTTGCTGTCGGGAATGTCGTCTCTTCCCGAACGGCATCTCGAATCGCTCGCGCAAGAATTGATTCACATTCCCTGGTGTGCGAATCTCGCCGCCGCTTTAGAGACGCTTACAAATCGAAACCGCAAGCTCGCCTCGGTCGTCAACGAATACGGCGACACGATCGGCATCGTGACGCTGAACGATCTGATCGATCATTTGTTTCATACCGATCCCAGCCGTACGCGGCGCGTGCTCGACCGCGAACCGATGCTCGAAATCGCACCGGGGCGCTGGCACGTCGAAGGGATCACGACGTTACGTTACCTGTCGAAAAAATTGAACCTCGCCTACGAACCCGACGAAGAAGGACAGACGACCGTCGCCGGGCTCTTACAGCAAGAGTTAGAACATATTCCCAAAGTCGGCGAAGAGTGCACGTGGAACGGCTATCGCATCCGCGTGATATCGTCGTCGCCGCGAGGGTCGCTGCGCGTCATCATTTTCAAAGTCTGAAGTTGACAACGCGAGACATTCGCGTCGTCGCATCATCGTTCGGAGTCGATCGTGTCGGTACAGGAAGTCATTCAGTTCGTCGCTGCCGGCGTCATGTTGATCGTGGCGCTGCGGATGAACGCCTTCTTCAGCGGAACCGAAACCGGTTTGTACCGGCTCAATCCGCTGCGCGTAAACGTCGATGCTCTTGCCGGCGATCCGATCGCGAAACGACTCCTCTGGTACGTGCAACATCCGAGCCATTTTGTCGCGACGACGCTTGTGGGAAACAACGTCGCCAACTTCATCGCGTCGCTGGCGATCAACATGGGAGTGTCGGTGTTTCTCGCGACTCAGTCGGCGGAAATTCTGGCGACGCTGTTCTTCACGCCGATTATCTTTCTGTTCGGCGATCTGATTCCCAAAAGCCTGTTCTACCGCGCCCCGATGATGCTGTTACGCAAAAGCCTGCGCTGGTTCGACATGTTCTATCGGCTGTTTCTGGTGATCAGTCTGCCGCTCGTACGCATCAGCGTCTGGGCGCAACGTTTTGCACCTGCCGAGGTTTCGTCCGATTCGCCGTTTCTCGGACGCCAGCGGTTGCTCGAACTATTGGGAAAAGGGCACGAAGAGGGAGTTCTCACCGATGTCCAAAATCGACTGATCAGCGGGTTACTGAACACCGCCGTACAACCGGTGTCGCAGTCGATGATTCCCTCGACGCGCGTACTGGGATTGTCGAGCCGGGCGACGCGCGACGAGATTCTCAAATTCTCCAACCAATACGCTGTTCCGTTCGTTATACTTAAAGAGGACAAGGAGGAAGGCGACTGGTCGCAGTACGTTCGGCCGATCGATGTGGCCGTTGCCTCCGGTGCCGTAACGAACTGGTTTGAGACCATGCCTCGCGTCGATTCACGAGCCACGAAACTCGAAACGCTGCTCGCCATGCGGCAATCGGCAGCGCCGGTCGCCGCTATTCTGGAGAACGGCCAGGTGTCGGGAGTCGTGTTCGAACGGGGACTGGTCGAACAACTCTTCCGCCCGATTCAACAGGCGGGTTCATAGCATCATTTACATACAAAAAATGATCCACATCAACAATCGCAGTGAAATCATCGTTCGAAAAATTGGCCTGCTCTTGAACTTGTTTCGAGACCGACACCGGGTTGAGCAATGACCGAAGCGCCTGATCCGAAACCTCGCAGTTTATGGAACGTCATGAAGCGGGCGGGGCTGACCACCTCGACCGCCGAGACGGTCGTGCGCAATTCGGACGACGATCCGTCGTCTGCTGCCGCTCCCAAAGGGCTCTGGAAAGTGATGGGGCTCGCCGTCGCCCCGCGTCCCGTCGAGGCCGATGAAACGCAACCAGCCGTCGTCACCAACGACGAACGATCCCCCGACGACGACGAACCCCCGCGCCGTCGCACAACCGACGCCTCGTCGCGCGGCCTCGCGTCGTTTTCGCAGGTGCCTCAAAGTGACGACGACTTCGATGACGAACCCCCTTTAGCGGCACGCCGTCCATCGACGCCGTTCGTAGCCGAATCGCGACCGAAATACGACGCCTTAAAAGCTCAAAGTTACCAGGCGGCGTTGCGCAACGGATGGCTGACGCTCGCCATCGGAATCGGGGGGTTCGTTACCTCGTCGCTGTCGTACTTCGAGAGTTTCTGGTTTCGGCTCCCGGCGACCGGCATGGGCTTGATCGCTCTCGTCATTGGGCTGATGGCTGTCTCTGCGTCGACGCGAAAAGAAGAAAAGAAACAAATCAAGACGCTCGCCGCGGTGGGGATGACGTGCGGATTGCTCGGCATGTTCATGGGACCGCTCGTCTTCAGCGGCTGGGGGGCACGGGCCCGGCAAGAAGCGGCGATCGCCGATTCGCGTTTTCATCTCGAAGATATCGGTTATGCTCTCAACCGCCATCATGCGGCGAAGGGGCGGTTTCCGACGGGAGGAAGTTTCATTAAACGTCCCGACGGCAGCGAACAGGGAATGCACGGTTGGATGAGTGAACTGCTGCCGTACATCGACAAGGCCGATCTCTACAGCATGATCAAGTTCGACCAGCCGTACGACGATCCGGCCAATTTTGCGGTCTTCAGTCAGGATGTCGCCACATTTTTCGCTTCGGGAGGGGACCGCACCAAAATCGGACGGGGCTTCGCCGTCAGCCATTTTGCCGGCGTCGGCGGGACGATCACCGATGAAAGAGGCCGGTCGTTCGATCTCGGCATCTTCGGCGCGAATTCCGACATCCGCCGGACTCAGGTCACCGACGGCACGTCGAACACGCTGACCGTCGGCGAAGTCGGATACGGCTACGCCTCGTGGGGCGAACCCGAAAACTGGCGTCAGGTCGGCAAGGGGCTCAACCGCGAAGCGGTCGGCTTCGGCAACGCTCAGGATACCGGTGCCATCTTCCTGTTCGCCGACGGCTCGGTGAAATTCTTCTCGAACGACACCGACCCGAAAGTGCTCGAACAACTCAGCACCCGCAACGGCGGAGATAACGCATCCGATTGAATTAAGCAGGGCAGGCTCCCACCTGCCCTTCGCTTTCAATGACTCGGTTCGCGAAACTTTGCTGCAATGGAACGTCAAAAGGAAGGCAAATGAGCTTACTCAACTTGAACTGAACAGCAGCTTGAAAGAGGAGCGATTCTGTGAGCCCAATATCTTCCGAATCTCGATTTTCAGATCAAGAGTTTGAGTGCCCGTTCTGTTCTAGCACTGAGATAGAGCGGGGGTTTATCTGGACCAGCGATGGTATCGCTGGGAACGGTATTGCCCACCTTGACTGGGCTGACGGACACGAGCCCCCCGCTTCTGTTTTCATATTTGAACGGCCCAGAAAACTCCAGATCATCGATGGGCCGAACAAACCGACCCCGGCTTACAGATGTAAGGACTGCAACAGCTTCTTTCTATACAAGGTGAATCTAAAATAACCCAGGGTGCCTTACACATTTTCCTTCATTCTTCTTCGTCTTGGGCGACAAGAAGAGGCTGTTGAATGTTCGATGATACCAAAACCCGCTAGAACTGGTTTCATAACCCGGTTGGCGACGGAATAATCATCCAAATTGTCCGGAATTATCCGCCGTCCAGAGGGTTATGAAACTGCTTGTAGACATTTTCATTCAACCCATTCCATCGGCACTCACACCGTTCGTCCGGCTTCGTGCCATCGTGCCGAACTCCAACGCCAGTCCGCCCTCTTCTCCACCAGGCTGGCCAGTGACATGTTTCTTGTGCCATAGGCACCCAGACGCAGGGGCGTCTGGGCCACACTGCGATCCGTGTTATTCGTCGTCAACCGGGTCAGGATGCGCGTACATTCTTTGGAAGTCCTTGCTCGCTGATGGCGCCATTTCTGGCCAGAGGTTCCGCAAACGCTGAATCAAATCGTGTGTCAGGACATCCTCTTCTAGCGCCCAAATGCCAACGGTATAGAATCCCTTGACGACGCCGACAGCAAGGCAGAGCAGGAAGTCGTTAACGACCGTAATCTGTGTTTGCGTTTGACGCTCAGACAGTCGGGATGGGTTGTTTATCCTCGCCTTGAGATCGACGTGTTTGCCTCTCCTCGGCAGACCAACATAGATCGCATCTTGTTTCTTTTTCTCGACTTTGCCGTCGTAGATATCTCTGATCGCTCGTTTCGCAAACATGGGAATATCAACGTGGTAGGCGAACTGTTTTTGCTTGTGACGGTGGTTGTACGTTAAGCAAACGATCTTTTCCTCCCACTCTGGTGTAAATCGTCCATCAGTACGACTGTGCCAAACAAGGTCTTCGATGATCCAGTATTTGCCTATTTCTTCCAACGACAGCGCGGATAGAGCGTAGGCAGATGGGAATCTTTGGTGCCGGAATAAGAGAATGGAGTCCTCGTGTAATCGTAGCGCGTTCTCGAACGAAAGAGCACCCATCCGGTCCATTTTTCTCAAGTTAACTTGCTGTGTCATTTGGTACTTCCGTGCGTTGAACGCACCGACACTGACGGCATCCAATTCAAGACAAGCGATGTACGGGGGCGGTTCGCGCCGGGTGAGCCGATTGTTCGTCGCCGTTGTAGGAGTTCAGAGTTTCGTAGGCTGGGACCAGTCCCAGCCTACTACTATAAGAACCGACTAATACCGCGCCACGTCGCCGACGTGTTTCTTGAGATTCAGACCCTGCACGATCGACTGGGCTCCCTGAGTCATCATGCGGAGTTCGCTGCCGCAGGCGAGAAACTGCCAGCCCTCGGCGATTCTTTTTTTCACCGCCTCTTCGTTCATACAGTGCAGTCCGACGGGGGTGCCGACTTTCTTGCCGGTGGCGAGAACGCGTTGCAGCATCGCTTCGAGCTGGTCGGGGGTCGGATCGACGCCGTCCGGGCCGCGCATCTGGGCGCTCAGATCGTTCGGTCCGACGAAAATGGCGTCGACGCCGGGAAGACTGTAAATCGCTTCGGCGTTCTCGACCCCCTCGGGCGATTCGGTCTGAAGAATCACCAGAATTTCGTCGTTGGCATGTTTGAAGTACTCGCCCGCCGTGGCGTCGAAATTCATCGAGTGCAATCCCCCGCCGACCGAGCGATTGCCTGCCGGTGGATATTTCGCGGCGGCGATCGCAATCTTCGCCTCCTCGACGGTATTCACCATCGGCACGATGATGCCGAAGGCACCGGCGTCGAGCACGCGTTTGATGTGATCGTGGTCTCCCCGCGGCACGCGTGCCAGCGGAATCCCTCCGGCATCGGCGATCGCCCCGAACAACGCCCCCGCTTCGCTCCAGTCGATCGGCGAATGTTCGAGATCGACGGTCAGCCAGGCGAACCCCATCCGCGACATCACGCGCGTCGCGAAGAGATTGCCCAGCGACAACCATGTTCCCACTTGGGGTAAACCGGCTTTGAGTGCTGCTTTGACGGGATTTTTTCGCATGATGACCTTCCGGATGAGAACAGGATTCCGCCTGAGTTTTCTGATCGAACGACTGAATTCAGCCTTCCAACATAAGGAGTCCCCCGTCGAGAGACAAGGGACGGACGCCACGCTGTGCTGCAGAAAATATCCATCGCATCCATTCGCGAATTCGTCTATAATTCAGGTCTCGGCGGCTCATTACGCCGTCGATTTTCATCTGACCGTACACCATCAACAGGCCCGGTGAGGGCGATCGAGGTTTTCGTAACATGTCGGAGTTTCACGACGTCGCCCGCGTGGGAGACATCCCCGAGGGGGAAGGTCGACCCTTCCAGGTCGAAGGAACAATGGTCGCTCTCTTTAACCTCGGTGAAGAGTATTACGCCATCAACGATTTTTGTCCCCACATGGGGGCTTCGCTCGCCGGGGGATATGTCGAAAACGGCGGCGTGATGTGCCCCTGGCACGCCTGGCGATTTTCGGTGAAAGACGGCACCTGGCTCGACAATCCTAACGGAAAAGTGAAGACCGCCTGTTACGACGTCCGCGTCGTCGACGGTACAATTCAGGTCAAAATCGAAGCGACGTCTCCTGCCCCCGACTGTGCCGCCGAAGCGGGTGACTAGCGTTTTGAAATCGTCCCTTCGCGAAAGGAGAACCTCGATGCCTTTCCATTCTCTTAAAAACGTGTCGCGAACGCACCGCTTTTGCAGTTGGATTATCTGCACGGCGATTTTCGCCGGTTTGCTCGCACCGGCTGCATGGGCCTTTGCCCGCGATTTTTATCGCGAGGCCCGCCTGCACATGGTGAAGGAATATATCGAGGGAGAAGGAATTTCCGATCGCCGGGTGCTCGAATCGATGCGCAGTGTCCCCCGGCACGAGTTCGTTCCGTCCGGGCTAAGGAAAAAGGCCTACATGGATCAGGCTCTTCCCATCGGGCATCAGCAGACGATTTCACCCCCCTTTATCGTCGCCTACATGACACAAACGATCGAACCGCAAGAGAACGATATCGTGCTTGAAATCGGGACTGGCAGCGGCTATCAGGCCGCCGTTCTGTCGAGCCTGGTCGAAGAGGTCTTCACGATCGAAATCGTCGAAGAACTGGGCCAACAGGCGGGTCGCCGACTCGACAAGCTGGGCTACGACAATGTCCATAGCAAGGTGGGAGACGGTTATCTCGGCTGGCCCGAACACGCACCGTTCGACAAGATCATTGTCACCTGTTCGCCCGAAGATGTTCCCACGCCTCTCGTCGATCAACTTCGTGAAGGAGGCAAGATGCTGATTCCGCTGGGAGAACGTTATCAGCAGGTCTTTCATCTGTTCGAGAAAAAGGATGGCGAGCTCGTCGCAACGCGGTTGATCCCGACCCTCTTCGTCCCGATGACCGGAAAATCGGAAGACGAACGCGAAATCAAACCCGACCCGCTGCACCCTAAAATCGTCAACGGCGGATTCGAACTCGATGAAAACGAAGATGGCAGAGCCGACGGTTGGCATTATCAGCGTCAGACCGAAATCGTCGAAGGAACCGCTCCCCAGGGAGATTTCTTTCTCAAGATCACCAACGACGAACCGGGTCGCGCGGCGCAGATTCTGCAGGGGACAGCCGTCGACGGCGAAAGAATCGGCAAGATTCGCCTGCGGTTTCGACTGAGGCTCTCGAACGTCAGACGCGGACCCGGCAAATACGACGAGCCCGGTTTTACCTGGGTGTTTTACGATAAAGACCGGCGGACGATTCGCGATGTCTTTCTCGGTCCCTGGACCGGTTCGCGGCGATGGACGCAGGAAACCGTCGAAATCCCCGTCCCTCCCAACGCTAAAGAAATGATCTTCGGCGTCGGTCTTCTCGGGGGCACCGGTGAAATCAACGTCGACGAGGTCGAATTCGAGCCGCTTCCCCGGTAAGATAATTTCCTCATGACTCTTCCTCACTTTTCAGCCGTCGCACAGTGGTTTTCGCTCGACCTTCGCACGCAGATCGAACTCACCGGCAGCGATCGCGCGAAATTTCTGCACAACTTCTGCACGCAAGAGATTAAAAACCTCACCGCCGGTTCCGCCGGCGAAGCGTTTATCACGAACGTTAAAGGCCGCATTCTCGGACACGTGTGGGTCTTCGCGAACGAAACATCGCTCTGGATCGACACCGTCCCCGATCAGGCCTCGGCTCTGATCACTCATCTCGACAAGTACCTCATCACCGAAGAGGTCGCATTTCACGATCGGACGGCGGAATGGAACGAAACGATCGTCAGCGGACCCGAGACTGCGACAAAACTCGGTGAGATCGAAATCGATGTCACGTCGCTCGCGGCGATGCAGCACTCCGCCGGCGAATGGCGCGGGACGACCGTCGTCGTCCGCCGCGTCGACTGGTTTGGAGGGCCGGGTTTCTTGCTCGATATCCCGGTCGCTCACGCCGAATCATTACGAACAGCCTTGAGTGATGCCGGCATTGCACAGGGAACGCAAACCGACTTCGAGGTATACCGCATCCGTTTTGGTTTACCGCATTACGGCGTCGATCTGACCGAAGAGAACCTCGCGCAGGAAGCCGCCAGAACCACGACGGCGATCAACTTTCGCAAAGGGTGTTACCTCGGCCAGGAACCGATCGCCCGCATCGATGCGTTAGGCCACGTCAATCGCGAACTTCGCAGTCTGGAGATCGAAACCGCCGAAGCTCCCCCGCGCGGCACGCCGATATTCGCCGAATCCGACGGCAAAGCGATTGGCGAAATCACAAGTTCCGCGACTTCCGCAGCCGATGGAATATCGTACGCGATGTCAATGTTGCCAAGTCGTTTCACGTCACCCGGCACAACCGTGAGAATCGCAACGCCCGATGGTCCGAAGGCCAACGTCTTCTGGGAACCACCGGTATAGCGATTTGACCACCCGCTCGCATAACCAGCGTTTCAAAGAGCGGCGGGGTTTATCCCCGCCGTTCTTCAACTCGCGCGACG
>JAQCEJ010000193.1 GCA_027618475.1 Planctomycetota bacterium | reverse complement strand
CCCGTGAGTGACATCCCGCCGCAATTGCCCAATCAATTGTGCGTATCGAACCCGGAACTACGGGACTACACGGTGGAACTGGCCAGAGCGTATTTTCGGGATCATCCGCGAGCCAGGGTTTTTGCCATGAACCCGATGGATGGCCCGAACTACAATTGCGAATGCGAAGCCTGCCGGGCGCTCGACCCGCCCGGGTTTGAATGGAATCAGGATTTTTCCGGTTTCCCGGTATTTCCCAAGCTCAAGCTTCCCCCGTTGTCCGATCGGTATTTGAGCTACGTGAATTACGTCGCTGAGGGGCTCGCTCAATCCCATCCCGGCAAATTGATCGAGTTCTACACCTATGCCAGTCGTGAACCACCGCTGCGAGAACGGGTCGCTCCCAATGTGATGGTCAAGTACATCTATCTCACCGGCCGAGCTGTGAACGTCAGTCTGATGGCCCCTCACGATTCCAAAGCACACATTGAACAACGGCACCTAGCCGGCTGGAGAGACGCCGGAAGCCGGCATCTGGCGTATTACAACTACGGTGACTGGGAACACCCCGACGCCCCGCTGTTCTGGTACTTTCAAATCAGCGACTTGCTGCGGAATCTGCATGGGCATTACGGCTGCCGCGGCCTAATGGGCGAGACGCATACGCAAGTGCAAGCTGACCCCGTCTGGTACGCGGTGATGTCACACACCCTGTGGAATACCGAAACCGATTATCGCCAGGTGATCCGTGATTTCTGTCATTCTTTCTATGGTGAGGCTGGCCCTGATCTGACGGAGTATTATCTCTCGATGGACCAGTCGATCCTGGCCAGCGAAGCGGGGAAGCGAACGGACTACCATCCCAACGCTCGCTGGGAGATTTCGCTGGAACAATTAGCCCACGGCCGCGCGCAGCTCGATCAGTCGTTGGCCAAAGCCGGCAATAACGAGCAACTCATACGGCGCATCGATCTGGTCCGGTTGTCACACGCCATCCTGACTCACATGCGGTCCCAAAATGAAGCGACCGCCAATCCGGACCTCCCTGTCATCAGTCAAACGGCCATGGAACGCGCCAACGCATTGAGGTCTGATCGCAGCTTCATGGTCAAACTTCCGACCGCGAAATCACTGAAATCCGTTACTCCATCGAGCGTACCATGACATTCCACCGAAAAACCAAAGCATCGAAAGGACCTGAGATGACTGTTAGTTCTATTCTGAGGGCAGATGTCAAATGGCTTCTGGCCCTTACGCTGTGGCTTCCCGCTGCGGCATTGGCTGAGCCAATCGCCATGGTTCCGGGGCAGAAAATCTTGTTCCTCGATGATCATGTCGTGAAGGAGATGTCTGGAATATCGCGGATGATGCATCGCTTGACGAAAAAAGGACCGGTAGTGAAGCCCGATGTCCCTTCTGATGGCGGTCGCCTGGAGAGCTATTCCATGCCGCTGTGGGACGAACACGAAAAGGTCTACAAATTGATCTATGTCGCTCTCCCGGTCGAGAAGAGTTCCGTCATCATGGAGAAATATGCTGGCGGTGAGCTGGGGATGGCGATGGCGATTTCCAAGGATGGGCTTCACTGGGAAAAGCCCGATCTCGGACAAGGAATTTCGTTCCGCGGATCGACCAGCAATAATCGCATTTTCGCGATCGACAGAACCTTTCCGTGGGGCAAAAACTGGATTCAAAACGTCATCTATGATCCGACCGACCCAGATGCAACACGACGATATAAGGGCCTCCTTGGGGCAACGGAGAGAGCTCCGATTGTGAGTCCGGACGGGCTGGCCTGGAGAAAAATCGACGTGGCACCCATTCCTTCGGCAGACACGTCGTCGCTGATGCATGATCGCAAAAATAATCGCTATGTCGCGTTTGTCAAAACGGGCAACCGCTTTGGCAGAGCAGTGGCGATGTCCATCAGCAAAGATTTCGCAGACTGGAGTCATCCGAAGTTGTGCTTTGGCGCGGATGAGGAAGATCAGAAGAATGCGATAGAGAAAATTCGAATGCGAATGGCAGATCCGGGGCTACAGCATCCCTTGTGGGTAGATCCTGACCCGGATACGGGATGGACTCCGCCCAAGGGAGTGGTGCATCATCCCACATGGAGAGCCGAATGTTACCAGTTTGCGCCGTTTTCGTATGAAAACGTGTATCTCGCGGTGGCCAGCATGTACTATCCGACGGGGATGGAGCTTTACCCGTACCGCACGAATACCGATGGTTTTGGCGGAACGCAGCTGGTCATGAGTCGTGATTTGGAGAACTGGACTCGTTTGGGAAATCGTGAGGATTTCATCCTGCCGAGCCGGATCGACAACGGCCTCGTCGGAGTTTTTGATCGCGGGCAGATCTTTGCGCCAGAGCCAATCCGAATGGGCGATGAACTGTGGTTCTATTATACCGGATACAAATCGCGCCAACCGCTCCATAGTCTGAATGTCGACGGCAGTATACGAAACCCAGACTCGCTGACCCCCGAGGAAAAGGCGGATGTCAAGGATGGATGGGCGGCAATCTGTCTCGGAACACTTCGGCTCGATGGGTTCGTATCGTTGGACGCTGCTCGCAGCGGCTACGTACAGACCAGGCCCATTCAGGTTGCGGGAGCTGTCCCGTACCTCAACGTGGATGCTGCCGATGGGAAAGTGCCAATGAAAGTACAGGTGGAAGTGCTGGATGAAGCGGGAAACGTAATCTCTGGTTTTTCCAGGGAAGCATGCACGGTCATCGACACCGATGGGGTTCGGCAACAAGTCTCTTGGCAGGGTGGTAGCGAATTCGAGTATCTTGTCGGCAGAACGGTCATGTTCAAGATCTATCTCGAAAACGCCCGTCTCTACGCATTCGGCACGGACTTCCCCCCGAGGCGATAAATGACAACTGGCCGGATTCGCACTGGCCGATTGTCCGGCGATCTACGGCGATCTACGGCGATGCGATCGAGGACGTCGTGAATTGGAAATCCGGTCTGAGTAGGATCGCTTCAGTGATGACTTTGCGCACATCAACCCGAGAGACACAGCCATGAAACCAAAGGAATCGAAGTGATCAAGATACGATTCTATGCCAGCTTTCTGACCTATACCGTCATGCTCTTGTCGATCACGGTGGTTCGCGCCGACGAACCGGCGGGAATTAAGCCGATTGACATCGGATCGCGGCGCGAACTGTTCGTCGATCAGTACCTGATCGACACCCTGCAGGGCGGCGCGCGCCTGGTGCTCCATCGACCGACGCCGCGCGAAATCTCGCTGACACACGACGAACCGTGGGAGGGCAACGTCAGCGGAATTGCCACGATCTTCCGCGATGGCAACATCTATCGCATGTATTACAGTGCCGGCAATTCCCACCCGAAAACCCGCCTGTACTCAAACGAGGAAGTCATCTGTTACGCCGAAAGCCAGGACGGCATCCGCTGGACCAAGCCCGATCTGGGGATCGTCGAGTTCGATGGATCGAAAAAGAACAACATCATCCTTGTGGGGTGCAATCCCCACGGTTCCGAGTACGGTGAGGGACTGCTCCCCGATTACAAGGCGCGAGCCTTGCCCAATCTGCCGATCAAGGCGTTGCGAGTGGCCTGCAATTTTACGCCGTTCAAGGACCCGAATCCTGAATGCCAGCCCGAGGCGCGATACAAGGCGATCGGCGGCTTTGCGCCGCCATACCCCGTCGGCACGGGCGGCCTGTGGACATTTCAGTCAGCCGACGGCATTCGATGGGAACCGATGCGGGACGGCCCGGTCAATATCAAAGGCGTCTTTGATTCGCAAAACGTGGCCTTCTGGGATGCGATCCGCAAGGAATACCGCGCGTACTTCCGGCTCGCACATCGTGGAGTCCGAGCCATCGCCACATGCACCTCGCACGACTTCCAGCAGTGGACCGAGACGGTGCATCTCGAATACGACGCCGACACCCCGAACGAGCAACTCTACACCAATGCGGTCCACCCTTACCATCGCGCGCCGCATCTGTATCTGGGCTTTCCCACCCGGTTCTTCGAAGAACGCGGATCGATTCAAGGGCTGACCGAAGGGCTGTTCATGTCCAGCCGCGACGGTGTGCATTTCCACCGCTGGGCCGAGGCGTTGATCCCTCCCGGACAGAACAAGGACAAGTGGGGCAACCGCAGCAACTATATCTGGTGGGGGCTGGTTGAGACGAAGTCCGACCTGCCCGGCGCGTCGTCCGAGTTGTCGCTCTACACCAACGAGCATTACTACACGGACGGTGGGCCGCGTACGCGGCGTTACACCCTCCGGCAGGATGGATTTGTCTCGGTCAACGCGCCGTATGCGGGTGGTGAATTCACGACCAGGACACTCTTGTTCACTGGCCAGACGCTGGAAATCAACTACGCGACATCCGCCGCGGGCAGTTTGCGGGTGGAAGTCCAGGATGCCGACGGGAAGGCTGTCCCCGGCTTCGCCTTGGATGACTGTCCGGAAATGTTCGGCGACGAGATCGAGGGCGTTGTGCGTTGGAAGGACGGCTCGGACGTCAGTGCGCTGGCGGGCAAACCGGTACGACTGCGATTTGTCATGAAAGACGCCGACTTGTATGCGATCCGTTTTCGACAGTGATTGGCCCTTCGGTTCCGTAGGCAGAAGGTCTGATGACACAACTACTTTTTCTGACAATAACTTAGGTAAAGCCGATTCGTCGGCTTGCACTCCTGCTTGCACCGACCACGACCCCGACCTGTCGCGAATCATCGCGGCATGGCCTGAATTGTCACTCAAGTTGAAATCCGCATTGCTGGCGATGATCGACGTCGCGGGAGGTGCATCATGAGTGATGCTAATGTCATCCTCGATCATCGGCAAGCGCGCCGTCAACAATTAAGTGTGTGGGAACTGCCGAAGTTATTGCGATCCGTGCATCAGCATCGAAAGTCGAGCACGAAAAAATGTCGCGAGCGACCGCACTTCCGAGCGATCCTGGCATACGTCCATCGAAACCGTTTCGCCGTAGCGAATCAGATTCAGCGGCGTTTTTCGAAGTATCTGAAATCCGATCGCACGGCTCGCCGACATCTCGCCGAGATGGAATCGCTCGGATACTTGAGCGTCGTTGATTCGAAAAATACGTCGCCGCTCTGGCCGAAAGTGTACTTCGTCACCGGCAGGGGAGTGGCCCGTCTCCGAAAAGCTCTGCATGATCAAGGCCAAGAATGGTCGGAAGCAGCACATGATCGCGGACGACCAGACGGCTATTCGGCACAGCATATTTTGCACGAACTTTTAATCACTGATGTTGACGGCGGTCCAAAATGGCGGCGCGGGGGGAGTGTTGCGGCGGTTGAAACTGGCGGCGCGCTAT
>JAQCEJ010000192.1 GCA_027618475.1 Planctomycetota bacterium | reverse complement strand
CGCAGCTATACTCAGGGGCACGCCGTTTGGGTAGATTGTCCGGTGTGTGCCGGGCCTTGAACGGCTACGTTCGATGTATTTCGCGGGAATGATATCGCCCGATCGGACGGCGGGAAATAGTGTTCCTTGCCCAATACGAATAATTGTCAAACCCCCGATTTTTTTGCGGTCGGTATTTTCAAAAGCCCGGCATTGAAACATAATAGAAACGAAACGCAGACACCACGATCAGGTTTAGCGGCCGTACGTATATCGACCGGTCGAACTGGGAGGTCTCGAATGCAACGTCCTGTCCCCTCCGTCTGGCAGCATCCCCGCGTATCTCGGCGAACGGCGATTCAAGCCGGTGCCATCGGCCTGATGGGTCTGGGGATGAATCATGTGCAGGGAGTTCGTGAACTTGCTGCGGCAAGTTCCGCCGAGGGAACAAACGCTCCGCGAGCCTGCGTCTATATTTTTCTATCCGGCGGGCTGGCTCAATCGGACAGTTTCGACTTGAAACCCGCTGCCCCCGCCGATGTGCGCGGGGAGTTCGATCCGATAGCGACGGCCAGTCCCGGGGTGGAAATCTGCGAGCATCTTCCGCTTCTTGCTCAGCGCAGCAAACATTGGTCGTTATGCCGGTCGCTGACGCATTCGACAAACGGTCACACCCTCGGCCATTACTACATGCTTACGGGCCGGAGCGGCGAGACGCCCGGATTTTCGGGGGATCGCAAGTCGTCACCGACCGATTTTCCTTCGATTGCTTCAACGGTTGGATATGCCGCCCAGCATTTGCTGAAAAACGCTTCTGAATTGCCGGTCTCGTCGAACAATCTGCCACCCTCGGTCGTGTTGCCGGAAACGCTGGTCCACTGGTCGGGAGGGGTCATTCCGGGACAATTCGGCGGGCAGATGGGGTATCGGTATGATCCGTGGTTTATCGAGGCCTCTCCCTACAACAATGTCTGGAAGGGGGCCTACCCCGAGTACAATTTCCCGAATCTCGGATTGCCGCACCGCGACGAAGACCGCATATTTCGCGCCCCGAATCTGCAATTGCCTCACGAATTGACGCAGGGACGGTTCAACAAACGCCTCGACGTACTGAAGCATATCGAAGCACAACAGAAATATCTCGACGAAGCAGCTGCGACGAAATCGTTCGGCCGGCTGAGAGAAGGGGCCATCTCGATTCTTAACGATGGAGGCGTTCAGCAGGCATTCGATGTGACCAACGCATCGGACGAAGAACAGGACCGCTATGGCCGCAACAGTTACGGCTGGTCGATGTTGATGACGCGTCGATTGATCGAAGCGGGGGTCACGCTCGTGCAGGTCAATCTCGGCAACAACGAAACGTGGGACACACACGGCGATGCATTCCCGAGGCTGAAGGACAAGCTCTTCCCGCCGACAGACAAGGCTCTGGCCGCATTTCTCGACGATCTGATCGATCGCGGATTGCTCGAAAATACACTGATTGTCATGGCAGGAGAATTCGGCCGTACGCCGAAGATTTCCGAATCGCAGCCATACAAACTCCCCGGTCGCGATCATTGGGGTGCCGTGCAAACGGTATTCTTTGCCGGTGGCGGGATTAACGGAGGGAGCGTGGTTGGTTCCTCCGACAAGAACGCCGCCTATCCCGCTGCGAATCCGCAACGACCGGACGACATGGCGGCGACCATTTACGATTCTCTGGGGATTCCCCGCGACGCGGTCTGGCTTGACGAGGTCGAGCGTCCGCATCAGGTTTATTATGGAGTACCGATAGCCGGTTTGTAAGCTGGTTCCTCATATCACGCGAAAATGACACTCGTCACGCGGAGGCTTCTCAGGAGGTCTCCGCGTTGTTGTTTTTCGGCGAACATGTTCGCTATTATGCCCGAAGCGAGAACGGTTTCGAACCCATCAACGATACTTTTACGAATTCAACGAGACGATAAACCATGAGCGAATTTCGCACCGAACACGATTCTATGGGTGATGTTAAAGTTCCTGCCCAAGCGTACTACGGAGCCCAAACCCAAAGGGCCGTCGAGAATTTTCCGATCTCCGGCTGGTCTCTTTTACCGCAACTCGTTCACGCGATGGGACTCGTGAAATACGCCTGCGGTGTGGCAAATCGCGATCTCGGCAAGCTGACCGGGACCGGTAAAAATCCACTTTCCGATGAACAGGTCAAAGCGATGCTCGCTGCGGCCCGCGAAGTCGCCGAGGGAAAATTCGATGGCGAGTTTCCGATCGATGTCTTCCAGACCGGTTCGGGAACATCGAGCAATATGAATGTGAATGAGGTCATCAGCAATCGAGCCATCGAAATGATGAAAGGAAATCGTTTCGAGGTCAAAAAAGCGATTCATCCGAACGATCACGTTAATATGGGGCAAAGCACGAATGATACGTTTCCTACGGCGATTCACGTCGCTGTCGCCATGGCGACACGAAACCTGCTGATACCCGCACTCAAGCGGTTTCACGATGTGCTCGCGGAAAAAGCCCGTGCGTGGGATAAGATCATCAAGATCGGCCGCACGCATCTGGCCGATGCCACGCCTTTGCGTCTGGGGCAGGAATTCGGCGGGTTTGCCCGGCAGATCCAGCTTTCGCTCGAACGGGCCGAGCTCGCTGTCAAATCGGTGCTCGAACTTCCCGTCGGTGGGACGGCGGTTGGGTCGGGGATCAATACGCACCCCGAATTCGGCTCGCGCGTGGCGGCGGAGTTGGCGAAGGAAACTGGTATTCCGTTCATCGAAGCGGTCAATCACTTCGAAGGCAACGCGCAGCGCGATGGACTTGTCGAATGTCATGGTGAATTGCGGACGATCGCAGTAACGCTGTTTAACGTTTCCAATAACATCCGCTGGCTGGGATCGGGGCCGCGATGTGGTTTTTACGAAGTCAAACTCCCCGATCGCCAGCCGGGGAGTTCGATCATGCCGGGGAAAGTGAACCCGGTGATGTGCGAAAGCATGATGCAGGTCGCCGCCCGCGTCATGGGGAACGATCAGACCGTGTCGTTCAGCGGTGCGGTCGGCGGACAGTTTCAACTCAACATCATGATGCCGGTGATGGGGCACGCGACGCTTGAGAGTATTCGGTTGTTGGCCCAGGCGACGACCGCGTTTGTCGATTTCTGTGCGGAAGAGATGGAAGCAAACCCCGAGGCGTGCGACGCTTCGGTCGAGAAAAGCCTGTCGATGGTGACGAGCCTCAACCCGCATATCGGTTACGAAAAAGCTGCCGCGCTTGCGAAGGAGGCGTTTAAATCGGGCAAGACAATTCGCGAGTTGTGCACCGAACAGAACATTCTGCCGCCGGAAACTCTCGTACAGGCGCTCGACCCGTTCAGCATGACGGAGCCGGATGCCGTGAAGAAGTGAGGACTCAACTGTCGGTCTTCAATATTTGTACGATCGCTTTTAAACAGCCGAGTGTCACCTTTTCCAGAAATTCGAAGTCAAGCGTTTCTGCGGTATCGTTCGGCGTGTGATAGTGCGGATTGCGCAGGAAGCTGGTGTCGGTTACCATGAGTGCCGGGTAACCGCGGTCCCAGAACGGACTGTGATCGCTCAAGCGCGATGGGGGAAACGATTCTCCGTTACCAGGCACATCGAGCCATTCGACGGGGAGATTTTCGATTTCACGCAGGCCGTCACAAAACGCCTGGCGGAATTCCCGTGATCGCTCGTTACCGACGACTCCGATGAAGTTTCCGGTCGTGGGATACAACCCTTCCAGACCGGGGAGGATGTTCTGCGACCCCGGATGGTGGTCGCAGTAACCCAGCATTTCCAGCGAGATCATGCCGACAAGAGGGATGTTGTGTGTCGCCATCAATTGGGCGTGTGCGGCGCCTCCCAGCATGCCACGTTCCTCCAGATCGAAAACGATAAACTCGACGTCGAAGGGAGAGTCGTCGGGCCAGCAACCAGGAAGCAGTCGAGCGATTTCGAGCAGGGACGCGACGGCGCTGGCATTGTCATCAGCCCCTGGGCTGTTCGCAACGGAATCGAGATGCGCCCCGAGACAGATTCGAGGCATTTTTTCGAGTTGGTGGGATCGGTGAACCGCGATCAAATTGATGCCGTTCAACGGTGTGCCGATATCATCTTCGGCAGCAAAGGAATAGGGGGTGACCTCCCAGCCCGAGTCTTCGAGAGTGGCGGTGACGAAGGCTCGGGCGCGCTCCAGTGCCGGACTATCGGCGGGACGGGGGGACCGGCTCAACTCAACGACGAGATGTCGCAATGATTCGCGGCTGTTTTGAGGTGTGTGCACGGTCGTTGCGCCCCTGAATGATCTGGGAAACTATTCGGCGGTGTCGATCTGGTCCTGACTGCAACTCGTAAGATATTGAAAATCGGGGTCGTTTCGCAGGGGGTCGAAATCCATTTCGTCGTCGATCAGCGAGCGGAGTGAGCTTTCCATCCGCAACGCTCTTCCCAACCACGATAAAGCGTCACTCTTGTGACCGGCAAGTGCATGATAACAGGCGAGATTGTACAGGATAATCGGCTCTTGGGGATGAGCTTTGTAGGCCTGTGCGGTCATTTCGATGGCACGGTCGAGCTGGTCGAGACGTTTGAGGCACCAGGCCATTCCTAGGAGAGAACCGAGATCTGTGGGGGAGACATCATGAGCCATAGAAAAATGGGAAAGGGCTTTTTCGTGTTCTTTTCGCAACCGATACGCTTCGCCCTGTAAATAATGATAATCGAAAGCGCATTGTGAAATATCCTCGATGCGTGCCAGTTCCTTCTGAGCCAGACGTGGCAGTTCGAGAGAGATATAGCCTCGAGCTGCCTCCAGATTTCGTTTACTGGCGCTTTTCATAGCGAACACCTGGTCTGGCTAGAACGAGTTTCATAACACGGTTAGCAATAGCATAAACGTTTAAATTGCCCCAAAATATCCGTCGTCCAGAGGGTTATGAAACGACGTGTAAGATCGGCGATGATGATACGCAACGAGCCGGTTTCGAGCACGTTCTCGGTATTCGGTCCACTTCTTCTTAATCGTTCGAGAACCATGTCGATGCATCAATCCTCAATGACACATTTTATCGTTTGTCTCATGTGCAAAACTGGTTTCATAACCCTGTTGGCAGGACAGTCAGCATTCCAACATTGTGCGTGGGAATTCTAGAATCCAGAGGATGGCGAAACTGTTCTTCAAAAATCTCCAAAATTCGACAGGAGTTTCGCACACTCTCGCGTAATCCTGGAGGAATGGAAATGCGATCAACTCTACGCGCAGACCGTCCCCATGAAATCGCACGATTGATAATGGACCCACATTGGCGATGAAATGTGTGCCGGATTTTTCAAAAAATTCACCATTCTCGTGTG
>JAQCEJ010000067.1 GCA_027618475.1 Planctomycetota bacterium | reverse complement strand
TCTCTTCGCGGCGGGCGATCAGGTTGGCTTCGGCGGCCTTTCGGGCTTCCGTCACCTTGTTCATCAAATCCTTCATATCGCCGGGGAGAATCACGTCGCGGATTCCCACCGAAGCGATCTCAAGACCCAAATCACCAGCCCGACGGCGGACGTTCTCTTCGATCTCCTTCGCGACGGCGTCCTTGTCCGTCAAGAAGTTGTCGAGTTCGCGTGCGCCGACCAGTGCCCGCAGCACCAACTGCACCTCGCGGTACAGCGCCTGCCGGACGTCGTCGGTCTGGCTGACTCCTTTGCGGGGATCGGCGATGCGGTACGTCACCACGGCGTTCAACCGGAGCGTCACCTTGTCGGCGGTCATGATGTCCTGACCGCTGACGTCGATCATCGCTTCGCGCAAGTCGACCTCGACCACGCGCGATTCCGACGCCCCTTTCCAGAAAGCGTACAGCCCTGGCGCAAGCGTCTCGACATAACGCCCGTCGATAAACAACACACCGACATGGTCGCGATCGACCGTGCAGATATCGAGCAGCCCCTTCGAAACCGCAGGGGACCGCGCGATCATCTTCAGATCGTCGTGCTCGAACCGCACGTTGCGGGCGTCGACGATCTCGACGCGCACGGTCTTCACTCCCGACCAGTAGGCGTACAATCCCGCGGGCAGAATGTGGCTGAACCGGCCCTCGACCCACACGAGCGCACGTTGACGGTCGTCGAGATCGAGCACCTCGGTAGAGCCGGTGAGCGCTCCCGAATTGATAATCACGTCGAGTTGCTCGTGGACCAGCCACGGGCTGCGCTTCGACACGATATCGACGCGGAGCTTGTTCAGCGGGTCAAAGAACCAATGCACACCGGGGTGTAGCAATCCGCGAAATTCGTCTTCGCGGAAGAGCAACCCAACTTCAAACGACCGGATCTTGTAACGCTTGTAAAACCACATCATGCACCTCCATCTTCGTCCTTTCTATTTCGACTTTTGGTTTTCGTGAGAATGATGACAAACAAACGCAGACAATGTTCAGTCCGAGCACAATCTTTTTTCAACACGTAAGCAAAAGTTGCGACAAAGAGATATGTCGCATATAACTTCGCGTCTTCGCGGTCCAATGGCCTTCTCGACGAAAAACCGTCAGAGGGCGAAACGAAAGCCGAATCACACGCGGCGGTGCGGAGAGAACTTAAGCCGCAGGCTCGGGCGACGTCGATGTATTGCGCCTGTCGCTTTCGTTTCGAGGCGAACCTCGAAACCCGTGGGCGAGAGGGTTCACGCACCGTTGTCGAGCGAGAGCTACGGCGGAATCCGTCCTCTGCAAGGGCATCGTCTGGTGTTGCTCGCGGCGTGATTCACGTCGAAGCCGCGTGCTTTCGTCCGCGGTTCGCGCGTGTCTCATGCTTTGAGCCGATCGTACAATCGTCCGCCCCCCTTCGGCGTCGTGAGGGACAGGCCTTGCGGCCAATCCCGGGTCGGGTACCAACCGACAGGTTGGAGCTCGGTACCGGATTTGAACCGGTGACAGCCAGATTATGAGTCTGGTGCTCTATCCACTGAGCTAACCGAAATCGATCCCCTCGCTTCAGATCCCATGTTCGGAACGGCGATCACCAACCCGCTGAAGGGGGCATCGCCGCCGCTGGTCGAGACGATCGACGGAGCACGTGTGGGACACGTCACACACGAAACAAGTTCGCGTATGTTGTTCGTTTGACTGCGATGTGATGTCAATAGGTAACAGAGTTGCAACTCTGTGTTCCGCGAAGCTGAGCTTGGGAACGAGAGGGCCGACTCGTTCGCAGCATCGTTAAGATCACGAACCGGCATCACGTTTTCTGATAGAACGCTACATACTTCTCGAATAGCCGTTTCGAGTCTTCATCTGTCATGTTCGCAGCGGCGGCGTGGGCTTTCTTCAAATACTCGGCGGCTTGGTCGTCGTTTCCGCCGAGCGTTTCGCCCCACGCGGCGACGCCGTACATCAAGGCCTCGTCGAAGGGGTAGATCTCGTCAGCACACGTCTTCGCGAGTTCCAGGCACTTTTGGGCATGACGCTGCGTTGCCTCGGCGAGCCTGGCCCGACCGTAGGTATGAGCGATGAGCAGTTCGCCACGCAGGTCGTTGATCGGCTTGCCGACCAGAGACCAATGCAGCCGCGAGGCATGAGCTATGTGAATCATCCGTTCGATCTCTTCGCAGTTCAGCTCGGTCTCCCTGTCGAAGAGATCCCAGGCGATATTGTTAAACTCGATGGCGAGCCAGCGATGAGTCTTCGCGGCGTCGAACGGCGGTCCTTGAGAAAACGGCAAATCGAGTGGCATACACGCCCTTTTTTGAGGAATTGATGTTGTCGTCTGTCTTTCAGGTTACAAAATTTCGAAAATTTTTGCGAACCATCTCTGCGATGGGTGCGTCTGAGTGCTCGTCGCCATCAATCGGGGAACGGAATCCCCTTACAACTTACGGAAACTCCACGATGTCACGGTTGGGTCTGTTACTCGCGTCTGAACGTTACGCTTCCGAATATCTTTCGGAAGCGCGGTTCGCCGTGTGTCCCTTGCTGACGTGATCACAGACTCAACCGATCGAGCGACGTTCAGCCCGATGTCACGGCGACACCGGGCTGATTTTTTGTGCCGGAAGAATGAAGGATGAGCCAGTATGAAACGCGATGACAAACGATTATTGCGGAAAATGAAACGGGATGTGAAAAAGGTTGGCAACAAACGACGCCGACGGTTTTTAAAAGATATCGATTCCGAACCCGACGATTTTGATTTTGGCCATAGCCGTTCGGATGTCATGAATGAACGCCCGCGCGAGCGATAACGCGCTGTGCCGCGCGGCACGATACGCCAACAGGGAGAGCGACCGGACTTAAAATCGGGTGGTTGGGGGTTCGAATCCCTCTCGTGCTATTTCGCCAGAGACGTGGTGACGGGTTGTGTTCCTCACGCCGGCCTGTAAAGCCGGTGTCGCAAAAACGTGAGGTGGACGACGAGAGGTTCGATTCCTTCACAACCCAATACGCAACAATCTATTCACGGTCGAGAATTTTATCGAGTTCGGCTTTGACGACGGGGAAAATTGCATCCGTCATCACGGCGTGACCTTCGGCGTTCGGGTGGCACGAATCGGTTGTCCAATCGAAAATCACCTGTCCCTGTTCGCGGGCTTTCGACCAGATCGCGTAATGGTCGACCAGCGGGACATCGAGTTCACCGGCAACGTCACGGCACGAATCGAGAAATTTTTCGAGACGGATATTCGGATCTTCGCCGATGCCGTTGACGGCGTTATCGGCCCAGCGAGGTTCAGTCATCAGCACGGGATGAATGCCGGCCTGCCGAAGCTGTTGCACGATCTGCGTCAGAAATGTGCGATACTGGTCGTTCGAGATGCGTGAATCGGTTCCTCCTTTATCGACGTAGCTGTCGTTCGTTCCGTACATGATCGTGACAATCGTCGGCCCTTCGGCGATGACATCTCTCACCAGTCTCTTGACGGCCTGATCGGTCCGTTCGCCTCCGATCCCCACGTTGACGACTTCGGCATCGAAATCTGCCGATTGCAGTTTTTCTTCAAGCCGGTGTGCGAAGATCTGTTCGGGAGAGACATCTTTACGGACGCCATGCGTGATCGAATCCCCCAGCGTGACGACCTTCAGTGACGATGACGTTTTCGCCAATCGATTCGGATTGTTCCAGATCACACGTGCTGCGAAAACGCTGCCGTCGGCCCCTTTGGGATCGGGAGTCGCCGAGAGAATGTACTCGGCGTCGGTGATCCACGATTCATCGGGGGAGATCGTCGTTGCACCGAAGTTTCCGAGCATGACTCCCTTTTCGGGAATCGCGACGGTTTCGGTCGCGCGAATCACCTGCAGTTGTTCCGGATCGACCTGCGCGAGAAAAATCGGTGCCCGGTTTCGCGGAATGTGGTCGTTGTTGTAACCTCGCCGCGTGTACGACAAGAATAATCCGTCGCTGTGAGTCAGCCAGTGCGCCTGCGTGTTGTAACTGCCGAGGTCTTCTCCGTCGTCGAACGTCCACGCTTTAATCGGCTCGAAATGCAGTCCATCTTTGCTGGTGGTGACATAAGCCTTCGAGTCGTTGCGCAGAGTGAGATAATACGTTCCGTTCCAGAAGACCATCGACGGTTCGTATACGCCGCGTCCGTCGTTGAGTTCGATCTCGTCGCCATGGCCGATGTACTTCATCGTTTTGCCGTCGAAGCTGCAGTGCATGATCGTCGTCGAGTAAATTTCCCCCGTTGGTCCTTTGAAATAAACGGGGATCAACAGCGAACCGTCGGGACGGACGATCCATTGCACACAACCGGGAACAAGCAGATAAAATTTTTCGTCGGTGAACGGCGTTTCGACAAACTGCCATGTCGTCCAGCTGTCGGTTTCGGCATCGTAGATGGCGTAGGCACATTCATGAGAGCGCGGCTTGTCGTAGAGATGCTCACCCTGTTTGCCGTAGCGTAGTTTCACACCGATGGCGATCGCTTTTTTCGTGTGCGGGTGCCAGCCGGGCGTGACGTCGCAGACGGCGATCGTGACATCGTCCGATTCTTTCTGCCAGTCGAGCTGCGGCGGTAAGACCGGCTCGGTCCAGGTCTTCCCCATGTCCTTCGTGATCATGTACGACAGCCCCGAATAATGATCCGAAACGCGAAGGTGGCGCTGCAGCGTCATCAAGACCGCCGGTTGGCCGTTTTCACCGGCTCCGGGAATCGGCGTCACACGCGGATGAAACCAGCAATAATCGGGATTCAGTTCCTGCAAGACGACGTCGAGTTTCACATCGAAACCAACCGGTTCGGCGGCCGGAAGCGATATCGTCGTGACGTTGACGAAGAGACCAAGCACCAATGCAGCGACGCAACGACGACGAGTTGTATTCATGTCGGTCTCCAGTCTTGTGGAAGTGACGAACAAAATCGCGATAAAAATGTATTCTCCTTACTATGTAACCCAGACGAGACGGAGTTTCAACGCAGCGGCTTATTTCCTTGATGCTAAAGAAGATAACGACGAAATGGGTCGATCGATTTGAAGGGGACGCAGGATGACAATTGGTGATCGCTCTGCCGTCGGCGACTTTCAGTTGACCTTAACTCCCCGGAAACGCTAAAGTAACAGTAATGCATCGACGAATACATATTTGTTTTCGCGTTGAAAGGACAAACTGGCGATGCACGTATTAAACCGTCGACAACTTCTTTCGGTCACGGGAGTTTCGGTCAGTGCACTGGCCCTGCCGCAACTTCTGCGCGCCCGCGAAGCGAATGCTGCGGCTCCGGCCCGACAGGTGATTATGATCCTCTGTCAGGGAGGGATGCCTCAGCACGACACCTTCGATCTGAAACCCGAAGCCCCCAGCGAATATCGCGGCGAGTTTCGCCCGATATCCACATCGATACCCGGATACGGCATCTGCGAACATTTGCCGTTGTTTGCCGAGCGGGCTCACAAATTCAATTTTCTGCGGAGTGTGTATCACCGAAATCCGAGTCACGAAGCGGCGATTCACTGGGTGCTCACCGGTTACGATTACCCCGGTGCGAATACGACGACGAAGAATCGCAACATTCGACCCGGGATGGGTTCCGTCGTTGCGAAATTGAAAGGCTCGACGAAACCGGGGCTCCCCCCCTACGTTTGCATTCCCGATAAGGGACAACTCGGCGACCGGGTGCGATACGCCGGTGCGTCGTATCTGGGAATGGCGTTCGATCCGTTCGAAACGCAGGAAACCCCCGGCAACGCAACGGCAAAGTTCGCCATACCGCCGAATTTGAGTTTGCCTTCCGAAATCGATTTGTCACGATTCGATCATCGCCGACAACTGTTGCGCAACCTCGATCAGTTTTCCAGCTCGCTGGATCGGTCGGGGGTGATGACCGGCGTCGACACCTTCAACCGTAAGGCGTACGAATTGCTGGCCCACGACAATATCCGTCAGGCCTTCGACATGTCGCAAGAATCGCCCGAGATGCGAATGCGATACGGCAGTCATCGTGTCGGACAGCAAGCCTTGCTCGCTCGTCGCCTCGCAGAAGCCGGAGTCCCGTTTACACTGGTGAATTTCTCTCGCAATCAGGAATGGGACACACACGGACAGAACTTCAAACAGCTCAAAGATAAGCTGTTGCCGACGATGGAACAAGCCGTGACGACGCTCGTCGATGATCTCGAAGAGCGCGACTTGCTCGACAGCACGCTGGTGGTTCTTCTCTCGGAATTCGGTCGCACGCCGAAAATCAACAACACCGCCGGGCGCGATCACTGGGGCGATGTCTTTTCGGTCGTGATGGCCGGCGGTGGTCTCAAACGAGGTCAGGTGATCGGCACCAGCAATCCGCGCGGCGAAATTCCGCAGGATCGGCCTGTCCATTACCACGAAGTTTACGCGACGATCTTTCAGCAGATGGGGATCCCGCTCGACGCCGTGCTCCACGATCAGGACGACCGCCCCATCCCGATTGTGTACGAGGGACAGCCGATTCCCGAGTTGGTGTGAACCGTCCGCTGAACCACGCTACATAAATCGGCGACATTGCGGGTAGAATCGGTTTCGCGTATCGATCGTTCGAGACCTGTTTACTCATGCAAGGCCGCGCGATGAAACCAAACTCGCGATTTTCACTCGTTGCCCGTTACGACAGTTTTCGTTACGCCTATCGGGGTGTGGTCACGCTGTTGAAGACCGAGCACAATACCTGGGTTCATCTTGCTGCGACGATCGCCGTCACACTGGCAGGTCTGTTCGTTGGCCTTTCGCAAATGGAGTGGTGCTGGATTGTCTTCGCCGTCGCCGGCGTCTGGACCGCCGAAGCCTTTAACACGTCGATTGAATTCCTCACCGACCTCGCTTCTGAGGAGTTTCATCCGTTGGCAGCCAAGACGAAGGACGTCGCCTCGGCCGCTGTGCTGTTCGCAGCGATCGGCGCTGCGACTGTCGGGATCCTGGTCTTCTGGCCGTATGTAGTCCATTTCAGTAGTCTGGGCGTGAAACTGTGACGAGCGATGGCCCGATTCGGAGGCGTCAGGCTGTCTGGTTCCGGAGCGGTCAGGAACTCGTGTTCTGGCCGTAACTGTCGTCACCCCCCGGTCAGGACGTTATACTTCAGTCAGCCGACACAAAATCAGGTTCTCGTTGCCCGCTAATCGCTCATACTGACGGACGAAAAATGAAATCAGACCTCTTTTCGCTGTTCCACGTTCACCACAATACCCACCGCATGATTCACTATTTCCGAATCGCTTTCTTGTTGGTTGGATGGTGCAGTTTCGTAACGCCGGCCGATGCTCAGATAACCACACAGATCGCCGCGGATGGAAAGGCGTTGCTTCACATTGCGATCGCCGGCGAAGAGGATGCGGGTTCTTACAAGTCGGCTCGGATACTGGCCGATCAACTCAAACGAATAACCGATGCTGATTTTGAAGTGCAGAGAGGAGATGGAAAACAGGGTATTGCCATCGGTACCGCTTCAGAATTTCCACTGTTCGCGGGAACGCTGCCTGAAACTCCCAGCGACGAGCAACGGGAAATGTATGTATTGAAATCGCACGAGCAGGGTGTGTACGTGATCGGAACGACGGACCTCGCCGTCGAACACGCCGTATGGGATCTCTTGTATCGGGTGGGTTATCGACAATACTTCCCAGGCCCGACCTGGGAAATCGTCCCCCGTCGACCCGATCTTTCGCTTGCGGTTGACGCCTTAGAGCAACCGGATTTCTTCACCCGTCATATCTGGTATGGATACGGTCCCTGGGATTACGCACGCGAGCCATACGAAGATTGGTGCAGGAAGAATCGAGCGACGAATGGAATCGATCTCGACACCGGACACATTGGCGAGCTACTCCGTGCTCGTTACAAAGATGTCTTCGAGCAGCATCCAGAATATCTCGCCCTGGTCGATGGCGTGCGGACATCCGACAAGTTCTGCATCAGTAATCCCGGTTTACGAAAACTGGTTGTGGGCCATGCCCTGGATCATTTTCAGTTGCATCCTGATAGCGATTCCTTATCGGTCGAGCCGAGCGACGGACTCGGCTGGTGTGAATGCGACAACTGTCAGCAACTCGGTTCGCCCAGTGATCGTGCCGTGTTGTTGGCCAACGAAGTGGCCACGGCTGTCGAGAAGCAATATTCTGGAAAACGCTTCGGCATGTATGCCTACGGTGGACATGTCGCCCCTCCCAATATCGACGTTCATCCTCGACTGGTCATCAGCGTGGCGACAGCCTTCGGCAGTGCGGGATTGACTCAGGATGAATTATTGAACGGATGGCAAGCACAGGGTGCGACACTGGGGATCAGAGAGTATTTCGGCGTCAATCCCTGGGATCGTGATTTGCCCGGTGCTGCGCGGGGAGGTGATCTCGACTACCTGGCACGTACGATTCCCAATTTTCATCAACAGGGAGCACGGTTTTTCAGCGCCGAATCAAGCGACAACTGGGGACCAAACGGTCTCGGATATTTTTTGGCAGCACGGATCTTATGGGATTTGCAAGAAGCATCTCTTCAACAAAAGGACGAGTTGCGTAACGATTTTCTCGCTCTTGCTTTTGGTCCGGCAAAAGAACCGATGGATCGCTTTTATCGTCTGATCGACTCCGCCCGTAAGCCGTTACTCAGTGAAGACCTGATCGGAAGGATGTACCGCCTGCTTGCCGAGGCTAAACAAGCCGCGGCAGGTCGCGATGACGTGCAGGCTCGTCTCAATGAACTGGTGCTCTATGCACACTATGTCGAACGCTGGTTCGAGTACGCCAATGCCAAAGGGGAGGCCCGACAATCGGAATTCGAACGGCTGATTCGTTATGCGTATCGAATTCGCAAAACGATGATGGTTCACACATTGGGGCTCTATCGCGATCTGCCGACGCGCGACAAATTGGTTGTCGTTCCGCCGGAATGCGAATGGCATGTTGCGGAAGAAAGCAATCCGTGGAAAACTAGCGAACCATTCGAGATCGCCGAGCTAGACAGCCTGGTAAGTAACGGTATCGCGCGGCACAAATTGCTCGATTTCGAAGCCGTCGCGTTCAGCGACGACCTTGTTCCGGCAACCCCGATTCGATTGCCCGATGTTGAACCGGGGCAATACGGCATCTTCTTTCGAGGAGAATTCGACGCCTACACCTGGGCGAACGAGGTTCCGACGGAGTTTCAATTTACCGTCAAAGCGGGACTGATTTATGGCCGGTTGGGAGATGCAAAGTTTTCTCTGTTCCCGCGAGACGAATTGATGGGAAAATCCGTCGATAGCATCGCCGTACCTCCCGACAAACAACCCCATGATGTATCGCTGAGATCGTCGATTTCGGGTTTACAACGACTGCATCTCTCAGATGGCGGCGACGGAACGGAGGTCGTCTGGCCGGTCGACATCCCGCTGACGATACGGTCTGATCCAACCAGCGAAGCGCTCTTGCATAGCCGGTGGACACTCTATTTTTATGTCCCTCGTGGTACCAGAATCATCGGAGGATTTTCCGATGGCCCCGGCGAACTGCACAATCCCGACGGAAAAAACGTCCATACGTTTGACGATTCCCCGGGATATTTCAATGTTGCGGTTCCCCCCGGCCAGGACGGCCAATTATGGCGATTCAACCATGGCAACGGCCGTCGGCTGTTGATGACCGTTCCGCCTTATCTCGCCCGCAGTCCGAAGGAATTACTGTTGCCGCGAGAAGTCGTGGAAAAAGATCGAAAATAGCGATTTAAGTGCCGATCGCGAAACGCTCACTGCACGTACAACTCATAAACCCGCACTGTCTGATCGTGATGGGCAACGGCGATGCAATTGCCGTCGGGATGCACCGAGGCACCCCAGCCCGATGCGGCGATCTTGTGATGATCGTACGCCTTGGCCGTGCGGATTTCATCCGGCTTGTCGGCCGGAACGGCAGGAGCTTCGTTCGGTTTCCACGAGAGAATCATACCGCTGTCGAGGCCACCGGTGACGGCGACCGTCACCTCGGGCGAGAGAAAGTGAATGCCGTTGACGAACGATCGGTGTTGCTCGTTCTGCGTGAGAATTTCGAGCATCTCGAAATTGTTCCAGTCGACGAACATCACGCACGGGGCACCAATGCCGTCGCCGATGCTGCCGAAGCCGTACATGCCGCCGAGGGCGAGCAAGCCGCCGTCGGGATGAAACGTCATCGACCGCACACCGCCGAGTTGCAGATTGGCCTGCTGCACCCAGAACTGCTTCGCATGTTTCTCGCGAACGAGTTCACCGGTCGAGAGATCCCAATCGATGATATGCCCTTCGAGATCGCCGGAGACCAGTCGCGGTTCGGTCGGGTGAAACGCCAGATGATAAACGTGGCAGGTATGCCCGCTGAATTGACGAATAAGCCGCCCGTCGACTGCCGACCAGAGTCGGACGTGTTGATCATTGCCGCATGTGGCAACGGTCTGACCGTCGGGACTGACGGCCAGCGACCGAATCCAGCCGATGTGTGCATCGGGCTGCGACCAGAGCGGCGACTGATCGGCAGCCGTCAAGGGAAAACTCCACGCCAACAGATCGCCCGCATATCCGGCGGTGAAGAGGCGATCTCCCGCCGGCGCGATGCCGAGCGTACCAATCCAGCTTTTGTGGGCCGGAATGCGCAGCAGTTCTCCTTTTTGATCCCACTGAACCTGCTCATCTTCGACAGCAAATCGGTACTGCACGACGTCGGGCAACATGCCGCCGGCGACGATAATGCGACCCGTCGGATCGAAACAACACGTCAGCATCGACCGTCCCGACCCGCTGATGACATGTCGTTCGCGAATCTTTGCAGGATCGTAAGACAACGGACCGCGCACGATCGGTTGTTTTGCTTCAACCGGCAGATCGTCGGCATCATCGCTCATGCGGACTGTCTCCGTTCGGAGGGAATCAACTCAATAACTCTTTGACCGGTTCCACCGCCGGATCGGCGATCGGAATTTGCTGCCCGTCGACGATGTAGCTTTGCTCCGAATCGATCCCCAACGACGTCAGCAGCGTATGGAAGAACTGCGCGGCGTTGATCTTTCCGTCGATCACTTCGTTGCCGTCGTCGCTGGTTTTTCCATAAACACCGCCGCGCGCGAAACCGGCACCGGCAACAATGTTCGACCACGAATGACTCCAGTGGTCGCGTCCCATGCGATGGTTGATGGTCGGCGTACGGCCGAACTCCCCCGTGCAGACGACGACGGTGTCGTCGAGCAGACCCCGCATCACGAGATCGTCGATCAGACAGGCAAACGCACGGTCGAATTGTTCGAGCAGATCCCAATGGACATTAAAATTCTCAGCATGTGTGTCGTAACCGGGATGTCCCACCTGCACGCAGGTGACTCCCTGTTCGAGCAGACGAAGGGCCATCAGACACTTTTCACCCATGGCGTTGCGGCCGTATCGATCGAGCTGTTTCGGGTCTTCGCCGCTGCGATCGAACATCGATTTGTTTCGCATCAGCTGTTGGGCCTGCTCGAACGTCTGCATGTATGCGGTCGTCTTTGCCTCGCTCCGTTTTTCACCGAAACGGCGATCGAGTTTGCGGCGAAAGTCCTGACGCCGCTGTTCGGCAAGAGGCGTGACCTGCGGCGGCAAATCGAGATGACTCGGCGGCGTATCGATCTTCACCTTAATCGGCGAGTATTTCGTCCCGAGAAACGCCGACTCCGAACCGTCATAACCTTCGATTGAGACAAAACCGGGAACAGGATGATCGGCCGGGGTGAGATACCGGGTCGTCACGCACCCCATATGGGGATAAACGAGAGCTTCTCCTTCGCGACGTCCCGAGATCATCATGTACGCTGCAGGACCGTGGTCGTTGTTGCCGGTGCTCATCCCACGGAGCAACGTGAGATGATGCATGATTTTTGCCGAATGCGGCAGCCATTCGGAAATCGTCAGCCCGGGGACCGACGTCTGAATCGGCAGACACGGCCCCCCCGTGTTCGTGTTCGGCTTGAGATCCCAGCTTTCGAGTTGGCTCAATCCGCCGGTTTGAAACACGATGAGCAAGCGTTTGCCGACTTTGCGGCCAGGAACGTCTTCCTCGGCCCGCAGCAGCGACGAACGAGGAGCGAGCAGTCCCGCTGCCCCACCCATCAAAGCACCGAGCACAGATCGTCGCGACAGGCGATGCTCTTCGGCGTGAAATCGGTCGTCAACATTCATCGCACACCTGATGGTCAATGATTAAATCGAAACTCGGCCGTTGCAATCGTCCCCCAGATCAACTCTTGAATCGCCTCGTTACGATCGGCCGTTCGTTCTTGAAGAAAGTTCTGCACATCTACGATTTCTTCGGGGGTTGGCTGGCGGGACACAACGCTAATGAATAATTCGTCGGCAAGTTGTTCGTCGGAGGTCATTTCTTGCAGTCGCGTCGCCAGACTGTGCGGACGCGGCCTGATCCAATCGAGGACGATGCCGCCGTTCGCCAGAAACAACGCCTGAAACAGACTCGAATCGTAATCGTGTTCTGCCTGTCCCGGCGGTTTGCCGTAGAGATCGATAAAGGCTTTCAAATTCGCAGCCTGAAAATCGAGCAACGGTGTCTCGTCGGCGGGATCCGTCAATCCGGCACGTTGTCCATCGGCTAAGCCTGTCGCCTGCATGACGGCAACGCCGAACTGTTCGGGCGAAAGGGGACGAATCGCAGCTTGTGCGAACGCCTCCGGAGGCAAGTTTTCCGCACCGGTCGTTTCTTCTACGAATGCCGATCGTTGATATGTCTGGCTAAGTGCAAGTTGCTTCAAGAACGGTTTGAATCGAAACCCGTCAGCGGCGAACCGCTCGGCGAGGGCATCGAGCAATTCGGGATGGGACGGAGGATTATCGGGATGATGCAGATCGATCGGGTCGACGATGCCGCGACCGAACATCATCCACCACAACCGATTGGCGATGCTTTTGCGAAAGGGGACGTTGTCTTTCAATCCGCTGACGAGCTGGCTGCGCGGGCTGAACGCCGGCACGGGAACTTTTCCCTCTTCGGGTTTGACGAGGTATTCCTTTCCCTCTTCAAGGGACGGCAGAGGTATCGCCGCACTGCCGGGCAATTGCAGCAGAGCCATCTGTTCCGGCTGATCGGCTACGAACACCGATGTGTAATTCGTGTTCTTCTTCGGCTGCTCGACGATAACAAATTTCGATTCGTCGCCGACTTTCGCCGTCGAGACGACACTCCACTGAAAGTAGGCGAACAAACCGTAGTAATCGGCCTGATGATACGACGCGATGCTGGGATGATCGTGACAGCGGGCACATTGCAAGTTCTGTCCGAATAACAGACGACCGACATCTTTGGCAACCATGTGCGGTTCAAGACGGCGGTACGAATCGATCGTCCGCACGAGCAAAAAGCGAAGCGCCGGGCGAACCTCCGGATCGGTACCGTCGGTGCCGAGCAGCTCACCGACGAATTGGTCCCACGGTTTGTCGTCGGCGAACGACGTTCTCAGATATTTCTGCCATTCGTCGACGGTGATGTAATTCGCATGTTGCCGTTCGAGCAGCATCACGTCAAACTGCCGCTGCATGTGATACGCATAAGCCTGGCTGTCGAGCAGTCGATCGATCACCGCTTCGCGCTTTGCGGGAGACGGATCGGCCAGAAAGTGGCGGACACCGCTCGCAGAAGGAATCGTCCCCGTCAGATCGAGATAAATCCGCCGCAGAAATTCAGCATCAGCGGCAAGGGGCGTGGGCTTGATCTGCCGTTGGACGAATCCCTGCTCGATGAAACGATCGATCGTCTGATGCAACGGTTCGTTCTCTAAAGCGACACCGTCATCAGCCGAGAGAACTTCGGCAACGCCGCTCAGTAAAACAACGGTTGCAATCAATGGCAAACAGGCCGATTGCACCGCAGGTACTCCCGTGTAACTCGATAATCCCCTGGATACCTTCTGATATCGATTGGCGAATCTAACGTAAAAAAAGTTTGATGGATGCGGCGGTTAAGTGAAACCATGCATTACAAGTTTCGATCGTTGATAAAAATTGTAAGTAGAGTTCAGGGTATTCGAGAACTGAAAGAACAATAATCCACCAGCGACACCGTCTCATCGAGATGAAATGAATATCTTACAAAAAAAGCCCTGTACATTTGACCTGCCCCCATTTTCTGTACCAAGCGTTATGAGAGTCGGGGTTGGGTTATTTGGTTATGGCCTGGGGGCTGCTGGAGTGAGGGCGTAGCCCGAACGGAAGCAGGCCCCAGGCCGGCCGCGAACGCCGCTGGGGTTACGTACCCCAGCGAACTGTGTGGCCGCTCTTCATTGTACTCCTTCTTCCAGATCGCCGTCAGCCGACGAGCCGATAAGACATTCTCGAACTCCTCCCTTGCCAGGAACTCGTCCCGCAGACGGCTGTGGAAACTCTCCGCATAACCGTTCTGCCAGGGAGCCCCCGGCTCGATATACAACGCTTCCACCTCCAACTGCTTCAGCCAGCGCTGAATCGCCTGGGCAATAAACTCCGGACCGTTGTCACTACGAATGTGCCGCGGCACCCCTCGCATGGCGAACAATTCAGCCAGTGTGTCGATCACATCCTCGCTGGTGATACTCCGTGCCACTTTCAGGCATACACATTCCCGCGTGTACTCATCGACGATCGACAGCCACTTCAACGGCGTGCCATTGGTCGTCCGATCGAACACGAAATCCCACGCCCAGACATCGTTCCGGTGCTCGGCCGCACGACGCACACAGCCGTTGGCGCTCATTCCCAATCTTCGCTTTTTTCGCTGTTTTCTGGGCACTTTTAATCCCTCACGATGCCACAGACGATACACACGCTTTGCATTCACCTCCCAGCCCTCCTGTCGCAATTTGGCCGTGATGAACCGATAACCGTAACGCGGATGCCGACGCACCAGTTGCAGCATGCGTTTCGCCAACCGCGACTCATCGTCGCGGACCTCGCGTCGATACCGCTGACTGCTGCGCGGCTGACCCACCACCTGACATGCCCTTCGCTCCGAAACGTCGAACGAACCTTGCAGTTCTTCGACCGCCACTCGCTTTCGGGAAGGGCTCACCAGTTTCCCTCCGCGAGGTGTTTCAGCATCTTGATGTCCAACTGCTGATCGGCCACGATCTCTTTCAGCCGCTTGTTCTCGTCCTCAAGCTGCTGCAACCGTTTTGCCTCTTCGGACTTCATCCCGCCGTACTGGTTCCGCCAGCGATAGTACGTCTGCTCGCTCACCTCCAGCGCCTGCAGCACCGCCGACAGTTCCCTGCCAGCGTTCAACATCGCATCCGCATCGCGCAGCTTCTTGACTATCTGCTCTGGACTGTGTCGCTTCTTGCGTCTCGCCATCTCGAGTCTCCTTGCCTTATTGGGCAGCTGAGACTCTCATAACATCTGGTTCAGGTTTTGGGGAGCATGCCATTTGACGAGCCAGACTTTTGTCGATTTCAGTTGGACGTTCGAAAAACGCTGCTTGTAATCCCATTCGCCGCTGCCGAAATCGTACCACACCGGGCAATCGTGCTCGAACAAGTCGGCGAGCACGCGCAGTAACAACGCTCGACCGGGTCCAAATTCGGCATAGCGCGTGTCGTACGCCGCCGATTCGCTCAACATTTCGCCGTTGAACTGAACGTCGAGCTCAAAGGCCACCGGCGTCTCTCCGTCGAACAAGACGTACGAGCGCAGCGCCTGGTTTTGAGCAAGAAACGTCAGACGTTGCAGCAAAACCTCGTCGTTGCTGATGCGTCCACGAAGCCGTTCGCGTTGCCACGAGTTTTGTGCGACGGTCTTGGCGGCGGCTAGAAAATCGGGGACGTGCGACACGTCGGTCACCCGCCAGAGCATCCAGTGATTCGTCTCGGAGAGAATCTTGCGATTCTGTTTTCGCGCGTTCTTTGATAACCCTTTCCAGTAGTCGTCCTGGTTTGCGGGAAGTCGAATGCCATACCGCGTACTGGTCTTCATCAGCGTGTCGAAGCGGAAGAGAGCGTCGCGACGGGCGGAAATCAAATCCCACGTCGGCGATGGACAGATCGCATCTTCGATCAGCAAATAATCGGCGTGGCGAACGGTTAGAAATTTTTCAATGTCGTTGAAAAACGATGCCGTCTGGTCGGGGGAGCCATTACCGAACAGGCGATCTCCGACGAGACGATATCCGTGAACGGCGGGCCGGCGTCCGAGGCCGACGAAGCGAGAAAGGTTGATCGTTTTGGGGACGAGTCCACCGGCCCACGACGGACCATCGGCGGCGGCCGACGTCAGAAAGAAGGCAGGCCGCCCCTGCATCTCGCGCTGAGCCCTCAAATCGTGAAAGAGATAATCGGGGTGATGCAAAATCGACGCCGAGCGGTCGGCCTGAAACAATTCAAGCCAGCGCCAGTACGCACGACTCTGATGCCAGCGAAAGGCTTCGTCGATTTCGAAGGGGACGAGCGACGATGCCGCGAGCGAGTCGGCGGTGTGCATCTGCGGTGTTGTCGCAATCGTCATAAAACTTCCAACGGTCATCTACAGATTAACCGGCATCGACCGACGCGAGCGATGCGTGTGACGGCGCCGAAAGCACGACGTCTCTTGTCAGCATCGGCAAGCCTGCGACCGGCTCCCGTTCGAAATCATCTCGGTCCCACACGATTTGCGGAAATGCCCCCTCCTTCCGACCTTCCAAACAGAATAATTCGAATGATCGACGCCTTCGTTTTGAGCCCGAACTTCGAAAAGATTCCTCTTCAAAATACAAAGCTACACCGCGCCTACCAGTCAGATGTTTCATCGAAGTCGACTCTCACTTCCGGCCGGGTGATTCGCTTGAGAGTGATTGAAATACCGATTGCGATCTTCGCGTGCCCCTGAAAACCAGTTCAATTCTGCGATAATACACACAAATACCATGTCCATATCCCGCCGGCTGATGCGGCGTTGCAACTTTACCGAACCATCCTTACGCTAAGCCTTAACGCCGGTCGTCCACCACGCTATCGTAAGGTCAATCCATCAATTCACAACTTTTCCCTCTATCAATCTTGCGCCAATATGAACACGAACGACAGTGGCGATAATCGGCTGGTTCCAAGTCGTTCTCCCGATTCGCCGTTCGCGTTTGGTAAGAACTGGGCTCGGTTCCTGGCGACTCTGAACGATGATCGCATCCGCAGTGCCGAAGAATCGCTGCGGAATCTGATCCGAAAAGATTCGCTTGACGGTTGTTCGTTCCTCGATGCGGGAAGCGGAAGCGGCCTGTTTAGTCTGGCCGCTTACCGTCTCGGTGCCGACGTGACCTCATTCGAGTCGATGCCGATTCGATCGCCTGCACCGAAGAGATGAAGCGTCGATACGGCCACGACAACGACCGCTGGCGCGTTGTCAGCGGATCGTTACTCGATCGAACGTTCCTCGAAACGGCGGGACAATTTGATATCGTGTATTGCTGGGGAGTGGCTCATCACACGGGCTACATGTGGACGGCGATCGACAACCTCGTCCATCGCGTCAAGCCGGGGGGAATACTCGTTCTCGCCATCTACAACGACCAGCTGTATATTTCCCGTGCGTGGCGCAGGGTCAAACAGATTTATCGGCAACTCCCCGGGCTGGTACGCCCTTTGTATATCTTTGCCATCGGTTGCGCCGTCTTTGCGAAGCGGCTGGCCGTTACCTCGATAGCGTCGTTGCTGCGGCTGCTGACGTTTCGTAACCCGTTTGTTCCACTGTTAAACTGGCGTGCAGAAACGCAAACACGGGGAATGCACGGATGGTATGACCTGATCGATTGGGTCGGCGGCTGGCCGTTCGAAGTCGCGCGGCCGGAAGTCGTGTTTCGCTTCGTCCGAGACCGTGGATTCACGCTCCAGGAACTCACCACTTCGGTGGGACACGGCTGCAATGAATTCGTATTCAAGAACAACGATCCCGAGGAAAAATAATTTGCCAGGTGCAAAAGAGCAGCCCGCCGAGTAACACTCGACGGGCTGATTTTCATTGTCCATTATCACTTATCAATTACACACCCGCTGTTTGCCGTTTTCCCGGGCGTTTCGGCTTGCTTCCTTTTGCCGTCTTGCGGCGGTCGTAGGCTTCGCCGTTCTTGCTCCGTTTACGGTAGTCGGGGCGGCCACCTCGATTTGCCGGTTTTGACTCGCGAGGCATTGGTCGGTCGGCGTGGAACGGGTGATCTTTTTCGATCACGATCGTCATGCGAATCAATTTTTCGATCGCTCGCAAGTCATGACGTTCGCTCGAATCGCACAGCGACAGGGCCACTCCTTCGGCACCGGCTCGCCCCGTGCGGCCGATGCGGTGCACGTAGCTCTCGGGTTCGTGCGGAATGTCGTAATTCACCACATGCGTGATGCCGTCGATGTCGATGCCGCGGGCGGCGACATCGGTGGCCACTAACACCTGAAAACGACCCGTGCGGAAATCGGAGAGAATCCGGTTACGGGCGTTCTGCGATTTATCGCCGTGAATCGCGTCCGATCGAATTCCGCTACGGTTTAAGTTCTTGGCGACCTTGTCTGCCCCGCGTTTCGTTTTCGTGAAGATGAGCGAACGCCCCATAACATCCCCCTTGAGCAACTGTTCGAGCAGTGTCGCCTTGTCGGCGTGCTGCACGTACAACACGCGCTGTTCGATCTTTTCAACGGTCTTCACTTCGGGAGAGATCTCGACCTTCACCGGATCCTTCAGCAGCGACTCTGCCAACGTGCGGACTTCGGGCGACATCGTCGCCGAGAAGAACAGCGACTGTCGATCTTCGGGCAATGCGGCAATAATGCGTTTCAGGTCGGGCAGAAAACCCATGTCGAGCATGCGGTCGGCCTCGTCGAGCACGAACGTATCAAGCTGATCGAGATCGACATGCCCCTGCTCCATCAAGTCGAGCAGTCGTCCGGGAGTCGCCACGGCGATATGCACCCCGCGGTTGAGCATACGGACCTGCGACATCTGGCTCACGCCGCCATAGATCACCACCTGGCGGAACTTGAGATGGCGTCCGTAGGTCTGAAAATTTTCACCGATCTGAGCGGCGAGTTCGCGGGTCGGCGTGAGAATGAGCACGCGCGGTGCTCCGGGTGACGAAGCCCGTCGTTTGGTTTCGAGACGATGCAAAATCGGCAGCGCAAACGCGGCGGTCTTTCCTGTTCCGGTCTGGGCGCAGCCGAGCAAGTCTTGTCCCCCGATGAGCGGAGGTATCGACGCCGCTTGAATCGGAGTGGGAGTGGTATAGTTTTCTTCTTTGATCGCCTTCAACAAAGGTTCGATCAGATTCAATTCAGCAAATGTGTTCGGTTTCAATGGATTACCTGTCTTAGGTGAACTAGCCGTGGGCCATGTCACCAGTTGTTAAGTTAATGGCGATCATCGATCGCCTAGCGGTTGCCGGGCATCGGCGACACCATCGCCGGGCCGCGCCGTCCGCGCATAAATTTAAGAACAGATTTCGCGATCGGCCGGAGATATTTACGTCTTCACGAGAAGACGCGACTCGTCGGCGAGTGCGAAATCGATGTCAAATGAGAATTCGACGGTGTTGCATCGGCGCAAAACTCTGCCCGATGCGGTCGAATCGAGGGCATGCCGGAACTCGTTCCGGTAACGAGCGACATCAGTGCTGCATCGCATGATGCGTCTGACGTTGCGGGGGATTGATTGATTCCACTCAGAGGATGTTCGCCTGCGAACGGAAAGCTGGCAGTTCTTCGCAAATCCATTTGGTTGTCGCAAGAACTTGCAAAGCTTCCGTGAGACCGGCGTCGGTTGGTTTTCCTAACCCGGTTGGCGACGCATCCCCCATCGATTTCGTGTGGGAAAGCTGTCGTCCAGAGGGTTATAAAACGGCTTATAGCGACGCAAGGGAAGGAAGCCGGGTGGTTGGGACACCCGGAATTGAAATTCAAACGACGATCACTGCATCATCAGCGATCAGGGATTTTTCTTAAAACCCGGCTGGTACGCATTCAACTCATTAAGTAAGAGAACACGTCGCCATCCAGAGGGTTTCGGGAAATCGTCTTAGTAACGGCCTCGACGACCGCCACCACCGCCACCACCACCACCGCCGCCGCCACCGGGACGTTCGGCGCGAGGACGTGCTTCGTTGACCGTGAGGGTCCGGCCTTCAAAATCTTTACCATTCATTTCTTCGATGGCAGCGTCGCCACCCGATTCCATTTCGACGAAACCGAAACCGCGCGAACGGCCGGTCTCGCGGTCGGTCACCACCGAAGAGGAGGTCACCGTGCCGAACTTCGAGAAGGCTTCTCGAAGGCTGTCGGAGGTAGCGGAAAACGGGAGGTTACCAACATACAAATTCTTGCTCATTGTCATCCTTTGCGAGCCAAAACGGCCCTTCTAAACGGAAATTTCAAACCATCAAAAGGCAATCCCAAAAACACGCAGTTGGATGTTCGAATTTGATGGAGTGATCCCGAATAGAGATGAAACTCGACGGGTAACGCTCTAAGAATGATCCGAAAGTCCAGAATGGTTGTTCTCAACCTGCCCAGATGGTTAACAGGTTCGAAGCGAATTAAGCTCAAGCCAGCCGATTGTGATGAAGCCGATTTTTCTGAGATCACTTCCCAACAGCAGATCACAGGCAAACGTCTTCCAATCGACAAACCTTAGCTCTCGAACATTGCCAGACTGAGATCTTAATCGCTTTGAACCTGGAGGACTCAGAGCTGAAGACCCGGAGGATCTGTCGAGCAGCAGTGCACTTGTGCGTACTCACTTCTTTGCCGCCGGCACACGAACCGGAAGCCCCTCGATTATACCAGTGCAAACGAATTCAGCTAGTGCAGAAAGAACGAATCTTCACGAATTCGAGAGAGATTTTCGACCCGTTGCATCCCTGTCAAGATCGAAAAACCCTTTGAATAACGTCATCCCAACGCCGAAACCACTCACAATTCGTTCGCGCGCTTCACAATTCCTCACTCCCCCCCGTTACTATTCATACCCCAGAGGCGATATATTGATAGTGTCCCCCTCGTGTTACATCGATGACTCAACCGAATCATTTTTTTTAACTGAAACGCAATGGAACTCCTGTTAACAGAAGCGGCCCGCCGCATCATTGCCCGTGCCCGGCATCTCGCCTCTGAATCGTCTGCTGCCGACGTGGAACCACTGCATTTGTTGTGGGCACTCGTCGCCGACGAATCGCACGGGGCTGACCTCCTTCGTGAATACGGCATCACCGATGATGTCTTGAAGCAGGAACTCGATCTTCCAGTCGTCCACGAACTGACCAGCAGCCCCGACGAAGGAGAATCGCTCGCGATGAACGACACGGCGCGGGATATTCTCTCCGCCGCACATCGACAGCGCGGTGACGAAGGGCGGACCGTCGAACTCGGCAGCGAACATCTTCTGTTCGGGTTGCTCGAAGTTCCGTCCAAGGTCTCTGCCTGGTTAGATCACAAAGGTATTCTTCTCGACACCCTCAGCGAAAAAGTCAAACGGAGCGAAGGTCATCCCTCGACACCGCTGGATGTCGACATCGCGTTGAACGCCGTCTCGCGGGCAGTCTCCGAAGAGACTGAAACGCTACGGATTCTCGATGCCTCTGCTAATCGGGCACGTGAAGGAGTGCGCGTCGTCGAAGACTATGTGCGGTTCGTGCTCGATGATGCCCATCTCACGCGGTTGCTCAAAACCTGGCGACACGAATTTACCGAATCGCTGAGTTTACTCGGCAACGAAACGTGGATATCGCGAGACACACAAGCCGACGTCGGTACAACCGTCACCACTCCAAGTGAATTTCACCGCCCTGCCCTGCTCTCTGTGGTACAGGCGAACGGTAAACGACTGGAAGAATCGCTCCGCAGCCTCGAAGAATACGGCAAGGTGATCAACGCACAATTCGCAGGCGTGGTCGAGCAACTTCGCTATCGCTTCTACACGCTCGAAAAGGCGATCTTGAATACGCAATTCAATCGCACCCGGCTCACCGACTGTCGGTTGTATCTGCTCGCCACCGCCGACCTCTGCGACCACGGCCTCGGCCCGGCGGTGCGGCAGTCGATTCCCGCCGGGGTGTCGATCGTGCAGATGCGAGAAAAGAATCTCAACGAACGCCAGTTGTTGGAGCAAGCTCGTTTGTTGCGCAGTTGGACTCGTGAACTCGGCGCATTACTCATCATCAACGACCGCCCCGACATCGTCGTCTTGAGCGACGCCGACGGCGTACACGTCGGCCAGGACGACATGACGGTCAAAGACGCGAGAAAAATCATCGGCCCCAACAAGCTGATCGGTGTCTCGACCCACACGATCGAACAAGCGAGACAAGCCGTCATCGACGGAGCCGACTACTTAGGCGTCGGCCCGGTCTTCCGGAGCACAACGAAAGAGTTTTCCCAATTCGCCGGTTTAGAATTTGTGAAACAAGTCGCGGCAGAGATTACATTACCGTGGTTTGCCATCGGCGGGATTAACGAGAAGAACATTTCACAGGTCATTGAAGCCGGTGCGACAAGGGTCGCCGTCAGTGGGGCGATTTGCGGTGCGAAGGAGCCGGGGGTGGCGGCGCGAGGGTTAGGCACCACATTACGTTCACCAGTGGGTTAAGAACGTCACATTGACCAGAAGTATCCATACGGATACAATCTATTATGTTCACATTTCTTCGAACTTCTGAATTCGACGAATGGCTGAAAAACTTTCGCGATCCCGTCGGACGAGCTCGCCTCATTGCCCGAATTCGTTCGGCAGAACATGGAAACTTTGGTGATTGTCAATCCGTCGGAGATGGCATCTACGAGATGCGAATTCACTTCGGCCCCGGTTATCGAGTCTACTACTCACGAATCGGAGACGTTTTGTATTTGTTGTTATGTGGAGGCGATAAGTCGAGTCAAAAACGCGATATCAAACAAGCAAAGTTGTTGCATAAAAACAGGCAGATTAATCCATGAAGAAACTCCCCCCCTTCGACGCCGCCGATTATCTCGATAGCGACGAAGTCATCGCAGAATATCTCAATGCGGCACTCGAAGACGAAAATCCGGATGTCTTTTTAGTCGCTGTCCGCGACGTGGCCAAGGCGCGCGGCATGGCACAACTCGCCAAAGACACCGGGCTCGGCCGCGAGAGCTTGTACAAAGCATTGTCCCCCGGCGCGAAACCTCGATACGACACGGTGCTAAAGCTGGTTCGCGCATTGGGTGTCGAACTGCGAGCGACGGCGGCTACGCCAAAATGAGCCAGCGATGGTCATCTTGAATTGGTAAAATATCGGAGTGGCGGAACGGAGGTTGAAGATGCTGATTGAAAATCGACAAGAATAGAATAGAGTGAAATAATGCCGTCGATATCGATATTTTACGGGTTGATCGTCTACATGCACTTTATGGACAACAAGCAGCACAAACTACCTCATATTCACGTCAAATACCAAGATGACGAAGTTGTGTGTCTATTCCTGATGGCCATGTACTCGAAGGTCGCATTCCCAATTCAAAAATGAAGCTTCTTCAAGCATGGATCGAATTGCATAAAGAAGAACTTGTTGCGAATTGGGATCTGGCAGTATCTGGTGAGCAGCCATACAAAATTGATCCCTTGAGGTGATTATGAATCCCAGAGTCCGTAAAGTCGTGCCGCTGGCTGACTACAAACTCAGCATTGAATTCGATAACGGCGAAAGCGGTGTCTATGACTGCGCCCCTCTCCTGGAATTTGGCGTGTTCCGGGAGTTACAGGACAAAAACTATTTTCAATTGGCAGACGTGTTGGATGGCACCGTTGTCTGGCCTCACGAACAAGACATCTGCCCGGATACGTTGTATCTCGATTCGATGAAAGTACATGTCTGACCATAAAGGAAACCCATGCCCGTGCCCCTTCCTGCAACGCACAACGATCAACTCGCGGTGGGTGGCTGGGGCGCATGTAAATCGCCAATATTAATTAACCTTCGCTATGAGCATTTGTACGAACATCCCAGCATTCGCGCCCTTAGCCCCAGTCGAACGATCCATCGATGCCATGTCCCATTGTCGACTGGGGCCATGCGTGATTTCTGGTGGCATACGTATTTGGTAACTTCATCGCATTCCAATTTCGAATGACCAACGGGCACCACAGTCACCCCCCGTAATGACCCGTGTATTAGGGGAGTATGATGGTATAGAATGCAGTAAGTAAGATAATTCCAGAGTTCAGCCCATTTTCATCAGAAGGTCAACATGTTGGTTCTGGCCATGGCGCCGCCTTTTCCACTTGGCGGGAAAATCTTCATCGCGTTGCTGATGCTCGGCATGATCGGGATGCTTCTGCGTGCGGTCCGCGGCGTATCACTTACCGGTCGTTCCATTGGTCTTGCCATCGCAGCAGCGGTAGCCGCAGTCGTTGTGTTAGAAAAAATGTTTCCAGGTTCGTATGGGGGAGGCTTTCATAACCTGGGAGTGCTTGCGGCTGGCATCGGTGCAATTTCTGGTGCCGCCTTGCTTCGTCCCACTCGTCAAGTAAACCATCGTGCAACGTCCCGTGGGCTGAGGCTGGTTGCTCTCACGTTCATCAGCGGTCCACTGGTCGGTTTGGTCCTTGCATCGCTTACTGTTCTGCTCTCCGATGTATCGCCAATGGATCGAGGCTACACATTTGAAGTATTCACTTTGATCGGTTTGTTGGCAGGCCTGATCGGCGTTCTGGTCGTGGCGGCTGCCTTGACATCGCGTTCGTTCTGCTCGTCTGAATCAGACGAGCAGCCTTGACGATGAAGATCTAAAAGGACCACTACCGGGGATACCTCTCAGTCGCGCACGAAGTCAGCCTCCCTACCAGCCTGTTGAAAAATCAAGAAAACGTGTTAAATTCTTGTTTTGCGTATGTCTGTTTTCGAGTATCATTAATACCCACCTGACTCCGCTGTTGAAGTCAAACACCTCAAATGGTTGCCTGAATGAAACAGGGTCGCATGAATTTGAACGCTCTCCGCCCCACCCGCCGCGAACTTCTCGCCGTCGGCGGGCTTTCGGCGTTGGGCTTATCTCTGCCGCAGGTGTTGCGGGCTGAGAATGAAAATCTCCGCACGAAACCGCCGCGGGCGAAGTCGGCGATTCTCGTCTATCTCTTCGGCGGGCCTTCGCATATCGATATGTGGGATATGAAACCCGACGCCCCCGCCGAGGTTCGTGGGGAGTTCTCCCCCATCGCGACGGCGATTCCCGGGACCGTCTACTGCGAATATCTGCTGCAACTTGCCAAACTCAACGATCGCTACACGCTCATCCGCACGATGACGCACGACCGCAACGTCCATGGCGGAGCAGTCGGGTTTGTGCTCACCGGCACGCGGACCAACGACCCGGGTATTCCCGGCGTCCGCGGGCCCGATGCCTCACTCGACGATCACCCCTGCCTCGGGGCGACCATCAATCGATACGCTCCGACAAAAGCACAAGTCCCGACCGCGATCACATTGCCGTGGGACATGGTCGACGGCCAGGGACGTAAACCACCGGGTCAAACCGCCGCGCTGCTCGGTTCGAAATACGATCCGTGGATCATTCAGGCTGATCCCAACGACAAAAAATTTCACGTCGACGGTTTGTCGCTCTTGCCGGGGATTTCGATTGACCGGCTGCGCGATCGTCAGGGATTGCTCGGCCAGATCGATCGGCAACATTCGCTCGTCAACACGATCGCCTCGGCAGGGTTGATGAACGATTATTATCAGCACGCCTTTTCGATTCTCACGTCGGCCGAAACTCAGCAAGCGGTCGACATCTCTCACGAGCCCGACGAGCTACGCGACCGCTACGGCCGCAACACGTTCGGCCAGAGTTGTCTGCTCGGTCGCCGTTTGATCGAGGCCGGCGTGCGATTCGTGCAGGTCAATATGGGGAACCGGCTGTTCAACGATTATGGCTGGGACACGCATTCGAACAACTTCCCGCAACATCGCGATAAATTGATCCCGAAGTTCGACCCCGGCTTTTCGACGCTGTTGACCGATCTCGAAGAACGGGGGCTGCTCGACGAAACGCTCGTCATCGGTATGGGAGAGTTCGGTCGTACGCCAAAGGTATCGAAGAACGGCGGTCGCGATCACTGGCCGCAGTGTTATTCGGTCATTCTCGCCGGTGCCGGTGTGAATCGCGGGCTGGAACTCGGCCGCTCGGACGAACACGCCGCCTATCCGCTCGAACGCCCGGTGACCCCCGAAGAACTGGTGGCGACGATTTACGACCTCTTGGGGATCGACCCGGCCATGCACATCCGCGATCGCCAGAACCGAGACCACCCGCTCGTGCGCGGCGAGGTGGTGAGTGAGGTTTTATTGGCGTGACATTTCCTTAAGATGCCGGCACAGGTGATCCCGTTTCCGGTTTCACCTTCCCATCCAGCAGACACGCCACATTCACATCGCCCAGCACATTAATCGTCGTGCGGCAACGATCGAGAAACCAGTCGACCGTCAGCAGCATTGCAATATATTCGATCGGCAGGCCGACTGCTGTGAAGACGAGCGTCATTGTCACCAATCCTGCTTCGGGAATGCCCGCCGCGCCGACTGAGGCGATGATCGACGTGAACACCACCATCAACTGCGCCCCGAACGACAGATGCTGTCCGAGCAGCTGTGCAATGAACAGCGCCGCCATCGCTTCGTAGAGCGCGGTCCCGTCGTTGTTGAAGTTGGCACCGACGAGGGCTCCCATGCTCGCCGACTCTTCGCGGATGCCGACGTTTTCCTTCAGGCATTTGTACGTCACCGGCATCGTCGCCGTTGAGCTGTCGGTCGAAAACGCCATGAACAGCGCATCGCGCATGCCGCGAAAGACATCTCTCGGTCGCACCCAGGAAAACAACCGGATGCGCACCATGTACCACGTCGTTTGCAGCAAGAGGGCGATAATCACCGTGACGATAAATGCCCCGAGCGCTACGAACGGGCCGAACCCTTCGGTTCCCACCACCTTCGCCACAATGGCAAACACGCCGATCGGCACGAGTTGAATGATCCAGTGCAACACGACCAGCAACACTTCGTACGCGAGTTCGACGAAATCCTGTACATTGGCGATCGGTTTTTTCTTGACGCCGCGCAGCGCCACGCCGAAACCGACGGCGATAATGATCACCCCGATGACGTTTTGCTTATCGCCGAGCGGGCCGAGAATACTCTTGGGAACGTTTTGAACCAGTAATGCCACCGGCGACGGCCCCTCTTCCCCGGTTTCGGTTTGTTCGGCGGATGGTTTCGTAAATTCACGCCATTCGCCGGGGCGCATGATGTTCGCCACCGTCAGCCCGATGACGATCGCCACCGTCGTATTGAGCAGCAATAAGAACCCCAGTCGACCCGCCATTTTCCCGGTCACTTCGGTCGTCATCAGCACGTGCGTCACCGCGATCAGAATCAGCGGCGGGGCGAGCGCTCCGAGCAATTGCAGAATCACTTTACTCGGAATTTCAAACACCAGCGCCCGTTCACCGAGCACCAATCCGGTGACGAGCCCCAGCGCCATGGCAATTAAAATGCGCCAGTAAAGCGGGAACGTGGTCCAGCGGCCCCAGAGACTGCTGTTCGGTGTCTGACTTGCGGGCATCGTCATGAAGGTCGCCTGTCGGAAAGAGTGAAGTGCTTCCATTCGCCACCGGTGACGAGGTTGCATAGTACGCCCCCCGCCCGCCGACGTAAACGGTGAAACTCGCCGTGCGGTTCACGTGGGAGCAATCGTTAAATAGTGATCCCCCCTCATTATGCATCTGTAGCTGGCCTCTGTGAGGCCGGACCGAGGTCGAAGACCTCGGCTGAGAAGTCCTCTTATCGCTACGCGACCGGGACACAAAGCTGTCCCGGCCACCCGAATGACCTCCACCATTTATCGGATGCACTCGGTTCACGTCACGATATATTCGTCGATGAATTCTGCGATGCCTCCACTCCTTAGCCTTGTAAAATTAACTGGACTCTGCACAAATCGGAGTCTGGCATATTGGCTTCGCATCAACACCCCCATTGCAACGGATCACAATAATGCGTGTTCGCCGGTCGACCATCTCTTGGTTCATGTTGTTCATCGCCCTTTCCTCTCGTCTTACTCATGCCGACGAACCGTCTGCGTTCGCCGATCCGGTGGATGTTACCTTCACCGCCGATGTTGATGGGAGCGAGCAGAAGTATGTGCTGTTGATCCCCGCGAAATTCGATGCCGATCAACCGCACGATGTGATGATCGCGCTGCACGGCCACGGTTCCGACCGCTGGCAATTTGCAACGGGCAACGGCGGCGAGATGCGGGCCTGCCGTGATGTCGCCGCCGCGCACGTCATGCTCTATGCCTCGCCAGATTACCGCGCCAAGACGTCGTGGATGGGACCGAACGCCGAGGCAGACATCGTGCAGATCATCACCGATTTGAAGGAAGACTATAAAATCGGCAAGGTCTTTATCACCGGAGCATCGATGGGAGGCTCGTCGTGCTTGACGTTCGCCGCGATTCATCCCGACCTCATCGATGGCGTCGCCTCAATGAACGGGACGGCGAATCATCTCGAATACGACCAGTTTCAAGAGGCGATTGCGGAATCGTTCGGCGGGACGAAGATCGAACTTCCCAATGAGTACAAACAGCGAAGCGCCGAATACTGGCCCGAAAAATTGACGATGCCCGTCGGCATCGCGATCGGCGGCATGGACAAGCTTGTTCCCCCGGAGAGCGTTCGACGCTTGGGCGCGGTCCTCAAAAACCTCGAACGCCCCGTTCTTGTCATCGATCGTCCCGAGATCGGACATTACACCGAATACGAGGATGCGAAAGCGATTTTGGAGTTTGTGGTGGAGACAGCAGGAAAAAACAAAAAGACTGAAGAATGATCCCGAAAGAGGCGACTTATTCAGAAACACCATTGATCTCGAACGGTTTCATGATGGATGAATTGTCCGTTTTTTCGATGATAAGATGACCGTCGGGCATCACATAGATTCCGAGGACTTCCTTGCCGTTGAGGGCGGTAAAACCTGCGCTTGTGATATCTTGTTGTATGGAGAGCGTAAACGCAGCCCGATCATTTTCACGGGTCATCTGAATGAAGAAATTTCCTTGAGAATCCACTCCCATCGTGCATTTGCTTTGCCCCTTGTGCAAGAAATTCATCGTCGGGAGACCTTCATCTCCGGCATGTAGCGTTGCCACGGTTTCGCCGGTTCCGTCTTTCAGAATAATCTCGTTCGCGTAAACGTGTTTTCATTCACCTTTTTTAGCCACGACTTCTCCTCGTAGTTTCTGCTGTAGCAGGCGCTCCGCGACGCAAAGTATCTGCGTCGCGGCTAACCTTTAATCGGGTTGCCGTATGCCGTACAACACTTTTGTCCGCGCTTCGATACTTTCGGCAAGCGCTTCGCCCAGTCGCAGCGCGTTCATCGCTTCGGTGTTGCTGTAATACGTCAGGTATTTTCTCGCAAGATCCTCTTCGCCTGCTTCGTACAATTTTGAAGCAATCTTCTCGACGGTTTTCTGCTCCGCGATTAATCCTGCTTCAAACGCGGTGCATGCTTCGGTGATCTCGGGCAAGAATTTTTCGCGGTGTTCGTCCATCAGATAGAACAACCGCTTGAAGACGCGGAAGGCATAGACTGTCGACTCGATGCCGCGCGTGTTTTCGTCCTGAAACTGCGGGGCTTCGTCTTCGGTGAGATACCGATGCCGTTTGAATTCGGGAGGGACATCCTGCACGCCGATGCGATACGGTACGAAGGGTGCCGTCACCGACGACGTGGCGGCGACCCACAGCGTCCCCATTTCCGGATGTTCGTCCTCGCGCAGCACGGCGACCTGCCCGTACCCCGCCGTCTCGCGCGTGACGTCGGTCGTGCGGACCATTTCCATCATATCGGTGAGCGTGATCTTGCCGGTCCGCTCTTTGAGCCGCGATTCGATCAGATTCACGGCGTCGGATTTTTCGGGCTCGCCGTACACCTTTCCGACATGAAACGGTTCGCCGGCATTCGGATCGAACCAGCCTTGCTCGACGGCGAATGAGATGAAGTTCTTCGACCCCATAAAATCAGGATCGTCCTGAAAATCGAGCGGAATCTCTTCGATATACCCCGGCCGCGAGACGCGAATATCGTCGGGGCCGAGCCGCTGGGCGATCCAGAGCCCCTGCCCTCCCGCAAAGTTGATGACAACCCACCCTTCGTTCGCGTCGGCGAAGAGATGCGAATTGCCGCCGTAGGTCGAGTAGCCGTATTCGTTCATCAGGGCACCGATAATCTCGACCGCTTCGCGTGCGGTTTTCGCCCGTTCCATCGCGATGCGCGAAAGGTCCGAATAATTCGGCCCGCGCTGCGGGTTGGGGGTCATCTTCCGCAACTCGTCGCGCGACGGCGACCAGATGTCGCGACCCGCAACGTGATATTCGTTGAGCCCCCCGTTCGTCAGCGGCGCGGGAAACCCGGCGAACGCCGAGTAGTTCATCGTGATGTAGCGAAAGGTCACTTCGGCCTGAGGAATGGAAATCAACTCTCCTGGATACCGTGCCTTCTCGGTCGACCCGACAAGAATCGTGGTCCCCGGATCATGCATCTTGCGCGGGACAATCTCAAGCCAATGGCTGGAAGGCTCGTCACCGTAACCGCCTAGATAGACGCACCCGTCGGCGGTGAGGTTTTTGCCGACGTAGATACCGTACGAGGCGTGGGCGGGGGCAGGGCCAGCGCGCACTCTGGGTTAACTTGGTAGTCTGAGGCGACTTGCGCTGTGGTGTTGTGTGTGGTAATAGAT
>JAQCEJ010000066.1 GCA_027618475.1 Planctomycetota bacterium | reverse complement strand
GGATGGAACAACGACTTTCTGCTCCAAACCCTCACCGGCTCAGGAAGTTAGTGAGCGCTGGCCCTGGAGACGAGAGTGGAGTACTTAGGAGATGAAGATGATCTACTCGTTTACTACTTGAGTACTGGTCTCGACTTTCCACAGGCCGTTGACGATATGGACACGCCTCCTATCATTCTATATGAGAATTCATTGGAGTTACGTCGCTACTACATGGCGGAATGGGCCGAAATGGAGAATCTACCACCGCGCCCGCGGAGGTTTCTGACGGAGTGGTGGGAAGAAGTACTTATTCGAATTCGTACATTGGGCGCTCCCCACCGATGGGAAATGTCATGCGCGCTATTGGATCTTTCGTTTGAGGCTCAGAAGGAGTTTGAACAACATTTTAACCTGCTAATTGGCCGAGTAGCGCAGTTAGGGAACGACCGTGTAGATAACGCATTCTTGCGTACGGATGGGCGAATGAAATCCGGAAGTGCAGTCGTTGCATTTGCATTTCGCCGACTAGAAGTGGAAGAGAGAAATGATCGGATTGACGACCTCATCAGTAAGGCACTTGACGAACCGGGCGTTGCACGCGTCGTGGTAATTGGTCGCGACGTGGAGAGCAGGCGCAGGCCATACGACGTATTGGCTTATGGAGGGAATGACATCAAACCTCCCAATCACGCGCACAGCTAATGCGTATTTACGACCTCTATTACGCGCCTCGTGTGGTACGTCCGATGCTACGCTGAAGCCGATGGCCGTGATCTTGCGAGCCTTGGTAAAACCGCGAAGATGCTACCGCAGATTATGAAGCCGGTACATAGGCCGAAGCAGTCTGCCAGCCAGTCGGCGAAATCGCCATTCCGTCCCACCGGGATTTGCAGCAATTCATCGGCCATGCCGTACAAGGCGAGGATGATTATTCCATGAACCGTCTCGCGCCACGTCCAGGTCGTCAGCGTGCTCCGCCAGGTTCCCCACAAAATAGCCAGCAATGCATACATGCCGGCGTGAATGAGCTTGTCGTTCCCTTCTTGTAATACCTGGTTGACCTCGGAAGGAATCTGAACGTGAGTGCCGATAAACAGCACCAGCCAATATACTGCCAACGTCATCACGGTTAATTTGCGGCGCACGTCTCGATGTCCTCAATGCGAATATAGCGAATTCGCGCCTCCCTGCCGATATGGGTACGATCGTATCCGAGCCGAAAACGCTTCGTCAATTCGATTTCGATCGCCAGACGCACAGCGACGGTCGGGACCATCTGATTGTGCAGGTTTTACGGCATCGGATACGGACTGGCGAGCCGATGCTGCGGATGTTTTTCGAGGTAGGCCGTCACGCGGTCTTTTCTTGCCAAAGCCGTCGGCAGGAAATCGAGAGCCTGTTGCAGCCTTTCGTTCGGCTCGGCACAGCTGAATCGCAGGAACCCGGCACCAGCCTCTCCGAAACATTCGCCCCCCAGACAGGCGACACCAAACTTCTCATCCGCCCCTTCGAGCAGATAGAGCGCCAATCCGTGACTGGTTATTCCAAGATCGTTACAGATCGGTGCCACATTGGGAAAGACGTAAAACGTCGCCGTCGGATCGAGCGACGAAAAACCCGGTATCGCATTCAGCCCGCTCGTCAACAGTTCAACCTTCTCGCGAAACAGCGACATCTGTTGCTCTCGCTCGGTCTTATCCTGCTCGAGGGCCGCTTTGCCCGCCAGCTGAACCAGCGGCGGCGTACACGAGAGCGTCGTGTTGATCATTTTGCCGACGGCATCGGCGATCGCGGCGGACGACACCGAAAACCCGAGACGCCAGCCGCTCATGCTGTACGATTTGCTGAACGTGTAAGCGGACAGACACTGGTCCATCATCCCCGGCTCGGCGAGCAGAGAATGATGTTTTCCCTTCCAGACCATGTGACAATACGGCTCATCGCTGAAAACGGCGATGTCTTTGCCGCGAATGAGATCAGCCAGTCCGGCGAGATCGTCCTTCGTCGCTACGCCCCCTGTCGGGTTATGAGGCGAGTTGAGAAAAATCGCTTTCGGAGAGGGGTCATTGGCGATAAAGCGCTCGATATCATCCAGGTCGGGCCTGAATTCATGCGACTGCTTGAGTGCACTGAACGTGATTCGCGCATTGCGGCGCTGAATGTTCGGCACGTAGGTGGGAAAATACGGACTGAAAACCAGCACTCCATCGTTCGGATTCAAAAACGCTTCGCAGAAATACTGCTCGAACACCTTCGCACCGGGAGCCACGATGATGTTCTGCGCTTCCGCCGGTATGTTGAATTCTTCGCGCACGAACTTCGCCGCAGTCGCTCGAAACTCGGGAAGCCCCGGCGAGGGACAATAATGAGACTGATTGTGATGAATCGCGTCGACGCCGGCCGACTTCGCACTCGATGTGCTTTCGAAGGGACTATCGCCGATTTCGAGTTCGACGACGTCTTTTCCCGCCCCCTTCAAGGTTTTGGCAATGGCCAGTACAGAAAACGCGGTCTCGACGGTCAACGATTTGGCAAACTGGCTGAGTGAAGCTCCCAAGATGTTTCTCCCTTGATGTGATGTGGCGTCAACTCATTGCTCGATTCACCGCGTGGCGATCGCCTGCGCCAGGGGTCTAAGCACCTGATCGATCACCAGCGATTCGATGAGTTCTTCGCTCTTACTCCGCAATCGGCGGAGAGTTTCTTCGAATGACGTGTTGGGTTCGAGGCTTCCGTATTGTCGCATCGTAAAATAGACGCTGATCTGTTCTTCGCCGAAATCACCACGACGGACCTGATACGCATTGGTGCGGGTTTCAATCATCAACCGGGCCTGCAATCGGCACGATTCATCAAGCGTGATCGTCGCCGACGGTTCAAAGTTGAGAACCTTGGAACCCGGATACGAGACTAACCCTTCGAGGGCATAACCGGAACCCAACGCTTCCGCCACCAGTTGATCGTGATTGCCGCGATACGAGAAATCGAAACCGATCATGTAATCGAGGGCTTCGCAGTCCAGCGGGCTTACCGAAAGCATGTAAGGAATCAATTGCAGGATCAACTCGTGCTGTTCGACGGCGGCATCGATATTCGGCGGATTGATAAAACCGCTGCAAACGCGCCTCGGTTCGAGTGTCAGCCAGCGCTGATGCCCCTGATCCTTATCTTCTTCGAGCACGAAATCACCCGATTCCCGCGTAAAAAAATTACGCATCGTGGGATAAGATTTCTGCACGCGTTCAAAAAAACCAAGAATCGTCTCCCGAGCGGCAGGCAACTGCATTTCGGTATTCAAATTCAAATTTACATAGAAGTCATCGGCCAGATCGCCGTATGAAAGCATCGAGTCATCCTTTGTCAAAGAGCCGAGACAACAATTTATTGCCAGATAAACCTGAATTGCGTTTCTCTACTCGTCAACGGTATTGTATCGGTTGTTCGTTCGCGGGTCAAAAACCAGAGGAAAATTCTTATCCCGACGCCGAACGCATCAAATCGAGTCCTGTTTATGTCAATCACATCAAAAGCACGCAAAACGTCGTTGCGTCGTGACGTCGAAAAATCGACGCAACGTCCGTTCTCCGGTCGATTTTACTCCCTGTTCGAAACCGACATCGGGTGGATCGGCTTTCGCGGCGAAGCATCCCGCTTATCGCGAGTGACGATCGGCCATCGCAACCGTGATGCCGCTCGTCGCCAACTGTGTGAAAGCGACACCGACGACGCCCAGCCGACGGCAGCCGACTGGTTTCCCGAACTGCGGGAACAATTCGAACGCTTTTTGGAGGGTGAACCGATCACATTTCGCGGCTACGAACTCGTACATGAAAAAATGACGTCGTTTCAGCGACAGGTGTTCCAGGCGACCAGCGCCCTGACATACGGAGCGACGGCATCGTATAGTGATATTGCCACGCGAATTGGTCGGCCGAACGCCGCGCGGGCAGTCGGCAACGCGTTGGGAACGAATCGGTTTCCGCTGTTGATCCCCTGTCACCGCGTTCTGGCGAGCGGCGGACAGATCGGCGGTTTTACCGCACCCCAGGGAATCCGCCTGAAAGCAAAACTTCTTGAAATCGAACATCGCGGCTTGAATCGGTGACTTGAGATCCCGCCGTTCAAAAGGGCCAGATGAACGGTATCAATGCGACCGACGTCACCAGATACAAAATATCGAGCGGAACACCTAGTCGAATATAATCCGAAAAGCGATATCCGCCGGGGCCATAAACCATCAGGTAGGTTTGATAGCCGATCGGTGAAGCGAAGCCGGCAGATGCAGCAATGGTAATCGCGACCGCAAACGGCATGAAATTCACCCCCATACTGCTGGCAGCTTCCAACGCGATCGAAAACACGAGAACGGCCGCCGCGTTGTTTGTGATAATCTCGGTCAACAGCAACGTCACGATATAGACGACGCCGAGAACGACCCACGGCTTGCTGCCGGCGAAACCGATCATCTGTGTGGCGAGAACTTCGGCGGCTCCACTGGATTGAATCGCCATACCGATTCCCAGCGAGGCGCCAATAACGATAAGTACCGACCAGTCGATGCTCTGTCGTGCTTCCATCGCCGTGCAGCACTTGGTCAGCAGCATCAGTCCGGCAGCCGTCAACGAAGCCGTAACCATGTCGAACAGACCGATCGAGACAGACAGCACCATCGCGATCAAAATCGATAAGGCGATCCACGCGCGATCGTACCGCGGAGGAGTCGAGTTCTCTACGCCGCTGACGAGGAAGAAGTCGCTGGAGTTCCGTTGCTTGGTGATAAAATCGGGAGTCGATTCCAGCAACAGAGTATCCCCCGATTGCAATACAATGTCGCCAATCTTCGATTCGATACGACGACCGCTTCTCGCGGCAGCGATCACCGCTGCGTTGTAAATCGTGCGGAATTTCCCCTCGCGAATGCTCTTGCCGATCAGCGGGCAACGGTCGGAGACAACCGCTTCGATCAGACAACGCTGCGTATCGGTCGTATCGAGTTTGAACAGCTGATTCGTTGCGGGGAGCAGCCCGCGCATCTTGCGCAGGTCGACGACCGAATCGAGCACTCCCACAAAAATCAGCCGATCGTCCGCATGAAGTTTTTCTCGCGGCCCGACGGCGGGAAGAATTTCCTGACCGCGCTCGATTTCGGCAAGATACAGCCCCGGCAGATGTCGCAATCCCGCCTGTTCCACTGATTGTCCCACCAGAGGCCCATCGGGTTGGACGATCATTTCCACAGAATATTGCCGTGGATCATCGCCAAGACTGATCGCCGGAAGACGATCGGGCAACAGCGCGCGGCTGTAGAGCAGTATGAACCCGATGCTCAACACCGCACAAGGAATGCCGACGAGCCCGAGTTCGAACATCGTAAAACCGGACAACCCCGCCTGATTCAACAACATACCATGCACGATCAAATTCGTGCTTGTGCCGATGAGCGTGCAAACACCGCCGGCGGTCGCCATATACGCCAAGGGGAGATACAACTTCGACGGACTGATTCGCGTTTTCTTGCAGATGTCATGCACGACCGGCATGAACATGGCGACGACCGGTGTGTTATTGAGCAATGCACTGAAGCTGACCACCGGAAATAACAGCCGTAACTGCGCATTAAGAACCGATTTCGGTAAGCCGACGAATTTCTGTGTCAGCAGATTCATGGCCCCCGTCTGCATCAGTCCGGTCACCACGACGAAGAGCACGCCGACTGTAATCAGGCCGCTGTTGCCGAATTCCTTAATGGCGTTCGACGGTTTAGGAAGTTTTTCCGATCCGAACAGTTCGCCGACAAAGATGATCAGCGTGAGACTGCTGAGCGTGAGGACGTCGGGGGTCGCGAAATCTTTGGCCAGCGCCACGACCAGAAAGACGATCAGCAGAATGACAAAAATCGCTTCCCAACCCATGTTTTTGACTCTCGCGAGAAACCTTCAATTGGCACGATCGGTTGGGGACGTCTCTTCCTCCACAAGCGTCTGCAACGCCGAATCGGACACGTACTTCTCCAGAAATGTTCGCTTCATCGCCTTGTAACGTCGTTCGAGGAAAAAAATAATCAGCACGATCGCCGCAATGCCGCCGTATCTGATCACCGCGTCATTCTTATCGAGATACTTACTCAACATGTCGGAACCGTAATACATGATGCCGTTCCCGACCAGTGTACCGAACATAATCGCCGTCATCGTGGCAATTCGCGTCATTCCCAACAGACGGCCGAAAATCGAGGCCCCGATGCTCCCCGTCGCCGCTAACGGAAACGCCGTCAGTACCGCAACGCCGAGCATCGTCATCCGCTTCATCCAGGGCTGATGCTTCAAGATCAACTGGCCGTCGGCGACAAGTTCGCCGATCTTTCGACCGATGATCGGCATGCGGAACATAAAACCGATATGAAAGGCGAGCGTGACGGCAACCATGATGTCCATGTAGCTGACCATCAGAAACAATTGTTCCGACGTCAAGAGCCGATGGACTTCCTGCGACTGCGGATCGGAGCCGCTTAAGATGACGAATCGCCCGAAGAAAAAGAAGGTAAACAGCATGGTCGTAACCAGCCGTTGGGCATAAGCCCCTCCCATTGCAAGTGCGATCAACACCAGGAGAGAGATCGTAAGAACGACGGGACCGACCAGCGTCAGCCACCAGACGAAAGGAAAGCGCCGACGAAAAGAACTTTCGAAATCCAGGAAGGACTCGAGAATTCTTTTCTTCAATTCGTTCAGATCGTCATGTTGCAGCGGGTCGGGAGGACTCGCCATGTTCACGGGATGTACTTTCGGGCTCAGCACGGTTGACACAGACCGATTCCACAGTTCCAGGCCATCTCAATCGACTATCGGGCGAAAAAGACGTTTAAGAACCAGCAAAGGATTCCTGCAAAGGAGCATCTGAAACCACGCGTTTTCGCCTCCCACGCCAGAAAACATGCGGGGAGAACAGCGGCTGAGACGTGGTTTCGGCACTCCGAACTCGTCGACGTTGAGGGCGTAAGCATAACAAGGCGGGTAAAATCATCAACTCACCAAACATCGAAGCCAGCATTTGTGCCGACATCAGGTATCCAAACCGCACGGTGGGAGTAAATTCACTCAAACAGAGTGCCAGCATACCCAAACTGCCGATAATTGTCGAATCCAGCATGGGGGCCCCGGTATGTTGCAGAGCCAGCTTACTCGCCTCGATCGACGATTTGCCCGAGCGGAAATGTTCCTGGTAGCAGACCAGAAAGTGAAATGTACAGTCGACCGAAATCCCCAGTGCGATGCTTCCGGTCATCATCATGCCAATATCGACCGACATGCCGAAATACCCGACGGCGCCGAACACAAACGCAATCGGAATGAGATTGGGAACCATCGCAATCAGCCCCGCAGTCAGCGAACGGAGCGAGACGATCATCACCGCCGAGATCAACAGAAATGCCGTCGTAAAACTCTTCCAGAATCCGACGAAAATATCGACCTGTGCCCCTTCGAGAATCGGACCAAGCCCCGTGAAATAGACAGGCTCCGTCCCCGCGAGTTGACCAAGCTCGGCCTTGACATCATCAATCACGGTGTTGTCGCGGCGATCCAGCCGGATACAAATCCGCCACAGATCCTGATTCCACGCAGTATAGTTTTGTTCCCCTTCATAGCTTTGCGCCAGATTCAGCAGTTGCATGACCTCAAACGCGCCGCTGGGAAGCTCCTCGGGGAAAAACGTCGCCAGCGAAAAGGTATGTCGTACATTTTTGTGCGTTTCAAATTTCTGCTGGAGCAATCGCACACGGTTCAGTCGTTCGACAAAGGGGACTTCTTCTCCCTGAAAGTCGAAAACCGCTTCCACCGAATCGACGCTGGTCAGATTCGATTCGATCCGACGGAAATCGCGCAGAGCCCAGTTGTCTTTCGGCAGAAAGTCGATCGGATCGATGTGCGAGCGAAGTTGAGCAACACCGTATCCCGCCAGACCGACCAGCAGACAGGTTGTCGCAAGCAACATTCGTTTATTGTCGTTGATCCAATCGGCCCAATATGCCGGACTCCAGACCCGACGATCGTGATGCATCGTACACTTGGGGAACATGACGCATAACGCCGGTGTGATACCCAGTCCCACAAAAAAGGCCACGACCGAGCCCAGGGCCGCGGCGTAGCCGAATTGACTCACCGGAATGATCTTGCTGACGTTCAACGACATCAACCCGATCAATGTCGTCACGGTCGAAAGAATACAGGGATTCAGCGATTCTTTAATCGCCCGTGCCAGAGGATTCGGATCGTTCTCTACCACGGCGGAGGAATAGTAACCGAGAAAGTGAATCGAAACCGAGAGGGTGAAGACCATCACCATCACCGAGAGCGCCCCGAGAATGAAATTCATCTCGGCACCGCACAGAGCCATCAGGGCCTGCGTCAGATAAATTCCCCAGACAGTAATGCCGAGAATCGAAAGGGTCATTCCCCAATGACGGACGAAATAATATAAGAGCGACAGGCTGATGATGAGCGTCAGGATAAAGAACTTCTGATTCGCCTCCGCTCCCCCCAGCCGGTCGAGTTCGGTGACGATCACCGGTTCACCCGTCAACGCCACTTGTTCGGGGGTCAGTTGACAATAACGGAGAGCCTCTTGCACGCCGTCGACGACGCGGGCCCGTTGGGCGATTCCCTCTTCCGTCAGCGATGCGACCACTCCCACCATCGAACTGTGGGACGAAATCAGCATGTTCGTCAACCGCTCGCGCGACGAGGTATCGGAGACCCCGAATTCCTGCATGCGATGGCGCAAGCGGTCGGGAGTCCAGCAGTAGCGAATTCCAAACGAATGATCGAGTCGACCGGCGAGCGCTTCGATCAGACGTCCGTCGACGTTCGAGGTATCGATGCCGATGATGATCGACTCATCGAGGCCGAAATCGTCTTTGAATTGTTCGTAGACCGCCCGCTCGGGAGTGTTCTGCGGCAACCAGGTCTCGATGTCGTTGTTATTTTTTATCGAGGCCCCGATGACGAACAACACAGGGAAGGTCAACACCACAAGCCAGATGATCGACTTGCTGTGGACCTTGTAAAACGAAGAAATCATACGTAGGTCGCTTCCGAGCACCGTGGATTTTCAATCGCCGTTGACATCGTTCCGAGGTGGCTTCGATATTCCTTTATTCGAAGACCCGGCCGATTCAACAGGATGAAATGAAGGGGGGTGCGGCTTCCGATGTGTTCGATGATTATGTATTCAATGGTCTTCAAAAATGGCCCGCCGAGGTCCGTCACACAAAGTCCCTCTTGTGTTGAGATCACCTCAAGGCGAATGGTCGATGTCTCTCTTCATGCCGTTTCATAACCCTCTGGACGATGGAATTTATTGGGCAATGCGAATCGTCAACCGGGTTATGAAACCAGTTCTACGTCTCAATCGGCTTCCATTGACGTGAGTGTGCATGGCGGTGAAATCGCCATCGGATTCGATGCACCAGAATCGGTCAATGGAAAGGAAAGTTTCTTCGCGTTTTCAGCAACTGGCGTTATTGATTCTGTCTCTTCCCTCAAAGTATCGGAAGATAGCCCGAAATTGTGGAAGCATTCGAAGTCGTATCGGCCACGTCATCGCACCACGACGCCATTTCGGCATCAACTGCCTCACAACCCGTGTCGATTTCCTACACCGAACGATCGGCGCAGCCCGTAGATTTTGGTGTCAGAGTTTTCCTAACGGATACCGATGACGGTCGTGTTCCCTTCCACAAGATCGGCGTCATTCCGAGAGTCTGTCCGATTCGTCAGAAGAGCTTCTCTTTTCCCTTCCGCCGGATCCCCAGGGTCGCCGTAACCCGTAAAGTTTGACACCCCCGAGTACGATTTTCTTGGCACGATCATGATTGAGCAGATTCCGTCGGCGATAGCACGAGAACGTGACGAAGTGAGCAGACAACTCGTCGTCGTCGATTCGACGTTTCTTCATGATGTGATCGTTGATGCCTCGGACGTCATTCAATCGTCGAGATTCACTCACATGCTTCTTGTGCCAAAGGCACCCACACGCAGGAGCGTGTGGGCCACCCGCCGAACTGTCGGCCCGTTGGGCCTGAAGAATATTGACGTGTGCCCTTCTCCCCGGCCCTGCGGACCGGGCTGGATGAAGTGCTGGCCCGTTGGGCCGGAAAACAGGGGGAACACCATTCATCGAAAACGCCCGGTTCATGAAATCAAGGCGTTCGATTTTGCAATTTCTGTTGTCACCCGATAGACTGGTGGACTGCGGAAATTCGCACATTCGAGATATCGATCGGGCATCGCGCCTGCGATGGCCTCTTTGAACGTTTTCAGCAACAGGGGGCTTGGTCATGATTCAGAAAAGCGATTCTTCGTTCACACGTCGCCATTTGCTCAAGAATACAGGTAAAGTTGCCGCTGCGACGGCGATTGCCGGTTTGACGATGCCGCAGCTTTATGCCGGTGAAACGAACACCATCAACGTCGCGCTGATCGGTTGCGGCGGACGAGGAACGGGAGCGGCCTCGAATGCTCTTTCGGTCGATAACGGTCCGATCAAACTCCGCGCCATGGCCGATGTCTTTCCCAATCGGTTGTCGATCAGCCACGATCATTTGAAATCGACGTTCGAGCAGAAATTCGACGTCTCGGAAGACCGAAAATTCATCGGCTTCGATGGGTACAAGCAAGCGATGGATACGTTGAACCCCGGGGATATCGTGATTCTCACCACCCCTCCGGCCTTTCGCTGGCTCCATTTCGGGTATGCCATCGAAAAGGGTCTGAACGTCTTTATGGAAAAGCCGACGACGGTCGACGGCCCGAGCACCCGCAAGATGCTGCAACTCGCCGAGCTGTCGGCCCAGAAGAATCTGAAAGTCGGCGTCGGTCTGATGTGCCGTCACTGCACGGCGAGACGCGAACTGTTCGACCGCATTCAAAGCGGCGAAATCGGCGATCTCGTGTTGTTGCGAGCCTATCGACAGGCGGGTCCGACCGGGTCGGCATTCGTCAAACCCCGCCCCGACAACATCAGCGAGCTGATGTATCAGATTCAGAACTTCCACGGTTTTCTCTGGGCCAGCGGCGGTGCCTTCAGCGATTTCCTCATCCATAACATCGACGAATGCTGCTGGATGAAAGATTCGTGGCCGGTTCAAGCCAAGTCGTCGGGCGGACGGCATTATCGCGAAGGTTACATCGACCAGAACTTCGACAGCTATTCGACCGAATACACGTTTGCCGACGGCAGCAAACTGTACCTCGAAGGACGCTGCATGGTCGGCTGCGATCAGGAATTTGCGAGCTATGCACATGGCAGCAAGGGGTCGGCCGTCATTTCGACGTCGTCCCATGCCCCGTCGAAGGCCCGCAGTTACAGCAGCCAGAACTTCAGCAAAGAGAACCTGATCTGGGCATTTCCACAGCCGGAGCCGAACCCGTATCAGCTCGAATGGGACCACCTGATCGATGCGATTCGGGAAGACAAGCCCTACAACGAAGCCGAACGTGGTGCCATCGCCAGTCTCGTGACCAGCATGGGACGAATGGCGGCTCACACTGGGCAGCTCGTCACGTACGAAGATATTCTCAATCACGATCACGAATTTGCGCCGCAGATCGCCGACCTCGTCATCGACGGCCCGGCACCGTTGCAGGCCGACGCCGAAGGGATGTATCCCATTCCGCTTCCTGGCATCAATAAACAGCGCGAATACGACATTTTGTAAGTCTTGAAACGCCGCGATAGAGGGAGTGTCATCGCGGCGAGGGATCGAAAGCTGGCTCCATCAGGACGATGAGAGTAGAACATGAGCACGAGCATTTCAGACGGAGCGGCCCCGCGCCCCATCCTCGATATAGCATCGGGATTGGGGCTCGACAAAACGTCTATCGAACCGCTCGGATGGCACAAAGCCAAATTCGCCCTGGGTTATGAAAAAATTGCCTCAGCCCGTCCGCAGGGGCATTATGTCGGCGTCACGGCGATCACGCCGACGCCGCTGGGGGAAGGGAAGACCGTCAATACCATCGGTCTGGCGATGGGTTTGTCGCAGCTGGGGCATAAAGCGATTTGCACGTTACGCGAACCGTCGCTTGCTCCGGTGTTCGGTATCAAAGGAGGGGGAGCAGGGGGAGGAAAATCCCGGCTGCTCCCTCACGACGAAATCAATCTGCATTTCACCGGCGACCTGCACGCGATCACCTCCGCGAATAATCTGCTCGCGGCGATGATCGATAATCATCTGAAACGTCAACTCGAACCCCGCATTGTCCCCGAGACCGTTACCTGGCGGCGAGTCCTCGATATCAGCGATAAAGGGCTGACCGGCATCGTCACGGGACTCGGTAACGTCCCTCAAGCCCCATTGCGAGAAACGGCGTTCGATCTGACCGCGGCATCGGAAGTGATGGCGATTCTGGCACTCGCCGGCGATCTGAATGATTTGCGCCAACGCATCGGCCGAATTCTCGTCGGACTCACTCCCGACGGGCAACCTGTCACCGCCGACGACATCGGTGCCGCGGGTGCCATGACCGCTCTGATGCGCGATGCCGTCCGTCCGAATCTGGTGCAGACATGCGAGCACACACCGGCCATTGTCCACGCCGGGCCTTTCGCGAATATCGCTCATGGTAACAGTTCCATTCTCGCCGACCGTCTGGGGCTGGGGCTGGCCGATTACGTCGTGACCGAAAGTGGTTTCGGTTCCGATTGCGGCGCCGAGAAATTCTTCCACATCAAATGCCGCGTGTCGGGATTGAGCCCCGCCGTCGAAGTGCTGGTCTGCACCGTCCGGGCGATGAAGTTTCACAGCGGGCAGTTTCGCGTTCGTCCGGGCAAACCGCTTCCCGCAGAGATGGTCACAGAAAACATACCGGCCCTGACGGCAGGCTCGGTCAATCTTCAGGGACATATCGATATCCTGAAACAGTTTGGCGTTCGCGTAATTGTCGCGATCAATCAGTTTCCGACCGATACCGAGGCCGAACTCAAGCAGCTTGCCGAACTCGCCCGGGAATATGGTGCCGATGACGTCGCCAACGTCACCTGTTTCGTGGAGGGGGGCGCCGGAAGCACCCGGCTCGTCGCGGCATGTCAAAAACCTCGCCAGCCGTGGAAAGAACTCTACACGCTCGACATGCCGTTCGAAGACAAGCTGCATCAACTGGCGACGAAGGTATACGGAGCCGACGGCGTCGATTTGTCTCCTCTCGCGCAAAAACGATGGAACACATTGACAGAACTCGGATTCGGACGATTTCCCCTCTGCATTGCCAAAACCCAGTATTCGCTATCGCACGATCCCACATTGCTGGGACGCCCGCGCGGTTTTCGTCTGCCGATTCGCGACCTGCGTGTCGCTGCCGGTGCCGGGTTCGTGTACGCCATCGCCGGTGATATTCTCACGATGCCAGGCTTGCCGTCGAACCCTTCCGCCCGAAATATTGATATCGACGAGCAGGGTCGTATCCACGGCGTGCAGTAACGGCCAGCGAAGCGAGTTGTAGATGCGTTTTACCGACGGTCACATCGCGCCGGTTTTCCGGTCGGTGAAGATTTACCGGATATACCTACGGCGTAACGCTTGGCTTCCTTCAAACTATGAGGAGGATGCAGCCCCTGACGAAAACGGTCTAAACATCGAGTCAATTGAAAAATTTGCTGGAAATCTCGCCTCAATCCTGACATGATCAGGACGATAGGAATTGTCAGCCCCCGTTCAGCGGTTGTTGAGTCGTGGTACGTACCTCGATTCGTCAATGACGACTCATCCCACAGAAGACGCTTTGGACTGACGCGCGTCGAATCTTGAGAGCGCCCCTGACTTGACACGTTTCGGCAGGACGCCGGTGCGACGACAGAAGGAGAGAGCACGTGTACGAATCACATCGATTTCGTCCGAAGATGAGTATGAAGGCTTCACGACGGCGGTCTCCCTATTCGCAGAATCGTGTTCCCGCCGTCGTTGCGTTCTTTTCGGGACTGATGTGCGTTTGCAGTCTCTCATTTCTCGACGACGCCTCGGCGGGCCATGTGAGATTGAAGAACTCGATCGTGATCGAAGGAACCCCGGCACTTATCAACGGATTGAATTTCGGTCCCAAAGTAATCGGCGATAACGCCCCGTCTCCGCATATTATGATGATCGACAACGGCATGCAGCGCTATCTGGTGCCGCGTAGTCAGGTTGAAGAAATTAATCAGGATGCCGAATTGTCGCGGGTCGAAGAATTTAAAGTCCCGCAAATGCTCGGCTCGCGCTCGAAAACACCGCAGACGGTCGGAACATTCAAGGTCGAACCCTTCGATGTCAACGGCCGCCGCACGGTCACGACATCGGATGGCTCGCTGGAAATCGTTCAGGGAGTCACGTTGATTCGTCCCGATTACATCCGCGTCAACGCCTTGAATTACGATTGGGAATTTTCGCTCGCCACGACGTCGATTCCGCACCAGGAACTTGACGCGATGATCAGGCAGGTCACCAAGCAAGAGAGCGTCTCCGATCGGATGGCGATATATCGGTTTTACGTACAGGCCAAAATGCTGCAACAGGCCGCCTACGAAATGGACACGATCAAACGCGATTTTCCCGAAATGCAGGATCGTCTCGATGAACTCCACAAGACATTCGTTGATTTCTACACACAACAGATCACAACCGAATTACGTCATCGTCGCGAAGCGGGGCAACACCATCTCGCCGAGCTTGCGATTCGACAGTTTCCGCTCGAAGAATTAAGCCCGCAGGCGCTTCGCGCCGTCGGCGAGATATCAGAACAGCTGACTCAGGGGAAAGAAGAGATCGATCTCATCAATGCCCGGCTCGCCGAATTGCAATCTGAAATTACCGATCCGACGCTGCAAGCGACCGTCACGGTCTATCGAACGGTGATCTCCGAACAACTCGGATATGAATCTCTCGATCGCATGTCCGCCTTCTTGAATCTGCACGACGACGATAATCTTTCGGCCGAAGAAAAACTGGCTTTGGCGTATTCCGGCTGGGTGCTCGGCGGTGCCGAAGCGATGACCAATCTGAGCAATACGTTAAGATTATGGCAGGCGAGATTTCTGATCCTGGAATTTATGCGAACCGAGAACCTCAATTCGCGCAACGAACTGGTCAAATCGCTCTCCGAACTGGAAGGGATCGGCCCCGAGACCGTCGCGAAATTGATTCCGTTGCTTCCCCCTCTGATTGAAACGCCCGAATTGACCGAAGACATTCCCTTCTGGACTCGAGCCAGCAGAGACCAGGATGAAATTGAAGTCCGTTATCAGGTGTTGCTGCCGCATGAATATTCGCCGCAGCATCGATACCCGCTGATTATCGCGTTGCATTCCGCCGGACGCAGCACCGACGACGAATTGCGCTGGTGGGGGGGGACGGTCGAAGAACCGCTGCAAAGCCGACGCCGCGGTTACATCGTCATCGCTCCCGAATATGTCGATTCCGGATCGAAATCGTACGACTACAGCCCCGTCGAACATTTCAAAGTGCTGGAGTCTCTGAAGGATGCCCGCAAACGGTTTCGGATCGACTCCGATCGCGTGTTTCTCAGCGGTCATGGCATGGGAGGGGATGCGGCATTCGATATCGGGATGTCACACGCTTACGAATTCGCAGGGATTATTCCCATCAGCGGTGTCTGTGAAAAATTCTGCACCTATTACTGGGAAAACGCCAAACGTCTGCCGTGGTACATCGTCGCCGGCGAACGCGACCGCGATCTCTCCGTGCGTAACGCAAAAAACTTCGACCGCATGATGAAGTATCGCTTCGATATGATTTACACCGAATATACCGGCCGTGGTTACGAGACGTTCTACAGCGAAATTCACCGGCTGTTCGACTGGATGGAAGTCGAACGACGCGCGCCCTCCACCAAATCGGTCGAACACAAATTGATCCGCTATACCGACAGCCGTTCCGACTGGATCATGACGACGGGCATCAGACGTCAACTTTTGCCGCAGACAGTCGTCTGGACAGACGGAAAACCGAACGCGAGGCCGGTGTCGTTTACGGCCGAGATCCTCGACGGAGCCGCCGATCGGACGATCATCACCATCAAATCGCCTGGAGACAACGTAACGTTGTGGCTTTCACCTCAGTTGATCGACTACAACAAACGCCTGCATGTGCGCATAAAAAACAAGATTCAGTATAACGATTTTCCGCAACCGAACATCGGCCATATGCTCGACGATCTTCGGCTGCATGGCGACCGTGAACGTGTCTGCTGGACCAAACTCGATTTTTGATCCATTACCGGTCGGTCGAAGAAGCCCGGTCTATTCCTTTGGTGTAACGCGCAGTGGAATCAACCGGGTGCAGGGGCCGGGCATCCCGGTGCGGATGTCGCTTCGCCAGGTACGGGCAATCGTGATACCAAAGACGCCGACGGGGAGTTCGTCCGGCAATTTGACCGGAACAGTGACGATCCCGTCCTTCACCGGCAACATCTGCGGCGGGCAGAGACTGCACGCCACTCCCTGACTGGCGAGATTGACGACGACATTCAGACTGTCTTCGCTTCCGAGATTTTCTACGGCGACAGGAATTTCGATTGTCGTTCCGACTTGAGCGGTGACTTCGTCAGGCGACGTTGAAAACCACGGCCCTTGCGGATCGGCAACGACGGCGTGCGCCATTGGCGTCAGCCGAAATAAACCGATGTCGCTGGTGTAATACAACGTCGTCGGACGAGCGATTCGTTCGATCGCCTTACCTTCCACGGTACTGCGGCCTACGACTCGAAACGGTACGTGCGTTCCAACAGCGGCATCCGTCGGAGCCGTAATCGTCAGAAAAACGCGGGCTCCATAAAAGCGATAAAAATTTGACGAGGGGCGTCCCTCCGTTTGCCAGTTGCTGATCGCCGTGCTGCCGGTCCAGCCGTCGGGCAAGCCCTCGACCGACAATTCGATATCATCCGCGTGACCATTGAGCCGTTCGACGCGTACGACCAGAGCGGCTGTCGTCCCTGGTCCCCAGATCGGCACGGCGTCGGGGTACAGATCGAGCTGAAAATCGGGCTCCGCTATCGAAACACTCAATCGATAGACCGAACGTGCCCCCCCTGAACCTGTTTGCTCGGTGACATGGACGAAATAATCCCCCTCGACGGTCGGCGTAAATGTCAACCGGCTGTCGGGAGGTTGATAATCGTAGACCGACATATAATCGATCGTAAAGCCGTCATCATTCTCGGCAAGCATTTTTCCATCGGCGTCATAAATGGCGATTCGTGTGTCGACAGGCGAACGGAGATGCCGATGCGCCAGCGTTTCAAAAAGTATTGGTTTGCCGGGGACCAGATGAACTTTGAACCAGTCGCTGTCACCGGGACGATCAAACCGGGCATTGACGGTCGTCGCAATCTCGATCGATTCGGCGGAGGCCAGGTCGTCGTTCGGTTCATGTTCGATCGATTCGGGCAATTCACCGCGCACAAATGGAACCTCGTGATCGCCGTCTAATGTCAGATATTGATATTCCATCGGATCATCGGTCGGTACGGCAATTGTCTGCACTGTCCCGCTGGGGACGTTCGGCCCGTTCCATTCGACACGCGTGTTGGTTCCCCGTTGCCCCCCCGGAGGAAACAGGCTCGTCACCAGCGGGAATTCACCCAGACTTAATCGATAAACCGCCTGTGGATAACCGCGATATAAAACATGCTGAACTTGAACGGTATATTCGCCATCGGCGGGAACCTGAAATTCGATCAGCGGATCGAGTCCGAGGGTATCCTGTGCTTCCGCAAGAATGTTCCCCTTCGCATCGAGAATGAACAGATCGGCATCGACGAAACCATAGTCCCGCCCCTGACCATGACTATCGATCGCCTGGCCAAGAACGGCCGCCACGATGTTCTGTCCTGCTTTGGCAGAGAAACGATAGAAATCGACATCGGCGGCCGGATTCAAATGCGCATTGACAATCACAGGCAACGTGACGGCAAACGCAGCCGCTGCATCGTTGTTCGGTTCGGTCTCCTGCACTTCGGGATGTCGACCCACGACGAAATACATCATGTTCGTGAGCCCACTGCGCGCGTTCAGCACTCGCATGCAGCGACGGCCGAGAGGGGCGTCGGAATCAATCTCAAACGTCGCTTCGACGACGGCGTCTGAAATATTTTTGATGTCTCGCACCGAGATTCCCGGCGGTCCGTCGATGACAATCTCTTTTGCGTCGCGAAGTCCCGCCTCGACACCAAAGAACTGCACCGCGACCGTTTGTCCGACCTGTCCTCCGGCGGGAAAGATCGAAACCAATCGGCAGTCGTTGTAATCCGGAACGAGAACCTTTTCTTGCGCACCAATCGGCAACAGACAGCCGTACAAAACCAGGACGGATACGAACACCCTCGCGGTCATAATGCGGTAGGACTGTGGCAGCATGTCGAAACTCATCGATTTCCGTCCTCTTGGTCACAGCCTTGCAACATCGACCCGTGATTGACAACCGCGAAATCACGTCACTGGGGAAGCCGTTCGGTCGCGACGGGAGTCAACTCTCCCGTACACGCTTCCATAAACGCCACAAGATCGGCCTTCTCCTGATCGGTGAGGTCCAGTTTTTTCATCTTATCACTCAGATGAGGGTTCGGGGTACCCCCTTTGTTGTAATGTTCGACCACGTCGAGCAACGTTTTCAGGCTTCCGTCATGCATGTACGGAGCGGTGAGAGCGACATTGCGCACGGTCGGTGTCTTGAAGGCACCGGTATCCTTTTCGTCGTTCGTGATTTCAAAGCGGCCCAGATCGGGTTTTTCCACATCCATGCCGATTCCCAGGTTATGATACTTTTCATCCGCCAGATTTGCTCCCACATGACACGCGGCACAATTCACCCGTTGTCCGAAAAACAAATCGCGCCCCCGAATTGCCGACTCGGACATCGGATGCGCATCGGACAGTGCTTTCTTCTCATCGTATTCCGCTTTGAGTTCCGCATCATCCTCGAAATCTTCCGCCGTAAACTGAGCATACGGTTTCAATTGTTCGTAATAGTCGAACGGAGTCGGGTTGGTCACGATGATGCGTTCAAACGAGGCGATGGCCTTGCCGACATTTTCGATCGTCAACCCTTCTGCACCGAATACGCGTTCGAATTGCAGTCGGTAACCTTCGATATTCATAAGCGTCTCGACGCAGGCCTCGTGTGTATTTCCCATTTCAATAGGATTGGCAATCGGGCCGATCGCCTGATCTTCCAGCGACGCGGCACGGCCGTCCCAGAACTGCAATGTGGAGAGAATCCGGTTGTAACTGACTGGCGAATTGCGTCCCCCTTCCTGACCATTGATGCCGACGCCGAATTGTGTGTGACGGGCATAACCTTCGTCGGGGTGATGACAACTCGCACAACTGATCGTACCATCGGCCGAGAGCCGCGGATCGAAATAGAGTTGCCGGCCGAGTTCGATTTTTGCGCGGGTTAACGGATTGTTTTCGAGAACACCCTCGGGAATCGAACCGGTGTTCAATCCGAACGGAAGTTCGACTTCAAGCGGCTGATGATTTGCAGGTTGATCGAGCCACTTCTGAATCTCCTCAACGGTCAACGCCCCCTCGCCGGGAATCCCCATCGTCAGCTCGGACGTTCCCAGTCGGACGACATTCGATGCGGTTTCTTGCGTCTCGACGTCGGCTGTCTCGTCCGGTTCACTCTCAGCAGGCTCGGTCGGAGGTGACTCGGCTTCGTTCATTTCATCATCGGTGTCGGCCGCCTCGGGAGAATTCTCCTCGCTCGTTCGCTCCCCAGCCGGTTCTGCTGTTTCTCCCTTTCCCGCCGTCTCTCCCGCTGGGGCCGATGTGCCGGCCGGTTTGGGTGTTTCTGAACCGCAGCCCGCGAATGCCAACGCCAGCAGCGATGCGAGCAACAGGGAAAGGGATTTGACTTTCATGATGTCTCTCAACTTTCTTAGAACTGGTTTAATCAGGGTTCGCTATTGCTCGACGACGGTGATGCGTCGCGAATGGCATCACGATCGGCGGTTTGGAACTGTCGCGCCCCCAGACATTCTTGAATGTCGGTCACAATAGTCAATGGTATGACATCGAACGCGATCTTCAACGACCTGCGATGGCGGGTACCGTCATCGCCAACGGTTGAAAACCGACAAGATCAGCACGCCATGGCCGATAAGGAGGGAGTTCGATGGGATGAGAAAACCGTCGACAGAAATTGATATTTCCAGCGGCCGATTTATGTCGATCCAACAGTGCTATTATACCCTTAAGTTGCGATGAAGGGTATCAACTCAGCACCTCGGCGATTGGTTTCCCGCCGTTGTTGATAGCGATCGGACGGCCGTCGTTGGAAAGATATTCCCGCGAATCGTCGATCTTGAGCAGACGATAGACCGTCGCTGCGAAATCCATTGTACTATCCGGCGTCCCAAGCACGCGTTCGCATTTGGCATCGGTCGCACCAATCACGGTCCCCATGTTCACACCGGCACCGCTGATCCCGATGGCATTGCACGGAGCATAATGATCGCGACCGGCAGCGCCATTGACGCGCGGCGTGCGACCGAATTCCCCCATGCAGATAACGACCGTATTTTCCATCAGACCCCGTTCTTCGAGATCAAGCAATAATCCCGACCAGGCCTTATCTAAGGCCGGCAACAGAGAGTCTTTCAACCGTGGAAAGTTATTGTCGTGAGTATCCCAGCCTCCTGATCGGACGGCGACGAAACGCACGCCCGCTTCGATCAATCGACGTGCGAGCAGGGCGGTCTGCCCTTCGGTTGTGCGGCCGTAACGTTCGCGGATTTCCGCCGGTTCATCGGCGATGTTGAAGGCCTGCTTTGATGCCGGAGAAGTGATCACATCGTACGCCTGCTGATAAAACTGCGAGCGGGCCAATAACGCGCCGGACGACGTGTCGACACGGCGTTGCCAATCGTCTAACCGATCGAGAATGCGACGGCGTCTGATCGTACGATCCCAGCCGATCGAATCGGGGATCGAAACATTGTCGATCTTGAAGTTCTCGGCGTTGGGGTCGCCGTAAAGTTTCAACGGGTTATATGATGTACCGAGATATCCGGCCCCCTCGTAGACAAATCCGCCGGATGCGACGTACGGGGGCATCCCGTTACGCCAGCCGCGCTCCTTACTGACGACCGAACCGAAACTGGGATGAATGATCGAACCGGTCGGTTGACCGGTCGGGTCAGAACGCTGCGGATGCCCGGTCAACATGTAATGACACGCCGCCGCATGATCGCCGCTTTCGGTATGAGCGATCGATCGGACAAGGCAGACCTTATCCATCGATTGAGCCATGTGAGGCAGATGTTCGCAGATATCGAGGCCGGCGACATTCGTTGCGATCGGACGAAATTCGCCACGGTATTCGACCGGTGCTTCCGGTTTCATATCGAGAGAATCGATATTGCTCAACCCTCCTTCGGTGAAGAGCAGAATGCAATTCAATTCTTTGGTCGGCTGCGCGTGTTCCTGCGATTCGGCCGTTCGAGAAAACAGCGTCGGCAGCGTTAACCCCATGAGGGGAAGACTCCCCACCTCCAAGAACGCACGGCGGTGCATTCCGCTGCCATTGGTCCGTCTCGAATGAAGCGAAAACATGGTTCGACTCCGAATACATGCCATCAATGCTGAAACACAAATTCCGAACAGTTGAGCAGCGACCAGAAGATATCTTCCCACGCTTCCTGACGGCTGGGCGCTTCGGCAATGGTCTCGGTCACAATACGTTCTTCGTCTGCCGTCGGCTGACGCGACATTGTCACAAGGTATAACTCTTCTACGATTTCGGCATCCGACCTATTGCTCTCTAACAATTTCGCCAGGCGACCCGATTTCGCGGCGACTTTCTGCTGAATCGCCGTTCCATTAAGCAGATTGAGAGCCTGTGCCAGATCAGGTGCACCGTTACGGGCACACTCGCAGGCGTTACTGCGATTCGGCCGTCCGAACGTATCGAGAAATGACGAAACAATGGTCGGATCGGGAAGCGATATCGCGCGAAAACCAGAAGGCATCCCGTCGAAAATCTCCACCGTCTGCGTCGCCTGATTCATCGCATCGAGCAGCACTTCAGCGGACAAGCGTCGCGGCAGATAACACGTGTAGAATTGCCCTTCGTGATCGAACTCCGGGTTTAAATTCATTGATAACTGATAAACATGCGATTGGCAGATCGTGCGCAACAACCATTTCAGATCAAAACCCTGCTCGGCGAATTGACGCGCGAGTTCATCGAACAACGCCGGATGCGATGCCGGGTTCGAGGCCCGCAGATCGTCAACCGGCATGACCAACCCTCGACCCATCAGATAGGCCCAGTACCGATTCACGAAATTTCGCGAAAAATACGGATTCTCGGGACTGGTCATCCAGTCGGCGAGATGCACGCGCAAGTCTTCGTTTTTGTTCGGGACAGGCGACGCTCCGCCGAGAACGTGTGGTTGCGCCGAGACTTTCATTGTTCGTTGCGGTGACGGTTCGGAAATCCATCTTAAAATTCTCGTCCCGCCGTAACGTCCCGAGTTACCTAGTTCTTGAGGCTGCTTGATTTCCAGTTGCGTGAAAAAGGCGGCGAGGCCGTAGTAATCATCCTGTTCCCAGACTTCAAACGGATGATGATGGCATCGCGTGCATTGCATGCGTACGCCCAAAAAGACCTGGGCTGTCGTCTCGGCCAGGTCTTCTGGTTTTTCGTCGATGAAGAAGTAGGCGACGGGACCATCTTTAAACACGTTTCCCTGAGCCGTGAGAATCTCACGCGTGAACTGATCGAGAGGACGGTTTTCCCGCAGAGACTGTTTGATCCAACCGGAGAAACTCGCGAGCCCTTTATCGCCGATGTACCGTCGATGGACGCGCAGCAAATCTCCCCATTTTAATCCCCAGTATTCCGCATATTCGGGACGTTCGAGCAAACGATCGATCAGCTGCCGACGTTTGTCGGGCTCGGTCGATGCCAGAAAGGCCCGTGTCTCATCGAGCGTGGGAAGCGTGCCGATCAAATCCAACGAAGCACGCCGGATGAATTCTCCATCTGAACAGAGCCCGACCGGCGTCAAACCGACCCGTTGCCATTCGGCGCGAATGTGTTCGTCGATGAAATTGTAAACTTCAAATTCAGAAACACTTGTCGATGTCGCAAAGGGAACGGTCACATCCACTGCCGTCACTTGCCCCATATAGCGCACGGTGACAGGGCATTTTCCTGCTCTTATCGCCGTGATCGTACCGGTACGGCTAACCTCACATCGTGACGGATCGTTCGAGTCGAACGAAGCCCACGGCGTCACATCGGTCTTCGTGCCATCAGACCAATGGGCCGTCACCCGAAGCGAAATCGATTCGGAAGGTTGCAGTGTCAGAATCGATGGCTCGATCTCGAGTGAACGAAGTGCCGGTTCATCGGCATCGATGGGAGACACCCCCTGTGCAATGTACTCGTACAGAATGCGATAGACTTCCGATTCGCGACTGATGCGGCGACCGCCGCCGTGAGGAATCGAGCCGGTCCCTTTTTGCAGGAGTAAACTTCGCTGAGGACTGGCAGGTGAGACACGGCGGCCACGCGATGATTTAACCAGCACATCAAAATCGAAGGGAGGGTCGAATCCCCACAGGGACAACTGAAACCCGCCGCGTCCTTGAAACGATCCGTGACAGGCTCCGGCGTTACATCCCGCTTTGGTCAGCGCAGGGATGACGTCGCGAACGAAACTGAGCGGACGGGTATTTGCGTCCGGGAGGTCATCACCCTGCAACGGCGAAAACGCCGGATCGGGCGGAGCATCGGACGCCTCCGTAGCCGCAGGCAACATCGCCACGGCTGAAATCAACATCAGGCAAAAAAAAAACGGCAAGAACTTCAACGGTTTGACATCCTGAAGATCAACTTGCGACCATTACATCAAAACGCCACATCGTATCGCCCATGTCGATTAATCGATGCTTCTTTATACGATAGTCGGTCAAATTGCCGTTGTAAATCGCAACTCTTGTGGGAAATGGAGGCGAATGCTCTCGATGACGGTTGACTGGCGTTTGCCACTACGGTTTGATAACGTACCGATCGTTGAGGAATTCACAAAATCATCAGCCGGCCCGAGACGTGACGAACTTCTTCCCGTCAGACAGCCTGCGTGTCATTCAATAGTCCTAAGCATTTAACGTTACACCAATTACAGCGGACGACCTATGGTGGCTTCTACAGTACAAGCGATTTCCGGCGTCAGCGCCGATGTCGAAAACGAAATTCAGACGATTTACCCTTCGATCGCCTCGACAGGTATCGGACGGATGCTCGGCTCCCTTTACGATTCGATTCCTCTCAAGATTTGCGGGATCAAACTTTCGTATTTGCTGTTTCCGCTTCCGACCCATCCCCTCCCGCTTGCTGTTTATCTCGGACTGAAGGTCGTCGGACCACGTTACATCCTGACCAATCGAGCGGTGCAAATCTGGAATTCACTCGGGAACCAGATGCAATCGCAAGTCCTTATCAGTGACATCGCCGACGTCGTTACCGTTCAGCAACCCGGCCAGGATTTTTACAACGCAGCCGATCTGGAATTCTACGATGCCTCGGGAAAACGACTGTTCACTCTTGCAGGAATCGCTCGTCCCGAAGCGTTTCGCCAGGCGATTCTAAAAACTCGCGACGCAAGAAAGCTGGTGAGTGCGTCACTCGCTTCGATTCAAGCCCGCCAGCCGGTCGGTGCGTAAGACTCTTGCCGCGAGGTATTTTCATCGACTCCGTGAGGATTGACGATGTCGGATCAACTATTCTCGGTGAAAGATCGCGTCACACTCGTCTCCGGAGGGAGTCGGGGAATCGGCAAAGCGTTAGCCGCAGCGTTCGCTGAACGCGGGGCTAAGGTCGTCATCACCGGACGCGAAAAAGAGACCCTTGAAAAATCGGCGGCTGAAATTTCACCCGAAGGCAATCCCGTCGTACCGTTGGTCTGCGACGTTTCCGCCGTCGAATCGCTCCCCAATCTGACCAAGACGATTGTCGACCAATTCGGCAGTATCGATATTCTTCTGAACGTCGCCGGAGTCAACAAACGCCAGCGCGTCGAACAGTTCACACCGGAAGAATACGATTTTATTCTGGATATCAACCTTCGCGGAGCCTTCTTTCTCGCTCAAGAAGTCGGCAAGCAGATGCTGAAGCAGGGGAGCGGTGCCCAGGTCCACATCGATTCGCTCAATACATATGCCCCGTTGAAAGGGGTGCTCCCTTACGCGATGAGCAAGGCGGGCATCAGCATGATGACCCGTGGTATGGCGACCGAATGGGGCCCGCGTGGCGTTCGCGTCAATGCCCTGGCTCCCGGGTTCATCCTCACCGCCATGACCAGTAAACTCTGGTCGATCCCCACCATGCAGGAGTGGGGAAAACGGAATTCCCCCTTGGGGCGCCTTGGCGAAGTTTCCGATCTCGTCGGGGCCGCAGTATTCCTTTCATCCGATGCTTCGGCATTTATGACCGGGCAGGTGATTTACGTCGACGGCGGGATGACAGCCGGCATCAATTGGCCGATCGAGCTGGATTGAACGCCCGGCAACTCGAACAACGTTGATGATTCATTGACGCCGTCCCGCGAACTCATTCCAATGAGAGGCATGCAAAACACTGCGGACATTCTGCGCCGAAATCTCGCGACCGTTCGAGAGCAAATTCAGGCCGCCTGTGACCGTGCAGGGCGCCGGGAAGAAGACGTTCGACTCGTCGCCGTCACAAAATCGGCTCGCATCGAGACGATTCGCGATCTCGTTTCCCTCAGCCAGGTCGATCTCGCCGAAAACCGGCCTCAACAACTGCTCGATCGATATGCGCAGGTTGAGGGATCGATCACCTGGCATCAGATCGGAACATTGCAACGTAATAAGATTCGAAAAATCCTTCCGCTCGCGCAATGGATTCACTCGCTCGATTCGCTCAAATTGCTCGCCGATGTCGACCGTATCGCCGGTGAACTGCAACTGCGGCCGCGCGTTCTGTTACAAGTCAACGTGTCGGGGGAAGAATCGAAACAAGGCTTCGATCCCGACGTGCTGTGGGCCCAATGGGATGATATGGCGTCATTTTCTCATCTGGATATTCAGGGACTGATGACGATGGCTCCGTATGTGGACGACGCCGAGGGTGTTCGGCCGGTCTTTCGTGCATTGAGAACGTATCGCGACCGGCTTGTCGAACTGTCGGAAGGTCGATTCGCATTAGCCGAACTTTCGATGGGAATGAGCGGAGATTTTGAAGTCGCCGTCGAAGAAGGTGCCACGATGGTTCGCATTGGCTCGGCGTTATTCGAGGGGCTGGACTGAAATCATGGCAGATCAACCCGACCCGTTGGAAATCACCGAAACCTCCCGAGGCATCGTGATCGCGGTACAGGCACAACCGAAGGCCAGACGACCGGGGATTATGGGAATTCACGCCGGGCGACTGAAGGTGGCAGTCTCCGCAGCACCGGAGCATGGGAAAGCGAACGACGCCATCATCCGGCTGCTGGCAGAATCAATCGGGCTCAAGCGTCAACAGGTCGAACTCACTGCGGGAGCATCGTCGTCGCACAAACGGTTTCTGCTGATCGACGTCGATCGCATCACGATTAAGAATCGCATCGATTCGATTCTGCACGAGGCTCGCATTTCGCAGTGATTTTGCGTCTAATGGCGATCGATTTCCCCCTTTTGGCGTTCGTACCCATGCGAGGATTGTATGGCAGATTCCCGCTCGACAACGGAAGTTCTTCGACTGGTTCATGCCGGTGCACCGCCGGAATTCGAAGCCTTCACCCGCGCTCTGGCTCACATCGATGGCGTTCAGAATACAGGAAGCACCTACGAAGCCGACGCATTCGATGCCATGTGCTCGACTCCCTTCGGTCAACAGATCGACGCCGTCGTCGCACAGTTGCCGTTCACGATGCGGAAATCATTTGTCGGTGTTGCGTTCGATCACAAAAAGGCGTTGTTCGTCACGTCTCCGATTTCCCGCGATGCCGAGAAAATCGGCGAAGTCGACCGTCGTTTTCGAGAGGCGGGTATTCCGCTGTTGATCGCGCAGTCGCAGCGATATACCCCGGCAGCGCAAACGATCAAGTCGGCCGTTGATTCGGGAAAACTCGGTGTTCCCGGTTTGCTCCGAATTCATCGCTGGGATAACACTTCGACTGGAGACGACATCTGGCAACTTCAGCCCGATCTCGATCTGGCCCGCTGGCTGTTCGGTGCCATGCCCCTCTCGATCTACACAACAGGACAGCAAACTGATGACGGAGCGTATCACCAGGTCCATCTCGGCTTTCCCAACGGCGGCATGGCGTTAATCGATCACGCCGTCGGATTTCAGGGATCGAGCGACTATTACTCGTTATCCCTCATCGGCTCGACGGGAGCGGCTTATGCCGATGATCATCATAATCAGCAGTTGTTGTTTGGCGACGAAGAAGGTCCACGATCACTGCGAACGGGGCAGGGGGACGTTGCACTGACTCTCCTTCTACGCGAGTTTGTGAAATGTATTGCCGATCAGGTTCCCACCGATAACGCGCAGGAACGCGATGCCGTCTCCCTCACGGCGGCGGCATTACTTTCGTTCGAGAATCGACGGCCGGCACAACTGCGGGAAGGACAATATGACCTCGCCTGATTCCAATATCTTTCGCTGTGCCGTTCTCAGCGTCGTCAAACATGCGTACGTTTCTAACGGAGTGGCGGCACATCCCCGTTTCGAGTTGGTCGTGGTTGCCGATGATGCCGACCAGCCCGATTGGGTACACGAGCGCAATCAGAAATATGCCGACGAAAAAGGAATTCCGTACGTCCGCAATGTCGAAAAAGCCATTCGCGATTACAATGTGCAAGTCGCGGTCGTCAGTTCAGAGGCCGAACGTCACGCCGATTTGAGCGTTCGTGCTGCGCAAGCCGGTTTGCATGTCGTGCAGGACAAACCGATGTCGACCCGTGTGTCGGAATGCGACCGCATCATGCAGGCGGTCGATCATAACGGCGTGAAATTCTTGCTCTGGAATCGAAACGGACTCCCCGCCGTTCAACAGGCCCGCGAATTGCTCGACAGCGGCTCGATCGGTACTTCGAAAGCCATTCACGTCGATTTCTATTTTTCGAAAGATGTCGGTCCTCTGAAGGGATCGCGGAAGACCGATGATCCACCGCTCAATTGGCTCGATTTCCAGATCGCGGCGCATGTGGATGGTTCGGACGGCGGCGTCGGCAAAGAGCCGATGGGAGAACTTCAGATTGAAGGGATCTATCCTCTCGCCTACATGCATTTGTTGACCGGACTGAACGTCAAACGTGTGTTCGCCCGCACGACAGCCCATTTTCACCAACTGTACGTCGACAACAACATCGACGACCTCGCCACCGTGACCCTCGAAATGGAAGGGGGCCTTCTGGGGACGCTCGCCATCGGACGGATTGGAGCCGCCAGCCATCCCGATATCGGCGAAATCAAGATTCACGTTTTAGGTACCCAGGGGGCTCTCGTGGTCAGCGAAGCCCGCCCCGAAGTGGCAATTCACTACCGCGGACAACTCGAAAAAGAATTTCGGCATCGCCGCATCGCCGTCGATAACGATTTTTATCTTATGAATAACTTCGCTGACGCGATCGATAACGATCAGCCTACGGTTCTCGATGCGACCGCGTCGAGAAATATCGCGGCGATTGTGGCGGCGGCACTGGAATCAAGTCTGACCGGACAACCGGTCGACGTCGCACGTATTTAACCCTCGACTCTCACCCTACAGAAATTGAAACCTCCCCATGAACGGCAAAGAAATTCGTACGGCGTTACACAAAGGACAACTCGTCTATTCGACGGCGATCTTATCGACGTCACCGCTTTGGCCGAAATTCGTCCGTCGAACCGGCGTCGATTTCGTCTTCATCGATACCGAGCATGTCCCTATCGGCCGCGAGACGCTGTCGTGGATGTGCCAGACGTTTGCCGCGATGGGAATTCCCCCGGTCGTGCGCATACCGAGTCCCGACCCGTTCGAGGCTTCGAAAGTTCTCGACGGCGGAGCAGGGGGGGTCATTGCCCCCTACATCGAATCGGCCGAGCAGATTCGACAACTCATCGGTGTGGCGCGATATCGTCCGCTGAAAGGACGTCGCCTGCAGGAAGCATTGGACGACCCCAACTCCCTGGAACCCGAGCTTCGCGAATATCTCGAAAAGCGAAACGAACACACGATCTTGATCGCCAACATCGAGAGCGTGCCTGCCATCGAGAATCTCGACGCGATCGTTTCGCAAAAGGGGCTCGATTCGGTGCTGATCGGGCCTCACGACCTCTCGTGCAATCTCGGCATGCCCGAACAGTATCGTCAACCGATATTTGACGAAGCGGTTCGTACGATTTTCCGTAAAGCCCGCGAACATCATGTCGGCGCGGGGATTCACTTCTGGATGGGAATCGATCAGGAAATCGCCTGGGCGAACGCAGGGGGGAATTTGATCATGCACAATTCCGACGTGATGCTGTTCGAACAACAAATCAAACGGGAATTCGAAGAAATTCGCCACGCATTAGGGGACGAACGCAAGACGTTCGCCCCCTCCGCACCTCCGGTCGTGTGACCATCGGAGGATTAACCGACCGAACGTGACTGCGGTTGATTGAGTTCCTCGAGGGAGATCCATGTCCCTCGCCGCGCCGATAACGCGGCGGCATCGGTGAAGAGTTGGACCCGATAACCGTCGTCCATCCCCGGGTGGTCGGTCGGTTTGCCCTCGATACGGCCACGCAATCCGGGAAAGACAAAACGGGAAAAACGATTTCCAAACCCAGAATCGGCGACCGTTTCGAGAATCGCGGGTTCCTCTCCCTGACGGGCGATCGTCAGCGTCGATTTCGCCCGATCGATGCCTAACGATGCTTCGGTTCCATGGAGTTCAATATCGGGAGCAAGACCTTTACGCACAAAGGGGGCATGAGAGAGAATCAGCGAACCTAATGTTCCATGATTAAATTCGATTGCGGCGGCAGCGTAGTCGAATGCCGTCCCTTTTTTGAGAGATGTTCCCGCGGTAGGCTGAGCACTCCCCGCCGCCAGCGCTTCGTCCAGATTGAGGTCACCCAGATCCGGTTTGGCCGGGGTGATCACATCGGCGTGACATAGTACCCGCTTCGCTTCATCATCGAGAAGCCAACGCATCGTATCGTACGCATGAGAACCGACGTCGGCGACGCTTCCGGCCGATGACAGACTGGCATCATCACGCCAGGTGAAGGGCATCCCCGGCGGGCGTGGATTATGCCAGCGATAAATCACCGCCTTGATCGGACCGAGTGTTCCCTCTTTCACAAGCTCGCGTGCCTTGCGTACGACTGGAACATAGCGGGTCCAGAACGGTACGTAATGTGCCACTCCCGCCGCTTCAATCGCTTGCCACATCGATCGAGCCTCTTGCACATCGGCGGCGATCGGTTTCTCGCAGAAGACATGCTTACCGAGACGGGCACACTCTAAAACGGGTTCATAATGCAGAGCATCGGGAGTCGCCACGATGACGAGATTGACATCGGGATGTTCGACAACCTCGCGCCAGTTATCGGTCGCCAACACCGCACGGTCATCCTCTGCCGCCTTCTGCAACAGTGCGCGCCGCCGCGCACAAACGGCGATAATCTTCCCGTCATCGGGAGTATCACGAATCTCGCGGCGGTATGGCGTTCCGATATAACCGGTGAAGATATAGGAAGCCGGGGCTGTCTTTGGGAGAATGTGCGGATGTTCGAAGTCCCACGAATCCCAAAGGAGCCCCAGCTATG
>JAQCEJ010000191.1 GCA_027618475.1 Planctomycetota bacterium | reverse complement strand
TAACTCCAGATGGGACAGGCATGTCCTTCTTTTTGCAAGGTTCAAGACGCAATTGCCGGATGAACCATAATTTCAACGAACATTACGCTTCGGTGTACAACTCGGACGTCTTAAACCAGCGTGTGTCGGCCTATCTCTGTCCGTCGATGCTGATTCCTCGCAACGTTCCTGAAATCAACTGCAACATATCGGGTCGACCCGAGGTTGGCGCTCCGAGCAGTTATCTGCTTAACGAAGGAACTGGTTCATATCAGTTTCCCAATACCGGGATGTTTCCACTGGTTCTTCCCTCCAATGGATTTCCGAACGCTTGCACAAGGTTCCGCGATATCACTGACGGCACCTCAAACACACTGGCCGCCGGAGAGACAACCTGGAATTTCAAGAATTATCGTTGGGGCGCTAGCGCCTGTCCGGGAAGTCCCTCACACAATGGCACGCCACGTTGGGGAACAGCTCGCTGGGGGATTGGTTACCCCAATTCAGGTGTCGGAAATACCGGATCGGTCATGAATAATTTTTCCGGTTCCCCAGCCGGCTATTCGAGTTTGCATGAAGGGGGCATTCATATCCTGATGGCCGATGGAGCGACCCGTTTCATAAGCGAAAATATCGACTTCGGAGTCTACAATTCCTTATCGACGAAAGCTGGGCAGGAGGTGATCGGTGAATTTTAATATTTCTTATTCGTTGGCTTGGATCACTGCCACAACACTCATTTGGTGTGTCGGCTGTGGCAGCAACATCGAAAGAACCAACGTCGTCGGTCGCGTTACGCTCGATGGGCAACTCGTCGATGGTGCCGTCGTCGTCTTCAATCCAACATCATGCGACGGCATCTCGGTTTGGAGTGTCGTTAAATAAGGTGAGTTCCAGTTTTCAGAAACCGACGGCCCCCCTCCCGGTTCTTATGAAGTCGTCATTAAGCCGGTGGAACCCGATTCGGAGGAGGTTTTCGAAGAACTGCGTCAGCGAGAGTATCATTTGCTCATCAAACGCAACCGCTTTCAAGACGCAGTCAATCGCAAGGGAACGTTACAGGTTGATCTGTCAAAAGAGGCGGTTAACGAGATCAAAATCGAACTGACGTCTCTCTGACGATATGTTGAGGTTTTTACTGTTTGTTGCCAGTACAAGCTCCGGAATTCCGGAAGCGGTTAATTGACGAGTTTCACTTACGTTGCGAACAATACCAATTGAATATCATTTGAAATCATCAGGAGATTCAGTCAATGCCCACCGTACAACCATGCTCTATTCCATTAGCGATCCGACGAACGCTGACTTTATTCGTAGTGATTATGTTCGCGACGGCTTCGGTCGCTCGAGCACACTTTATCTGGCTCGTCCCCATTGACGACGGCGAAAAAACTGTTGTCCAAGTCTACTTCGGTGAAGACGCTTCTCCCGACGATCCCGAATTGCTTAACAGGCTTGACGGCATGACACTCGAACAGTTCAACGTCGGTTCAAAATTAACAAAAATCGAATTGTCGCTGGCCAATGGCGAACTGTCGGGAACAGCCAAGACTGCTCCAGACAGCCTGTTCATCGCAAAACACGACTACGGCGTGCTCAATCGCGGAGAGGCGGTATTTCGATTAAAGTATTACGCTAAAACAGGCCCTTCATTTGGACATGCCACCTGGACTGATGCCGACACGCATCGTCATCTTCCACTGGACGTCACACCGATCTTTGACGGCAACACGATTCACATCCACGTTCGATTTGACGGTGAATTGGTTGCAGGAGCTCAGATTGTTGCTGTTGGTCCGGGCATGGACCCATTTGAAGGAATCACCGACGAGAAGGGACAAGTTGAATTTGAAAAAGGGAACATTGGATTGTATTCGATCAGAGCCCGGCATATCGATGCCACGCCAGGCGAACTTGACGGGAAAAAATACAACGATACTCGCCACTATTCGACCGTCGCGATCGAACTCTCCGATGACGGCGCTACGGCCCAACATTTGCAGATTCCTCCCCTTCCCGAAATGGTTACCAGCTTTGGAAGTGCGATCCTCGACGGCCATCTCTACGTCTATGGCGGACATACAGGGAGCGCTCACTCCTATTCGCTTAAGGAACAAGGAAACGTTCTGAGACGAGTCAGCCTCATCGGCGGCGAGTGGGAGAACATCGCTGAAGGACCGCATCTGCAAGGACTCGCGCTTGTTGCTCACGGCAGCACGCTTTATCGTATCGGTGGATTCACGGCAAAAAATGCCGCGGGAGAAAAGCACGACCTCTGGTCGCAAGACAGCGTCGCCGCGATCGACCCGGCGGAAGGAAAATGGATCGATCTTCCTCCGCTTCCCGAACCGCGATCGTCTCACGATGCAGCCATTCTCGGCGACGTAATATACGTAGTAGGAGGATGGTCACTGGTCGGAGAAGGAGAAAGCGACTGGCATAAAACGGCCTGGGCTCTGGACCTCTCCGAAGAAAAACCCGAATGGAAACCACTTCCAGAACCACCCTTTCAGCGCAGAGCATTGGCGCTCGCCGCGCATGAAGGAAAGATCCACGCCATCGGCGGTATGCAACAGGAGGGAGGCCCGACCACACGCGTTGACATTTTCGATCCGGAGACCGGAGAATGGAGCCAGGGACCAAGTCTTGTAGGCGAGGACGGAATTACAGGATTTGGTTCGTCCGCTTTCGCAACCGGCGGCTAGCTGTATGTCACCACCATTAAGGGGGATCTTCAACGTTTCTCGTCTGAGAATTCGGCTTGGGAAATCGTTAAGCAGACGCTGACAGCCCGTTTCTTCCATCGTATGCTGCCGATCGACGCCGGGCATCTGCTTATTGTCGGGGGTGCCAATATGAAGACCGGAAAATTTGACGACGTCGAGGTGATTGATGTCCATCAATAGTTCGAGATTTCCGTGTTTTGAGGTTTCCAACGTGATATCCATTTGATGAATCATTTGCTCAGCGCAGACCAGAACTGACCGTCGTTCCAAAACGGAGTGATCGTTTCGCCCGATGTTGACAAGAGCGAATCACAATGAATCTTGAGTAACGCCCTCGACTGCTTTTATTGCCGCGACTGAAGTCGAAACGGAACTTCGAGTCCGTGCCGTTGCATCAACGAGGAGTTTGCAAGAATCTCTGCGGGAGGTCCATCGGCGTGCAGGCAGCCGTTATCGAGCACCAGCACGCGAGTGCAAAATTCGACGACGACGTCGAGGTCGTGGGTCGTCAGTACGATTGTTCCGTCGAACTGGCGAAGGCAGTCGAGCAAATTATTCCTGGCTCGGGGGTCGAGATTGCTGAACGGCTCATCGAGAGCAAGAACCTCCGGCCGACACGCCAGCACACCGGCCAGACAAACACGCTTACGTTCTCCCATGCTGAGTTGCAGCGTGCTTCGAGAAATCGCATCGGCGAGATTCACCGCTGTCAGGCTTTCGATGACCCGTTTGGTAACTTCCGCCTGTGAGCAGCCGAGATTCAATGGACCAAATGCAACGTCTTCGCCGACCGTTGGGCAAAAGAGCTGATCGTCGGGATCTTGAAACAGAAATCCGACAAACCGACGAATATTAGGCAGGTTCTCGCGCACGATGGTTTGGCCGGCAATCGTAATGGCCGGTTCATCGGCATCGCGTCGGCGCGGAACGTCAGCCGGAAGCAATCCGTTTAAATGCATCAGCAGCGTTGACTTTCCGGCACCGCTGGGGCCGACGATGGCGACAATTTCTCCGCGCTGCACATCGAAACTGACATCGGTAAGGGCCGACCGATCACCGGCGTATGCAAAATTCAGTCGGCGAACGGAAATCGCGGCGCTCGATTCACTTGCAGCTGATCCTGATGCGGGCATTGTCTCAACCCGCCTTCCTTTGGATCCGGCCTACGGTTTCAGCGGTAACGGGCGAATCCCAATGATGAACCGTTCCGTTCCAGCCTCGTGCACACATTGCGCCATAGATGCGTTCGGCGCGAGACATCGATCGGATGAGTAACATCCCAATCAATTGCGTTCCCAATTGCCAACGTTGACGAACCGTGGGAGTGCCGAACGTTCTGGCCCGACGTGCTTGCAGCATGCGATCTCGTTCGTCCCACGCCAGAAACAAATAACGGTACATAAACGCGAGCGTAGCGACAACGATTGCCGGCATACCGTAGCGGCGCATCGTCTCTAACATCTGATCGGTCGTCGTGACGTTTACAAGCCATAACATGGCCATGAAGGCAAGTGCGCCGCGCAGAAAAATCGATGCCGCGATGATCCAACCGGCAGACCCGCCGTGTGATAGCGGCAGCGACAACGAGAGAATCGATATCATCGGCAGAAATAAGCTGAGCCGTTTGACCAAATAGCTGACCGAAATTCCCGCAAGCGATTGTCCCGCAAAAACCAGACTCAGCAATAGAATATGCACAGGCCAATGTTCGACGGGAATGAGACAACCGAGCAGTATGACCGTCAATGTTAACGACAACTTCAATCCGGTCGGCAATCGGTGGCACACCGACATCTCGCGGGCATAGCGGTCCCAATAATTACCGGCCATCGGTTGCCTTCGCTGAAAACGTTGCCAACTTCCAGGCTTTTCCCGTCAGCCAGGCAATACCCATCACGGCTGCGACGCCCAATATTCCCGCTAGCGAAACCGATGCCGCCGACCATTGTTCGGGCAACCCGGGTACAGCATAATCGTCGAGCAAGAACACCTTTGGGGGATCGGCGAGTTCGCTGAATCCGGTTCGCTCACCTACGGCTTCGAGGCCGTCTGGAAATTCCGAGGCGAATGGAGCTAGAAACGCAGCGACCACGAACGAGACGGTCAATCCAGCGACAACGAAGCGGCCAATACTCGTTGGGATCGAAGCCGACGGCGCCGATACCGTCCGAACGAGATCGGTACGATGGACCAATACGAAACGGAGAACGCTGCCGGTGATCGCCGCTTCGCCGATGCCGATCAGCGCGTGAAAAAACACCATAAATCCAAAGATGCGCGAGAAGTTGAAATCGCTCGACACGTACGAAAGTCGTAATTCGAGGCAAAACAGCGCCGCAGCGGCCATTACACTCATCCACGATGCCGTCATTGCGGCAAAGACCAGTCCTCGGGGGGTTTTGCCGAATAGCGACTGTGCCGCCATCAAGACGGCGTATCCTCCCCATGTGCTGACGACTCCCATATTCAGCACATTGGCCCCGAGCGCGAGAAAACCGCCGTCAGCATAAAGAACGCATTGCACAGCGAGCACGAGTGTCATTGCGAGGCAACCGGCCCACGGGCCAAGAATGCTGGCGCAGAGCACCCCGCCGATCAAGTGACCGGAAACTCCGGCACCGGGCAACGGAAAATTAATCATCTGACCGGCAAATACCAGTGAAGCCATCATACCGGTCAACGGCACGGTCTTGTCTGCGAGCGAATCGCGCAGACGGTATAAGCTGTATCCTAGGGCACCTGCCGATAGTACGC